>JBCCVP010000029.1:0-40742 GCA_039195135.1 Pseudomonadota bacterium | reverse complement strand
GACCATTTCAATCCTGATGTCAAGAGAAATAACGAAGGAAAAATAATCTCCGTGGAGAAACGACTCAAAGCCTTAAATCGGACGCGCTCTACGGCAAAACCGGTATTTCTGACCACATGGAACCCGGGTCCATCCGCGAGCTCTTTGTCGATGACTCGCCGGCGTTTCGCGTGGACTTTCTTTCCGGCCCCCCGGTCTCGCAGGAGCAGCTCTACTGGCGCGGACCGGTGCTGTGGCACTTTGATGGATCGGCCTGGTGTCGCGAAGCACCTTGCGACCAGTTCAAACGGAAAGACCCGGAGCCGCAGCGCATCGGGCGGATTCAGGGCGAGGTCGACGATCCGATTCGCTACGAGGTCACCATGGAGCCCTCCCAGCAGTATTGGCTGTTCGCCCTGGACACGCCGGTGACGCCCCGGGGCGGTTGGATCGGGCTTGAGCGGGACTACACGCTACACCGCACGAAGCCGGTGACCCGGACCTTCACCTACAAGATGTCCAGCGATCCGGACTATCTCAAAAACCAGCAGGTGGACCGCTGGACCGCGGGCTCGCTGGCGCTGCAGATACCCGATGGCCGCAACCCCAGAACACAGGAGTACGCGCAACAGCTGCTGGAACAGTTCGGCGACGACAAGGCAGGCCTGGTGGCCGCGGTGCTGCGGAGTTTCCGGGAAGAAAACTACGCCTACTCCTTCACCCCGCCCCCGCTCGGCTTCCACACGGTTGACGATTTTCTATTTGAAACCCGGGAAGGCTATTGCGAGTTTTACTCCTCCGCGTTTGTGTTTCTGATGCGCGCCGCGGGCATTCCCGCCCGGGTGGTGACGGGGTACCTCGGCGGGGAGTTTGTCGGTGATCCCCAGTACCTGCTCGTACGCCAGTCCGACGCCCACGCCTGGGCCGAGGTGTGGCTGGAGCCGGAGGGCTGGGTGCGCGTGGATCCCACCGCAGCGGTGGCGCCAGAGCGGGTTGACCTGGGTGCCCTGGCGGCGGCCGGCGGGCAGCGCCGGGGGCTGTGGGACTATTCCTGGGTTCGGGATCTTCGCAGCCAGCTCGACTCGATTCACCGACTCTGGACCGATTGGGTGCTGAAGTTTGACCAGGCCCGGCAGCGGGCGCTGCTGTCGCCGGTAGGTATCGAAGAAATGGGCATCCGCACGGCCGTCCTCCTCCTGTCCGGGGTTTGTTTTGTCCTGCTTGCGCTGGTGATGCGACTGCTGATGCGCTCCCAGTGGCTGGGCGATCTGGACCCCGCCGCCCGGGAGTACGCCCGCTTCTGTCGCAAGCTGGCGCGGCGCGGTGTAACCCGGCGGCCCTCGGAAGGCCCGCAGGATTTTGCCAACCGGGCCAGCGCAACGCTGGCGCCGGCCGGCCCGCAGATCAACCAGATCACCGCCGACTACGTGGCGCTGCGCTATGGTCGGGAGGGGGACTCGAAGGACCGACTGCGGCAGCTGCGGCAGGCGGTGCGGCGATTGCGGCTCGGCGGGGCAAAAGTCAGCACCTCGCAGGCCTGACCCGACGATTCCCGCGCTAACGGCGAGCGCGGAAAAACGCTTTCAGCTGCGCCCCGCAATCCGCCGCCAGCACGCCCCCTTCCACCTCACAGTCGTGATTGCCGTAGCCTGGCGCAAGCAGGTTCAGCACGCTGCCGCCGGCGCCGGCCCGGGGATCGGCGGCGCCAAACACCACCCGCTTGATCCGCGCGTGGACGATGGCGCCGGCACACATGGCGCAGGGCTCCAGCGTGACGTAGAGGCTGCACTCCGGCAGTCGGTAGTTGTTCAGCTTCTTTGCCGCCAGTCGCAGTGCACGGATTTCCGCGTGGCCAGAAGGATCGTTGGTGCTGATGGGCGCGTTGTGAGCGCCGGCAATG
Organism: Pseudomonadota bacterium; assembly: GCA_039195135.1. GTDB lineage: Bacteria > Pseudomonadota > Gammaproteobacteria > Xanthomonadales > SZUA-38 > JANQOZ01. The sequence goes on along the minus strand of JBCCVP010000029.1, from coordinate 38,863 downwards.
ACCCGGTCCTGATGCGTCACCACGCAGCCCACCGGCACCTCTCCCAGCCGCGCCGCCCGCGCGGCCAGCGCCAGCGCTTCGCGCATGGGTCCTTCGTTTACTCCCACTCGATGGTGGCGGGTGGCTTACCCGAAATGTCGTAGACCACGCGGGAGATGCCCGGGATGGTATTGATGATTTTTCCCGCCACCCGGTCCAGAAACTCATACGGCAGGTGGGCCCAGTGGGCGGTCATAAAATCGATCGTTTCCACCGCTCGCAGCGCCACCACATACTCGTATGCCCGCTGGTCCCCCACTACGCCGACGGATTTCACCGGCAGGAAGACGGCAAATGCCTGGCTTACCTGGTCATACAGGTCCGCCTCGCGCAGCGCTTCGATAAACACGTGATCGGCCCGGGCGAGCAGCTCCGCATATTGCGGTTTGACCTCGCCGAGGATTCGCACGCCCAGGCCGGGACCGGGAAAGGGGTGCCGGTAGACCATTTCCCGGGGCAGTCCAAGCGTGGTGCCGATGCGCCGCACCTCATCCTTGAACAGCTCCCGCAGCGGCTCCACCAGTTCAAGCTCCATGTCGTCCGGCAGACCACCCACGTTGTGGTGGGACTTGATCACATGGGCCTTGCCGGTGGCGGCGCCAGCGGATTCGATGACGTCGGGATAGATGGTGCCCTGGGCCAGCCAGCGGGCGTTTTTCTGCCGCCGGGACTCTGCCTCAAAGACCTTGATAAACTCGCCGCCGATAATCTTGCGCTTTTTCTCCGGGTCCGTCTCTCCGGCGAGGGCGGAAAAAAACTGCTCCGCTGCGTCCACCCGCCGGACCCGGACCCCCATGTGCGCGGCCATGGTGTCCATAACCTGATCCCCTTCCTGATAGCGCAGCAGGCCGGTATCCACAAAAATGCAGGTAAGCTGTTCGCCGATGGCCCGGTGCAGCAGCGCGGCGACCACCGACGAGTCGACGCCGCCGGACAGGCCGAGAATCACCTCATCGTCCCCCACCTGTTCCCGGATGCGGGTGACCGCGTCTTCGACGATCGAATCAGCGGTCCACAGCGTTGCGCAGCCGCAAACGTCCACCACAAATCGCTCGAGCATCGCCCGCCCGCGCTTGGTGTGCGTCACCTCCGGATGAAACTGCACGCCAAACATCTTTTTGTCCGCGTGCTGAATAGCGGCAATGGGTGCCGAAGGGGTGCTGGCCACGACCTCAAAATCCGCCGGAGCCCGCGTCACGTGATCACCGTGGCTCATCCATACGTCGAGCATCGCCGTCTCCTCCGATCCCCGATCAGAAAGCCCGGAGAGCAGCACCGATGCCGGGTCCGGCGTGACCTCGGCGTAGCCGAACTCCCTTTCGCCGGACGCCTCTACATCGCCATCGAAGTGGGCCGCCAGCGCCTGCATGCCGTAGCAGACGCCGAGGATCGGCACATCCAGGTCAAACAGGCTGGGAGGAATGGTCGGCGTATCGTTCCCGTGCACCGACTCGGGCCCGCCGGACAAAATCACGCCCCGCGGCGCCAGGCGGGTAAACAGCGCCGGATCCGCATCCCAGGGAAAGATCTCGCAGTAAACACCAATCTCCCGCACCCGCCGGGCAATCAGCTGCGTGTACTGAGAGCCAAAGTCGAGGATTAGCAGTCGGTGCTCGTGGATATCCCGGGTCATGGCCTCGATCCCCGTGCTGCGAACCTGGGGGGCGGCGTTGCGGGTGACGTTGCTGGTCGGGCGACTTTCCACCGGCTCACCGCTGCAGCCGATAGTTCGGCGGCTCTTTGGTGATGGTCACATCGTGCGCGTGGGACTCCTGAACGCCGGCGTTGGTCACCCGCACAAATTCCGGTCGCTGACGCATGTCGTCCACCGTCCCGCACCCGCAGTAGCCCATGCTGGAGCGCAGCCCGCCCGCCAGCTGGTGAAACACCGCCCGTAGCGGCCCCTTGTAAGGCACCCGGCCCTCGATACCCTCCGGCACCAGCTTGTCTTCACTCAGCCCGTCCTGGAAGTAGCGATCGCTGCTGCCGCGCTGCATGGCGCCGAGAGACCCCATCCCGCGATAGCTTTTGTAGGATCGCCCCTGAAACAGCTCCACCTCGCCCGGCGCCTCTTCCGTGCCGGCAAACAGCCCCCCCACCATCACGCTGTGGGCACCGGCGGCCACGGCCTTGGCCAGGTCGCCGGAGTAGCGGATGCCGCCGTCAGCGATCAGCGGGACGCCGGTATCAGCCAGCGCCTCTGCCACGTTCATCACCGCCGACACCTGGGGTACGCCGACGCCGGCCACGATGCGGGTGGTGCAGATGGAGCCCGGGCCAACGCCCACCTTCACGGCGTCGGCGCCGGCTTCTACCAGCGCCACGGCGCCTTCGCCGGTGGTGATATTGCCGCCGATGACCTGCACGTCCGGATAGTGCTGTTTGATCCAGCGCACCCGGTCCAGCACCCCGGTGCTGTGGCCGTGCGCCGTGTCCACGACGAGCACGTCGACGTTGGCTTCGGTCAGCAGCGACACGCGCTCCTCCGTATCGCCGCCAACACCCACCGCCGCCGCTACCCGCAGCCGCTCGTGCTCGTCTTTGCACGCGTGGGGATGTTCCCGGCTCTTCTGGATATCTTTCACGGTGATCAGGCCGCGCAGCTCAAAAGTATCGTTGACCACCAGCACCTTTTCGATCCGATGCCGGTGCAGTAGCTCGAGGACCTCATCCGGGTCGTACTTCTCGCCGACCGTGACCAACTCGTCTTTGCGGGTCATGATGTTGCGTACCGGGTCGTCCAGCTTGCGCTCAAAGCGCATGTCGCGGCTGGTCACGATGCCGACCAGGCCGTCGTCGTCGACCACCGGAACGCCGGAGATATTGCGCGCGTGGGTCAGGTCCAGAACTTCGCGGATGGTCGTGTAGGGCCCCACCGTGATCGGGTCGCGGATCACGCCAGCCTCAAATTTTTTCACCTGGCGAACCTGCCGCGCCTGCTCCTCCGGCGACATGTTTTTGTGAATGACCCCGATGCCGCCCTCCTGCGCCATGGTGATGGCCAGCCGGGCCTCCGTGACCGTGTCCATGGCGGAGGAGACCAGGGGCACCTTGAGGGTGATGTCCCGGGTCAGGTGAGACTCAAGGTCTACCTGGGAGGGCAGAACGTCCGAATAAGCAGGGACCAGAGAGACGTCGTCAAAAGTCAGAGCCTCCTGTTTGATACGCATGGGCCGATTTCCTTGTCCGGGCACCCCGACCTGGCCGCGGGCGGTCCAGCCGGGTGAGCAAGTAAATCGCCCCATTTTATCTCATCCGTCGGCGCGTGGGCAGGTGTATCATCGCCGAATGGAACAGAACGACCTGTTCGCTACCCGCGAAGTCCTCAAACCCTCCGATCTCAACCGCCGCGTACGCCTGCTGCTTGAAGGCCAGCTCGGTGACGTCTGGCTTGAGGGAGAAATTTCCAATCTGTCCACGCCGCCGTCCGGCCACGCGTACTTCACGCTGAAAGATGCCCAGGCCCAGGTCCGCTGCGCGTTGTTCAAGAACCGCAACGTTTCGCTGCCGCTGAAGGCGGGCCAGCAGATCCTGGTGCGGGCCCGGGTCAGCCTTTACCAGGCCCGGGGCGAGTTCCAGCTGATCGTGGATGAAGTTGAGGCCGCCGGCGAGGGGCTGCTGCGAGCCCAGTTCGAAGCGCTGAAAAAGCAGCTTGCGGCGGAAGGACTCTTCGATGAGGCCCGCAAACGCGAGTTGCCCCCCTTCCCCCGACACCTGGCGGTGATCACCTCCCCCAGCGGTGCAGCGCTGAAAGACGTGCTTTCCGTGCTTACCCGCCGCTATCCGACGCTGCGGGTCACCGTGGTACCGAGCCTGGTGCAGGGCGATCGGGCGCCGGTGGAGCTCCGCCGGGGCCTGGCCCGGGCGGTGGCGCTGCAGCCGGATCTGGTGCTGCTCACCCGAGGTGGCGGCTCCCTGGAGGACCTGTGGGCGTTTAACGATGAGGGCCTCGCCCGGGATCTCGCAGCGGCGGCGGTGCCGACGATCAGCGCCGTCGGCCACGAAGTGGACTTCTCAATCAGTGATTTTGTCGCCGACGTCCGCGCTCCGACACCGTCCGCGGCAGCGGAGCTGCTGGCACCGGACAGCGATGAACTCCGACGCATCTTCCTGGCCGGTCAGCAGCGACTGCAGCGAAGCCTTCGGGGCCGGCTGCAGGAATACTGGCTGCGGCTTGGGGAATTTGAGCGCCGACTGCAGACCACTTCACCGGCGGCCCACATCACTGCAGCCCAGCAGCGGCGCCGGGAGCTTAGAGACCGCATGACCCGGGACCAGCGCCACCGCCTGCAGCAGCTTGCGCTGCGCGTCAACGCCCTCACCCGGCGTCTGAAGCAGGCGTCACCGGCGCGGCGGGTGGAGCAGGCGGCGAAGCGGCTAAGCCAGCTCAAACCGCGCCTCAAGGACGCCCGGCAGCGGGCTGATCAGGATCGGCGGCGGACGGCGGCGGACTTTGAGGCCCGGCTGCACCGGCAAAACCCGTCGGCGCTGATCGATCGCCTGGGCCGGCGGCTCGAGGAGCGGACGCTGCAGCTCAGCGGCGTGGGCCGGCGGGAACTCACCGCGCGCAAAACCCAGCTCGCGGCGGTTTCCCGGGCGCTGCAGGCGGTGAGTCCGCTGGCGGTGCTGGACCGGGGCTATTCGGTCACCCGTACGGCGGCCGGGGCGGTGGTTCGCAGCGCGGCCGAGGTCAAACAGGGTGACCCGATCGTGATTGATTTGAAGGCCGACCGGGTGCGGGCGGTCGTCGATGAAATCGAGTCGCGGGAACCCTAACCCCACAATGGCCTCTAAAGCGTTTAAACCCCGGGAATGCAAGGATAGATCCAACGGCGGATGACCGATACGGTTTCACAAGGCCTCACGTTTCCCCCCGCGTCCACTACCAGGACCGCCGCGGAGGAGCCGGAACGCTGCACGGACCGGGCATTGATGCAGCGCTACGCAGAGGGTGATGCCGCCGCCTTTGACGAGCTGTACGAACGTCACAAGGGACCTTTGTTTCGCTATCTCAAACACAGCGTGGGCATCGACGCGGTCGCTGAGGAGCTGTTTCACGAGGCCTGGGTGCGGGTGATCGACGCCCGCGAGCGCTACATCGCCAGCGCCCGCTTTTCCACCTGGCTCTACCGCATCGCCCGCAATCTGGTGATCGATCGCCATCGGCGCCCGCGGCCGCTGCCGCTGGAGGCGCCCGACGCGCTGCCCGCCGGCAACACCGGAGCGGCAGCGAACGATCCCGACGAGCGACGACTTGGGCCCGCGCTCCGCGCGGCTCTCAGCAGTTTGCCGCTGGAACAGCGAACCACCGTCCTGCTGCATCTGGAGCAGGATATGACACTTCAGGAAATCGCAGACATTTGCGGCTGCGGCCGGGAAACGATCAAAAGCCGCATGCGATATGCCACAGCCAAGCTACGAGAGGCGCTGGGGGATCTTTATGAATCCATCTGCTAGCGACAAGCTTCGATCCGCCTGGAAGCAGGCGGCGGAAAGTGAATCAACCGCCGGTGGGGCCGGCCCCGGGCCGAACCTGGACCGTCAGATCCGCCGGCACGCCCGGCAGGTGCTCAAGAAGGGTCCACCTTCACCCGGCTGGATCTGGCCGGCCAGTGCCGCCGCCTCGGTGGTGCTCTGCACCAGTCTGATGCTGCAGATGGCGCGGTATTTTCAGCCGCCCACGCCGCCGCCGGACTCCTACCAGCCCCGCTACATTAAGCCGCTCCCGCCCCGAGATGTCTCCGTCGGCGAGAGCACGGCGGTGTCCGACGCGCCGGTGGTCCTGGATCTCGAGACGGTCGCACCACGGGTGGACTCTCCGGAGTTCTGGTGGGAGGAGCTGCGGCGCAACGCGGCAAACGCTGACCGGGAGGCGTTTCTGGCCACCTGGCATGCCTACCGTCGGCACCTGGTGGAGGCGCCGCTGCCGGAGGATCTGAAGCAGTGGGTCGCGCAGAACAACATCGTGCTGCCCGCGCCTTGAGCAAAGCCTCACGTTTCCGCAACGGAGACCGCTGCACCCTCTGATTGCTGGTAAAATCCGGCGTCCTGCCGGGGTGTCTCCGTGGATCGCGAACCTTCAAAAAATCTGGCCGTATTACGCCAGCTGTGGCCCTACATTCAGCCGTACCTGCGGCAGGCCGCTTTTGCCCTGCTCTTTCTGATCCTGGGCGCAGCGACCACGCTGACGCTGCCGGTGGCGGTACGCCAGATGATCGATCTGGGCTTCGATCCGTCCCAGGAAGCCACCATTGCGCGCTACTTTCTGCTGCTACTGGGCGTGGCCCTGGCCATGGGGCTGTTTACTTCCCTGCGCTACTACTGGGTCACCTGGATTGGTCAGCGCGTGGTGGCGGATCTGCGGCGCGCTGTTTATCGCAAGGTGATGGCCTTTTCGCCGACTTTTTTTGAAACCACCCGCACCGGCGAGGTGCTGTCCCGCATCAACACCGACACCACGCTGGTGGAGTCGGTGGTGGGCAGCACGTTTTCCATCACCCTGAGGTCCGGTTTCATGTTTCTTGGCGCGAGCGCCATGATGGTGGTGACCAGCCCCTGGCTTGCGATGCTCATCGGCCTGCTGATCCCCCTGATCGTGGCGCCCATCGTGCTGATGGGTCGCTGGGTGCGCAAGCTGTCCAAGCGCAATCAGGATCGCATCGCCGATATGTCCGCCGCCGCCACGGAGACGATCAACGCCATCAAAACGGTGCAGGCCTATGCCCAGGACCGGCGCGAGTCGGAGCGGTTTGGCTCCACCGCGGAGTCGGTCTTCGATGTCGCCCGCATGCGTATCCGGGCCGAAACCCTCATGGCCATGCTCGTGGGCTGGCTCATGTTTGGCGGCATTATCGGGGTGCTGTGGATCGGTGCGCGGGAAGTGATCTCCGGGGAGATGTCCGCCGGCACCCTGAGCCAGTTTGTGCTCTACGCGGTGATCGCCGCCGGCACCACCGGGGCGCTTACGCAGGTTTACGGAGAACTGCAGCGGGCGGCCGGTGCGCTGGAGCGCATTCTCGAGCTGCTTAATCTCACACCGGACATCCAGTCACCGCCGGAACCGGCGCCGCTGGCCCCGCGGGCGAAAGGCGCCCTGACCTTTGATCAGGTGGAGTTTGCCTACCCCTCCCGGCCCGACAAGCCCATTCTCAAACAGCTCGACCTCGCCATCGAGCCGGGAGAAAAGCTCGCCCTGGTCGGCGCTTCCGGCGCAGGCAAATCCACCGTGTTCCAGCTGCTGATGCGCTTTTACGAACCCACCCGGGGAGCGGTGTGTCTGGATGGCACACCGATTGATCAGCTGGACCTGCTCGCCTACCGCACCCAGCTGGGGCTGGTGGCTCAGGACGTCACCATTTTTTCTTCCAATGCCCTTGAGAACATCCGCTACGGCCGGCCCCAGGCCAGCGAAGAGGAGGTGCGCGAGGCGGCCCGCACGGCCCACGCGGATCAGTTCATCGCGGACCTGAAGGACGGCTACGACACCTTTCTCGGTGAGCGGGGGGTGCGCCTGTCCGGCGGTCAGGCGCAGCGCATCGCCATTGCCCGGGCGGTGCTCACAGACCCGCCGGTGCTGCTGCTGGATGAAGCCACCAGCGCTCTCGACGCCGAGAGCGAACGCCTCGTGCAGGCGGCGCTGGACGCGGTGATGGAAGGACGCACCACGCTGATCATTGCCCACCGGCTGGCCACGGTGCGCCAGGCCGACCGCATCATCGTGCTGGATGAAGGACAAATCGCCGGCCAGGGCACCCACGAAGAGCTGCTTGACGCATCCCCCCTGTATCGCCATCTGGCGGAGCTTCAGTTCGCCGAGTGACAGCTGTCACCCGGCGCTGGTGACCCTTGGCGCTGGCGCCGCCTGACCCCGCGCAGTACATTTTGACAGTGAAACACAGCTTCCACCCACAAACCGGCACCCGAACCGGCCTATGAATAAAAAAGCTGAGCTGCTCAACCAACTGCGCATGGAACCCGCCACCGTCCCGCCGGACGATGGCAGCGGCCGGAAGTGGTTAATCGCCGTGGTGATCATTGCGCTCCTTGCCGCCGCCGCCGCCTGGTGGATGGTCGTTCGCGAACCGCCGGCGCAGGTAACGACCGTGATCGCCACCAGCGCAGTGCTCAGCGAGTCCCGCGGCACGACCGTGCTGGACGCATCCGGCTACGTGACCGCGCGGCGCCGCGCTACCGTTTCCTCGCAGATCACCGGCAAGGTGCGGGAAGTGCTGATCGAGGAAGGCATGGTGGTGGAAGCCGGCCAGATCCTCGCCTATCTCGACGATACGCTGGAACAGGCGCAGCTTAAGCTTAACGAGGCCCAGCTGGCCCGGGCGCGCACCGCGCTGAACGAAACCCGGGCGTCGCTGAAGGAATCCCGGCGGCAGCGGGATCGCACCGCTGAGCTGCATCGCCGGGACCTGGCCAGCCAGTCGGCGGTGGATGAGGCGATCGCCGAAACCGAAGCCCTGGAAGCACGCCTGGCCACGGGCCGGGAAGATGTCCAGGTGGCCCAGCGTGCCGCCGCTCTGCAGGCGGAACGGCTGGACGATACGGTGATTCGCGCTCCCTTCGCGGGCGTGGTGGTGGCCAAAGCGGCGCAGCCGGGCGAGATGATCTCCCCCGTCTCCGCCGGCGGAGGTTTTACCCGCACCGGCATCTGCACCATCGTCGATATGGATTCCCTCGAGGTGGAGGTCGATGTCAACGAGGCCTTCATCGACCGGGTCAAAGTTGACCAGCCCGTCACAGCCCGGCTGGATGCCTATCCCGACTGGGCCATTCCCGCCCGCGTCATCGCCATCATCCCGACCGCCGACCGGCAAAAGGCCACGGTGCGGGTTCGCGTGGGCCTGAACGAGCGGGACCAGCGCGTCTTACCCGACATGGGGATCAAGGTTTCTTTTATGGACGGGGCCAAGGTGACGCCCGGTCAGCCGCTGACCGGCACCGCGGTGCCACGCTCCGCCCTCGCCCGCCGTGACGGCCGGGAGGGCGTTTTTACGGTGGCGGACGGCAAAGCGCTCTGGCGCAGCCTGAGCGCCCTGCCCCTGTCACCCGCTCAGGTCCTGATCCGCAGCGGGCTTGAGCCCGGTCAGGCGGTGATTGACCGCCCCCCGGACACCCTGACTGACGGCGACGCTGTGATTGCCGAGGAGGACACATGAACGCACTGGTCACAACGCGGGCTTTAGGCAAAACCTACCGCAAGGGCAAAGAATCCGTGGAGGTGCTCAAGAACCTGGGTCTGACCATCGACCAGGGCGATTTTGTGGCACTCATGGGTCCGTCCGGGTCGGGAAAAACCACGCTGCTGAACCTGATCGGCGGACTGGACCGGCCGACCTCCGGCGAGATTCAGGTGGGCGATGCGCGGCTGGATCAGATGAGCAGCGCCCGGCTGGCCCGCTGGCGCGCCGGCCAGGTGGGCTTCATCTTTCAGTTTTACAACCTGATGCCCGTGCTGAGCGCGCAGCGCAATGTGGAGCTGCCGCTGCTGCTGACGTCCCTCAAGGCCAAAGAACGGCGCCAGCGGGCCCAGACTGCGCTGGAAGTGGTGGGCCTTGCTGATCGTGCCAAACACTATCCCCGGGAGCTGTCGGGCGGCCAGGAGCAGCGGGTGGCCATCGCCCGGGCGCTGGTGAGCGACCCCTCCCTGATCCTGGCGGATGAACCCACCGGTGATCTCGACCGGCAGACCGCGGACGAAATTCTGGAGCTGCTCCAGATCCTCAATGCGGAGCACGGCAAAACCATCGTGATGGTGACCCACGATCCCCGTGCCGCAGATCACGCCCGGCACACGCTGCACATGGACAAGGGCGACCTGGTGACCGCCGCTGAGTCTGAGGCGGCGGCATGAGGTTTCACCTGATTCGCAAAAACCTCGGGCGGAAAAAGGTGCGCACGCTGTTTACCGGCCTGTCCATCCTCATTGCCTTTTTGCTCTATGGCCTGCTCACGGCCCTGAGCAAATCGTTCAGCATCGGTCTGGATCTCGCCGGTGCGGACCGGCTGGTCACGATCCACAAGGTATCGCTTACGGTGCCGCTGCCGATCAGCTATCAGAACCGCATTGCCAACATTGAAGGCGTCAAGACCATCAGCCATTACACCTGGTTCGGCGGCTACCACCAGGATCCCCGGAACCAGATTCAGTCCACGCCCACCGACGTGGACTCATTCCGGCAGGTGTATCCGGAATACACCATGCCGGAGGAACAGTGGGACGCCTGGAAGCGCACCCGCACCGGCATGGTGATGGGCGAAAAGCTGGCGGAAAAACTCGGCTTTTCCATCGGCGACCGCGTGCCCATCGGTTCCACCATCTGGCCCCAGCAGGACGGTAACCGCTCCTGGGAGCTGGACCTGGTCGGATTGTTTCGGGACCCCTCCCCCTCCCGGGCCGGGGAACAGGCGCTGTACTTTAACTACGAGTACTTCAATGAAGCGCGCCAGTTTGGCCGCGATACCGTGGGCCGGTACACGCTGCTGATCGACGAGGCTGATCAGTCCGAACGCATCGCCCGCGAGGTGGATCGGATGTTCGCCAATTCCCCGGCGGAAACCAAAACCACCACGGAGAAAGGATTTGTGCAGGGGTTTGCCAATCAGTTTGGCAATATCGGCGCCATCGTCCGCTACGTGCTGCTGGCCGTCTTCTTCACCATGATGCTCGTTGCCGGCAACACCATGGCCCAGTCCGTGCGGGAGCGGACGAGCGAAATTGCGGTGATGAAGACACTCGGATTTTCCGACCGGTCCGTGCTCGGTCTGATCCTCTCCGAAGGCGTGCTGCTGTCCACCGTGGCGGGCTGCCTTGGACTCCTGCTGGCCCTGGTGCTGACCACCGGCTTGCGGGAAGCCATGGCGCGCTTCCTGCCCGGCCTGATCATGACGCCCGGAGCGCTCCTGCTGGGCGTAGCGCTGGCGGTAGGACTGGGCATCGTCGCCGGGGTGCTGCCGGCGATCCGCGCGCAGCGGCTGGACGTTGTGAAAGCCCTGGCCCGGCGCTGAGGAGGTCTCATCATGCTTAAGCAGACGGTTGCCATAACGGCGCAAAATCTGAAATCGCTGAAACAGCGCAGCGGCAACTCCCTGGTGGCCATCGCCGGCGTGGCCGGCGTGGTGCTGGTGTTTGTTGCCGTTTTGTCCATGGCGACGGGCTTTCAGCGCACCATGGCCAGCGGCGGTGATCCGGGCAATGTGATTGCGCTCCGCTCCGCTGCTACCTCCGAGCTGGACTCGGGCCTGTCCGGGGAACAGGCGCGCATCATCCGCGACGCCCCCGGCATTGCCCAGAACGAAAACGGGCCGCTGGCCTCGGCCGAGCTTTACGTTGTGGTGAGCGTGGAAAAAAAAGGAGTCGATACCAGCTTCAACGTACCGCTGCGGGGCGTCGAACCTCAGGTGCGCGCCGTCCGACCCCACGTGGATATTGTCGAGGGCCGCTGGTTTGAACCGGGGCGCCAGGAGCTGATAGTGGGCGAGGCCAGTCTGAATCAGTTCTCGGGACTCAATGTGGGCCAAACCATGCGCTTCGGCGAACAGGTCTGGGACGTGGTTGGCGTGTTTTCCGCCAACGGCGGCATTCACGAGTCGGAGCTGTGGGCAGACGTACGCGTACTCCAGGGCGCCTACCGCCGGGGCAACGGCGTCAGCTCGGTGAGTCTGAAGCTGGCCGATCCAGCGGGTTATCAGGCGCTGGTGGACCACCTCAACCAGGATCCCCGCCTGTCGCTGAAGCTGGCGACGGAACCTGATTACTATGCGGAGCAGTCCGGCCCGCTGACCACGTTTATCAAAGGTGCCGGCTACGCGGTGGCCATCCTGATGGCCCTGGGCGCGGTGTTCGGCGCCATCAACACCATGTACACAGCGGTTTCGGACCGGTCGCGGGAAATTGCCACCCTGCGAGCGCTGGGTTTTGCCAACTTCCCCATCGTGGTCTCGGTCATGGTGGAGGCGCTGCTGCTGGCCGCCATCGGCGGCCTGATCGGAGGCCTGCTGGCCTGGGCCCTGTTTAACGGCTTTACCGTGTCGACGCTCAACTTTTCCAGCTTCAGCCAGGTGGTGTTCGGCTTTGCGGTCACCCCGCAGCTGCTGACCCAGGGGGTGATCCTGGCGCTGGTAATCGGGTTTTTTGGCAGCCTGCTGCCGGCGATCCGGGCGGCGCGGCTGCCGGTCTCCACCGCCCTGCGGGAGTCCTGATCAGCAAACCGCGGGGTCCTGAGGTATCCTCAGAAGCCCCCGCGACCTTTGAAGAGCCTAAGTGGATATTCTGATTTTTCTGGGTATCGGCGCCCTTGCCGGCTGGATTGCTGCTTCGCTGATGAAAGGCAAAGGTTTTGGCCTGCTGGGCAACATGGTGGTGGGCGTGATCGGGGCGTTCCTGGGGGGCTTTGTTTTTCGGCTGCTGGGCCTCTCGGCCCAGGGCATGATCGGCAACGTCATCATGGCCACCGCCGGCGCCCTGCTGCTGCTGTTCATCGTCCGCCTGCTGAAAAAAGCATGACCGCGCTGCGGGACCTCAGCAAAGTTTTTACCGTCCTCGCACCGGACCTGACGCTGCATCCGCGGGAGGCGGGGCCGGAGCTTTATCAGTCGCTGGACGAAGACTTTGACCAGTTTCGCGGCCACGTGCTCATCGCCGAGCATGCTTTCGCGAACGACTGGCCCACCTGGGAAATGCATCCCGCCGGCGATGAACTGGTGGTGCTGCTGGAGGGGGCCTGCACCTTTTTGCTGCGCATCGACGGCACCGATCAGGCCCTGGAGCTTGGGAAAAGCGGCGAGTACGCGATTGTTCCCCAGGGTGTTTGGCATACGGCGAAGGTCACCACCTCCACACGGATGCTGTTCATTACCCCCGGGGAGGGCACCGAGAACCGCGAAACGCCGGCCTAAAGCTCTGCCGCCAGCAGTGACCCCTGGCGGATGGCGCGTTTGGCATCCAGCTCGGCCGCTTCGGAAGCGCCGCCGATCAGGTGGGGCGTCACGCCGCCGGCCTCCAGCGGAGTCACCAGATCCCGGCGGGGATTCTGTCCCGCACACACCACCACGTGGTCCACCTCAATCCGCTGGGCCTCACCGTCCCCGTTCAGAATGTGCAGCCCATTGTCGTCCACCCGCTCATAGGTAACGCCGGTGAGCGCCTTAATGCCCCGGGCCCGAAGATTGATCCGGTGGACCCAACCGGTGGTCTTACCCAGGGTTTTTCCCGGCTTGCTCTGGCGCCGCTGCAGCAGTGTGATCTCGCGGGCCGGTGGCGGAACCACCGGTTCCGGCCCGGTTACGCTGCCGCGGCTTTCAAAGGTGGGGTCAATGCCCCAGCGCTGAAAAAAGTCACCCTTGCTGTCTTCGTGCCGCGGATCCGCGTGCACCAGGTATTCAGCCACGTCGAAACCGATCCCGCCGGCGCCGATGATCGCAACGCGCTGGCCCACCGTTTCGGCGCCGGTCAGCACGTCCACGTAGGACAGCACGCTGGGATGATCCAGTCCGGGAATATTGGGAATCCGCGGCGTCACGCCGGTGGCGAGGATCACCTCCTCAAACGCGCCGGCCAAAAGCTCCTCCGCGGTGGTCGCATGATTGGTGCGCACGGTCACCCCGGCACGCCTTAGGCGCTGGGCAAAATAGCGCAGCGTCTCGGAAAACTCGCCCTTGCCGGGAATGCGCCGGGCCATGTTGAACTGCCCCCCGATGTTCTCCGACGCTTCGAACAGCACCACTTCGTGGCCCCGCTCGGCTGCCACGCTGGCCGCCGCCAGGCCTGCCGGGCCGCCGCCGACAACCGCGACCCGCTTGGGGCGCAGCGCCGGCTTGTAGTTGATTTCGGTTTCATAGCAGGCACGGGGATTCACAAGGCAGCTCGCCCGCTTGCCGGTAAACGTGTGGTCGAGGCAAGCCTGATTGCAGGCGATGCAGGTGTTGATCCGTTCCGCCTGACCGCGCTCGGCCTTGCGCACAAACTCGGCGTCCGCCAGCAGCGGCCGCGCCATGGAGATCATGTCGGCTTCGCCGTCAGCGAGGATCTGCTCCGCCACCTCCGGCGTGTTGATACGGTTGGTGGCAATCACCGGCACGTTGACCTCGGCCCGCAGCCGGGCCGTGACGCCGGTAAAGGCGGCCCGGGGCACCATGGTGGCGATGGTGGGGATGCGCGCCTCATGCCACCCGATGCCACTGTTGATGATGGTGGCGCCGGCGGCCTCCACCGCCTGCGCCTGGGCGATAATTTCGGTCCAGTCGCAACCGCCTTTCACCAGATCGAGCAGCGACAGGCGAAAAATCAAAATAAAGTCATCGCCCACCGCCTCGCGCACCCGCTGGACAATTTCCACCGGAAAACGGCGACGGTTTTCGGCACTGCCGCCCCACTCATCGTCCCGCTGATTCACCTCCGGTGCGGTGAATTCGTTCAGCAGGTAACCTTCCGAGCCCATGATTTCGACGCCGTCGTAGCCCGCGTCCCGGGCCAGCCGGGCGCAGCGCACAAAGCCGCGGATCTCCCGCTCCACCTGACGCGAGGTCAGCGCCTTCGGCGTGAATTTGGAAATAGGTGCCTTGCGGTCTGTCGGGGCCACGATGAAGGGGTGATAACCGTAGCGGCCGGCGTGGAGGATCTGCATGCAGATGCGGCCGCCCGCCTCATGCACGGCCCGGGTGACCTTGCGATGGGGACTGACCTGAAGCCCCGTGACGAGGCTCGACGCGGTGGGGGCCAGCCAGCCCCGCAGCGTCGGCGCGATGCCGCCGGTAACCATCAGACCCACGCCGCCCTCGGCCCGCTCGGCAAAATACGCCGCCAGCCGCCCGTAATCCCGGCGGCGGTCCTCAAGGCCGGTATGCATACTGCCCATCAGCACCCGGTTCGGGAGCGTGGTGAACCCTAAGTCCAGGGGCGCGAGCAGGTGCGGGTAAGGCGATTGGTGAGCAGTCACAGGCACACTTTCTAAACGATTGTTTGAATTTTACCCGGTCAACCCGCGGCGAGCCAATCGGATATGAGCTGCTGGGCCTTGCCCAGCGCCCCCTCCACCACCTCGAGCACGTCCTCCAGAACGATCGGCCCTGCGGCGCCATAACCCGCGGCCCAGTTGGCGGTGATCGTCACGCACGCGTAGCTGAGCCCCAGCTCCCGTGCCAGCACGGTTTCCGGCATCCCCGTCATGCCGACCACGTGGCAACCGTCGCGACCGAGTCGACGCACCTCGGCAGCGGTTTCCAGCCGCGGGCCCTGGACCGCTCCGTATACGCAATCCTCAGCCCGACCGATGGCGCCGTGCCGGTCGCACGCAAGCAGCTGTGATCGCAGCGCGTCATCGTAGGGCGCGGTCATTTCCGCATGCACCGCCGGAATCTCCAGGTCACCGGCGAAGGTGTGTTCCCGCCCCCAGGTGTAGTCGATCACCTGATCCGGAAGCCCCAGCATGCCGGGCGGCAGATCCGGGCACAGGCTGCCAACGGTATTCAGCGCCAGCACCGCGGTAGCCCCAAGTTCCCGGCAGGCAAAGAGATTCGCGCGGTAGTTAACCTGATGAGGAAGATGTTGGTGCTCTATGCCGTGGCGGGCTAGAAACGCGACCGGTACCCCGTGCCAGGTGCCGCAGAGAAACTCCGCGCTGGGCGCCCCAAAAGGCGTTGCCACCGACCGTGTCGTCACGTTCGCAAGGCCGGGCCAGCTGTACATGCCGGTGCCGCCGATGACCACCGCGGTCATGCCGGCAGGCCGTAGATGGCATCCAGCTGCCGCAGTCGACCGCGGAAATCCATACCCATGCCAAACACGTACACGTCCGGGACCGTCAAGCCAATGACGTCCGCGCTGACGCCCGCGGCGCGCCGGTCGTGCAGCTTTTCCGCCAGCACCGCGGTGAGCACGGACCGCGCACCGGCTTCCCGCACAAACTGCTGCACCACCTTCAGCGTGTAGCCTTCGTCCAGAATGTCGTCCACCAGCAGCACCGTCTGGTCCTTGAGGCTGTCCCGCGGCCGGGCGTGCCAGCGAACGGTTTCCGCGCCCTTTTCGGCGTGATAGCGCGTAGCGTGCAGATAATCGAACGTGAGGTCCGAATGCAGCAACGGTGCCAGTCGACCCGCCGTGAGCATGCCGCCGTTCATGATCGTGAGCAGGCGGGCGGGTACTCCCGGCGCGATCCGCTCGTTGATCTCCTCGCTCATGCGCTGAAGCGCCCCGGTCACCGCCGCTGCGTCGTGAATACAATCTGCGCCGGCGGGCAGACCGGTTGTGTCCGTCATACGATCATGCTCTTAAGTTCCTGATGCCGCTGGCTCCCGGCCAGCGCCGTCCAGTCCAGCGCCTGAGGCCGGGCCCGAAGCGCTGCCACCCGCCCCGGCACCGTTTCCCTCGTCGGCAGCGGGCCCGCCATCGTGGCCGCCACGTCTTCCGGGCGGCAAACCAGCAGCAGATCGCAACCCGCCCCCAGGGAGGCTTCAATCCGCTCCGTAAAGCTTCCGGCACTCTCCGCCGCGCGCATGCCCAGGTCGTCGCTGATCACCACGCCGGTGAAGCTCAGCTGCCCCCGCAGCACGTCCTGAATCCAGGTGCGGGAGTACCCCGCCGGCTGCGGGCAGATGCGCGGGTAGCTGACGTGGGCCAGCATCACCGACTCGAGACCTTCCGCAATGAGCTGCCGGAAAGGGACCAGATCCGTGCTCGCGATCTCGTCCCAGGATCGTTCGTCCACCGCGTCTTCCACGTGGGTATCCGGTACGACCGAGCCGTGGCCAGGGAAATGTTTTCCGCAGGCGGCCATGCCGCCCCGGCGCATGCCCCGCCGATAGGCTGCCCCCAGCTCCGCTACCGCCTCCGGTGAGCGGTGGAATGCGCGGTCACCGATCACGCTGCTGGGTCCTCGCAGGTCCAGCACCGGCGCCAGGCTGAGGTCGATACCCTGAGCGATCACTTCCCGAGCCATCAGCTCTCCGTGCGCCTCAGCCCGGGTGCAAGCCTCCGGGGGATCCGCTTCCCATGCTTCGCCCAGCTGGCCGAGGGGCGGCAGCGGCGTCAGGGGATCGGTCAGGCGCTGCACCCGGCCACCCTCCTGATCCACGAGGATCAAACCGTCTTTGCAGACCTCTCGCACCGCGGCAGTGAGCTCTGTGAGCTGTGCCGGCGACTCCCAGTTCCGGGAAAACAGAATGACGCCAGCCACACTGTCTTCCGCCAGCCACGCCCGCTCCTGGGACGCGAGATCGGTGCCCGCCACCCCCAGCACCAGATAGCTCACGCGCTTCCTCGCTCAAAAACCGCCAGAGACTCCACGTGCGCCGTCTGCGGAAACATGTCCAGCACGCCGGCCGTGACCAGGCGGTAACCCACCGCCGCCAGCAGGCCGGCGTCCCGCGCGAGGCTGCCGGGATGACAGGAAACGTAGACGATCCGGGGCGCCGCGAGGCGGTCGAGCAGCGGGACCATCTCCGCCGCGCCGCTGCGGGGCGGGTCCAGCAGCACCCGGTCGAAGACCAGTTGAGCCCAGGGTGTCGCAGCCACCGATTCGGTCAGGTCGGCGGCGAAAAACTTTGCGTTGCGAATCTGGTTGCGTTCCGCATTGCGTTCGGCCAGCGCGACGAGCGCCGGCTCCCCTTCGACACCGACCGCTTCGCCGCAGTGGCGCGCCGCCGGTAACGTGAAGTTGCCCAGGCCACAAAACAGGTCCAGCAGACGGTGCTCGGGAGCCAGGTCCAGCTGCTCGATGGCGTGCGCGACCATCCGCTGGTTCATCTCCGCGTTGACCTGCACAAAGTTCAGCGGGCTGAACTCAAAGGTCAGACCAAAGTCCGGCAGGGCGAAAGTCAACGGGGCATCATCGAGACTGGCGCCATCCAGCCGATGCAGCGAATCGAGACCGCCAGGCTGCAGCCAAATGGTCGAATTCAGCTCCCGGCCCAGCTCCGCCAGCTCGGTGTGGTCCTGTTCATTCAGGGGTTCCAGGTGGCGGATCACCAGCACCCGCCCCTCGTCACCCGCCGCCACCTCAATCTGCGGAATGGCATCCGGCACGCTCAGGCGGCCCACGCAGGCAGAAATCACGTCCAGGTGCTGGCCAACCTCGGACACCAGCGTTTCGCAGGAAACCATGTCACAAACGTAGCGTCCGTTGCGCTCGCGAAAGCCCACCAGCACGCGCCCTTTGCCGACCACGTTGCGCACGCTGAGGCGTGCCTTGCGCCGGTAGCCAAAAGGATCACCGGTAATCGGTTCCAGCCACGAGTCCGGCTCCAGCTCGGCGATGCGTCTCAGGTTTTCCTTCAGCACGTTCTGTTTGGCGGCAATCTGCTCGGCTGGCGCCAGATGCTGAAGGGCGCAGCCACCGCAGCGGCCAAAGTTTGCGCACAGCGGCTCTACCCGGTGGGGGCTCGGCTGCTCGACCTGCACCACCTCCCCAAGGTCGAAGTCCTTGCGGCGGCCAATCAGCCGGAGCTGAACCGTTTCGCCGGGCAGTGCACCATGGACGAAGGTGACCTTGTCGTTGACCCGGGTCACGCCCCGGCCGTCATGACTCAGATCATGAATTTCCGCGGTGACCGGCTCCGCCGGCAGCCGCTTGCGGCGACGTCCCAAGTTAGATCTTCCCCGTTGTTAGAAACAGCCGTCGCCACCGGCCGCGCCCGGTGGCAGCGCCGTGGGAGACATGCCTGCGGCCTACTTCTGGCGCCAGCTGCCGGCGCTGTCCTGGTAGTACCAGCCAGGCCGGGCGTTATCGACCCATTCCCGGGCAAACGTCTCGCGGATCTGCCCTTCCCAGCCGGGCTGGCCGTTGGCGACGGCGATCTCCCGATACACCGCGTCCCGGTCCCGGTTATCCGCAGCCACGGCGGCGTTCAGCGCGCTGCGGTTGCGCAGGCCGACGGCCGACAGATCCCGCACCGCGATCCGCGCGTCATTGGTCAGGCCGATGGCGCCACTGTCAAAGTGGGTCTTGAGCTCGCTGTTGAAACGCTGGGTCATGCGCGACTGGATTGCGCGGATCTCCGGCGTATTGATGTTGATATTGGCCTGGGCATGAGCCGGCGACACCACAACGTCCAGCGCTGCCAGCAGCAGCCTGGTCAGCCTGCCGGCGTCGTCCCGAGGCGTAAGCGAGGCCTCGGTCTCCGCCTCCTGCTCCGGTTCCTCATCAGGTCCGATCACCTCGTCGATAAAGCGATCAGCAGCTTCCTCGGCGGCAGCTTCCGGAAAGTAGACGTTAATGGT
This sequence comes from Pseudomonadota bacterium, assembly GCA_039195135.1. GTDB lineage: Bacteria > Pseudomonadota > Gammaproteobacteria > Xanthomonadales > SZUA-38 > JANQOZ01. Next base: position 19,602 of record JBCCVP010000029.1, on the reverse strand, counting down.
CACGCACGCTGCCAGCAGCAGCACCAGCGCGGTAGAGAAAAATGCGGTTGTCTTATTCAATCAAAACTCCTGGCAATCAAAACGCCTGGCGTGACCAGACCGGTTGCAACGCCCATTGTGACAACTTCCATCTTACGACGCACGGCTGACGGTAACCTGAACGGAGCCTACTCGACCGTGGCGGCACCGCTGCGGGTGGCCGCCTCCAGCCGCCGGAGCAGCTGCGGCCAGTCCACCTGGCGGGAAAAGCCAATGATATCGATGCGCGGAATGCCCGACCCCTCGACGAGATAATAGCCCCTCCCCGCATCACCAACACCACCCATGGCGCAGCTGTTGTTGCGCAGTTCGCAAGAGAGCCCAAGCCGTCGGTAGCCAAAATCGTCAAACAGCCGGAGAAACGTCGAACCAAGGGCTGCGCCGGCGCCGCCGATGCTCGACAGGTTGTCTACCGCCCGCTGGCTGATGCGGCGCCGGGTGCGGGCGCTTTCGTCGGTGCGTAGCTCAAGGTCAAACGCCACGGGCCGCCAGTCAAGCATCCGCAGCCCATCAACCTGGCCCTTTAGGCGGCCCTCGATGCGCCCGAAGGAAAAGGCGCTGGTCATCTGGTTTAGGTCGATGTCGGCGATAGCGATGTCCGCGGCCAGCGTGGGGAGCACGCCGAACAAACGCTCCAGCCGCAGGCTGTCCACGGTGACCTGACCGTCGAACACCGCAATCTCCACCGTGCCGCCCACCTCCAGCACCTGGTCGCGAAGCGAAACGCGGGGAATCGTGCCGCCCAGGGTCCCCTCGAGCACCGGCCAGTCCAGCGCCTGGGTTATCAGCTTCAGGGAGATTGGCTTAAGCTCACCCTGAAAATCGAGCGTGACGTCCTCGCCGGCCAGCCGGGTCACCATGAGTTCATCCACCTCCAGCCCGCCGTCCAGGACGGGTAGAAACAGAGGCCGGAGCAGCTGGAACTGGCCGCCGCCGGCAAAAAAATAGGCGTCAGCCGGGCCGATGCCAAGCGTGTAGTAGCCCAGGGAGTCCCAGCTCAGGTTGGAGTCCAGGGAGTCGCCCTGACGCGAATAGTCGAGGGTGCCGTTCAGGCCTCGGCTGCGGAACGTAGCGCCAGCCTCCCCAAAAGCCACCGCTTCCAGCCCGGCGGACAGATGCTCAAGCTCCCCCGCGACGAAGCGCAGCCCTGCCCGCACCCGGCCCGTAGGGGCGAGCCCGGCAAGGGGTGTCCGCTCCAGCAGCGGCGCAATATAGCGCCCCCAGGCCTGCGCGAGCAGCAGATCCTGAAGGTCGATCTCGAGCTGGTTGACGGCGAAAGACTGGGAGAGCTCGCCGGCTGCTTCCAGCGCCAGCCCGTCCCCATCGCCCACGGTGGCGGTGAGTGCGATCGGCCCGGCCCACCCCGCCTGCCAGGTGGCTGTCGCCGCAAGCACCACCTCCGGCGCCGCAGAAAAAGAAAAATAGGCAGGATCCAGCAGCAGTTCTCCGCCGGTGATCCGATGGTCGATTGCCAGTACCGGCGTCGCCCCCAACCCGGACGCGGACACCGTGCCGGCCATGGTCAGCGCGGCACCGGCCCGGGTGCCGTCCATCGAATCGAAGGCGCCGTCGGCCAGCGACCAGTCAAGCGTGACGGTCTGCGTATCAGCCAGCGACATGCGCGCCTGCGCGGTTAGAAGTCCCGCAGGCCGGTGCAACCAGTCAGGCAGCAGTCCGGGCCGCGACGGCAACCAGCTGGACAGCTCCAGCTCCGTGGTGCGCGCCGACAGCAGGCCGCCCCGGAGCGTCAGCTCCAGCACGCCTCCCGGTATTTTCAGATTGATGTCGGCCGCCGGTTCCTCCCCAGCCCAGGCCAGCGCCCAGTCGCCGCCGAGCTGCTGGTCATCCAGCTTGAAACTCAGCTCGCCTCGGGCGCATTCCGGCGCGGTGCCCAGGATAGCCTCGGCACACGATAGGGAGATTTCTGACAAGGAAACGGGCAGATCGTCGATCGTCGCCTGCGCCACCGCAACCGACAATGCGAACGTTGCCTGGGCCTCGCGTGCAGCGGTCCAGCGCAGGCCCTGCAGCTGCCAGCCCTCGCCGGTCATCAGCGCCGTCTCGCCGGCCAGCGTCGGCAGGGCAACCCGGGGTTGGCCCATCGCCGGAGCTGCTTCGGCCTGGGGCCGGGCCGTGGCTGGACTTACGCCCGGCCCGCCGAGCAGGCAAAGCATGAACAGCAGTCGTACAGCTCGCGAGGGCATGTGCCTATACTGCCTAAAGGACCATGGGAAAGACCCATGCCGGAAAACCTTCATGAAACGCATACTGATCGCCGACGATAACGAGATCAATCGCGAGTTTCTCAAGGCCGCCCTGGCCCGGGAAAACCTTACTGTGTGTGAGGCCCGCGACGGCCGGGAGGCGGTGGAGCAATACCGCGAGGCACCCTTTGACCTGATTCTCATGGACATCCGGATGCCGGAGATGGACGGCATTGCGGCAGCCGGGGCCATCCGGGAGGCGGAAAAAGCGCTCAACGTACGGGCCCGCATCGTTGCGCTCACCGCCGACCTGCAGCTGTCCGCCACCACCGATTTGCTAAAACGAGGCTTTGACGACTGTCTGGCCAAGCCGGTGACACGGCGTACGCTGCTTAAGCTGATTAATGGGGAGCCGCAAACCGGCGAACACGCTGTGGTCGAAAACGTGATCGACCGGCCAGCGGCGCTCGCCGCCGCCGGCGGCAGTGAAGAACTGCTGGACCGGTTGCTGGCCATGCTGGCGCAGGAACTCAAAAATTTTCTGCCGGACATCGAGGCGGCCATCGGTCAGCAGCAGTGGGACCAGGCCCGGGGACCGGTGCACAAGCTGCGCGGATCCGCCGGCTACACCGGCTGCGTGCAGCTGCAGGCCGCCGCGGCCAAACTGGAACTGGCGCTGACCCGGGAAATGGAAGCGGAGGTGCAGGAGGGCTGGCGGGACCTGAAAAAGGCCGCCGAAACCCTCGCTCCCCTCATTGGGGGCTGATCTTTTTTAACGGCCGCCTCCGTTTCGTGCCTCGTTCATGAGCGCCTTCATGTCGCGCACAGCGGCGTCCAAACCGCTGAAGACGGAGCGGGCGATAACCGAATGGCCGATATTGAGCTCCTCGATCCCCCCAAGCGCCGCTACCGGTTTAACGTTGTGGTAGTGAAGGCCATGCCCCGCGTTGACGCGGAGGCCCAGCTGGCGGCCCAGCTCCACCGCCTGCGCCAGTCGCGTCAGCTCCGCCGCCTGCCGCGGCCCCGTTTCCTCCGCATACTGGCCGGTGTGCAGCTCCACCACCGGAGCGCCACACTCCACCGCCGCCCGCAGCTGCTCGGGCTCGGGATCGATAAACAGCGAAACCCGAATACCGCTGCCCGCAAGCTGCGCGCAGGCCTCCCGCACCCGGTCGCGCTGACCGGCAACGTCCAGTCCGCCCTCGGTGGTGAGCTCCTCGCGTTTCTCCGGCACCAGGCACACGTCCTGCGGCGCCGTGGCGCAGGCGATGGCGAGCATCTCGGACGTCAGCGCACACTCGAGGTTCAGCCGAGTGGAAACCGTTTCTTTCAGGAGCCGAAGATCCCGGTCCTGAATATGCCGCCGGTCTTCCCGCAGATGCACGGTGATCAGGTCCGCGCCCGCCTGCTCCGCCACTGCCGCGGCGTGCACCGGATCGGGATACGCCACCCCCCGCGCCTGCCGCAGCGTCGCCACGTGGTCGATGTTCACGCCGAGATCAATCGGCCGCCGGTCTTCTTTACTCATGGTCTGGTTCCTCCAATCTGCCGGTATAGCTCCCGGGTGCGCAGCGGTCGGTCGCCGAGGTAAAACCGCAGCACCTGGGACATCAGGCGGCGCGCCTCCCGCGCCTGCTGCCCGGTGACCGCATCACCGGCCGCCAGCGCAAGGAGCGTTCGGCCCGACACCTCGGCCACGGCCTCGGGCGCCGCCGCGCGCGTCGGCCCACTCTCCACCACGTAGTGATAGTGCTGCTCCGGCTGCACCGGCTTGCCGGTCTCCGCTTCGTGTTGCAACTCCATCCCATAACCCAGCGCATCGAGCAGCATGAGTTCAAAGCGGCGCAGCGCCGGTGCCAGCTTCTCGTCCCGCAGCTCTGCCAGGGTCTGGGCGTACCCGTCAAACAGTTCCGGAATGGGATCTTCCCGCCCGGTCAGCCGGAGCAGCAGCTCATTGAGATACATTGCCGCAAGGGCGGGCTGTCCGCCAAGGGGCAACAGAAGCGGCCCATCCGACTCAACTGTAGAGACCGTTTTGAGTTCCCCGCGCCCAGCAAGGCGAATTTTGAGCGGCACAAACGGCTGCAGCTGCCCGGCCCGGGCACGCCGGGAGCGGCGCGCCCCCCGGGCGACCGCGCCGATACGGCCCGCTTCGCGGCTGAAAAGATCAAGCAGCAGCGAAGACTCCCGGTAGGGTCGCCGATGCAGGACAAACGCGGACAGAAAACCGACGCGTGACCCGGCGCTCAATCCCGATAACCCAGATGCTGCAGCGCCCGCTCATCGTCCGACCAGCCCTTGCGTACCTTGACCCAGAGTTTGAGATTCACCCGACAGCCAAAAAAGGTCTCAAGCGATCGCCGGGCGGCGGTGCCGATGCCCTTCAATGTCTCGCCGCGGTTACCGATCACGATCCCCTTTTGACCCTCCCGCTCGACGAAGATGGTGGCTGCAATGTGCAGTACCTGGGACTCCTGCCGAAACATATCGATGTCGACCGTCGCCGCGTAGGGCAGCTCCTGGTGCAGCCGCCGGGTCACCTGCTCGCGGATGAATTCGGTGGCGATAAAGCGGGAGCTTCGGTTGGTGATCTCATCTTCCCCGTACTCCGGGGCACCTTCCGGCAGCCCGGCCAGCAGCGCGGTCTTCAGCGTGTCGAGGGCGTCACCGCGGCGGGCTGAGACCGGCACAATCTCCGCCGGCGAGTATTCCTCCGCCAGTCGTTCAGTGAGCGGCAATAGCGTCGTCTTGTCCGACACGAGATCGATCTTGTTGATCACCACGTACAGCGGCACCTCGCGCTGCTTGAGACGCCGGCCAATGGCCTCATCCGCCTGCGTCAGCCCCCGCGCGTCCACCAGCCAGGCCACGAGATTGACGTCCGCGGTAACCGAGTCGGCCATGCGATTCATATAACGATTCATGGCGCTGTCCCCGGCCTTCACCACGTGCATGCCCGGTGTATCGACAAACACAATCTGCCCCGCCGGATCATGGCAGATGCCCAGGATTTGGTGCCGGGTGGTTTGCGGCTTGTGGGCGGTGATGCTGATCTTTTGCTCAAGCAGGGCGTTCAGCAACGTTGATTTGCCAACGTTGGGCCGGCCCACGAGAGCCACGTAGCCAAACCGCGGTTGGCCGGCAGCGTCGCTCATGGGGCCGCAAGCTCCGTCAGCGCCGCCGCCGCTGCGTGCTGTTCCGCGCCGCGCCGACTGCTGCCTTCACCAGGAAACACCTGGCCGGTCTCACTGATCTGACAGGTCACTTTGAACACCTTTTCATGATCGGCACCCTCCGCGGCGACCAGCTCGTACTGGGGCAGCGCCATGCCTTTGCCCTGCAGCAGCTCCTGCAGCCGGGTCTTGTGGTCTTTCAGCGCTTCGGCGGAAGGCAGATTCTCAAGTCGCTGCGCAAACCACCCGAGGATGGTTTTCCGCGCCACCGGATAGCCTGCCTCCAGATAGATGGCACCAATAGCCGCCTCCAGGGCATCGGCAAGGATCGACTGGCGGCGTTGGCCACCGCTGCGCCGCTCCCCCGCGCCCAGCTTAAGGTGGGGGGCAAAACCCAGCTCCTCCGCCACCCGGGCCAGCGTGACGCCCCGCACAAGCCGGGCCCGCTGGCGGCTAAGATCGCCTTCCGGCGCTGCTGGAAACTGGTGGTACAGGGCCTCGGCAATGACGGCGTTCAAGATTGCGTCACCGAGAAATTCCAGTCGCTCGTAGTTTTCCCGACCGGCACTGCGATGGGTCAGGGCCTGCGCAAGCAGCCCCGCATCAGAAAACTCGTAGCCAAGATCGAGAGGTTTCACCGTGGAAACCGCAAAGCTGCCGGCGGCTCGCCGGGCGATTACCCCTTCAGGGATTCTGAATGATCAAATCGAGCAACAAAATCCAGGTTGCCGATCAACGGCCGGCGCACCTCGTATTTGACGACGAGCGTGGGACCACCGCCGCGGGTCACGCGAATGTGGCTCTTGTTAACCGACTCCACGTAACTGACATACATGCGCTTTACCAGCATTTCCTGGATTTCCCGGGGCTCCTGTCGGCTCACGCCCGGCTGCGCCGCAACGTTCTTCATGGCCTGCACAACGGAGAAGTATTCCTGGTACACGGGAAAAAGCTTGATGCCGATAAAGGCGGCAAAGCCGAGGAGAGCGAGCACGATCGTGAGCCCGATCAGGGTGATTCCTTTCTGATGTTGGACTGATTTCATAGAAATGCCTCCGAAGTGGCTAATTTATAAAGAAAACCCTAACACTATTCGATGCTCGTGCCTATGCGATCAAAGCCATCGGGACTCAGGTGCATCCAGATCAGGACGGCTTTCCCGACCAGGTTGCGGTCCGGTACAAAACTCCAGACCCGACTGTCTTTGCTGTTGTCCCGATTGTCCCCCATCACGAAGTACTCATCGTCCCCCACGACCCATCGATCCCGGGCAAACGTGCGATTCTCCGACGGCGTCAGCAGAATCTCGTGTTCCTGGCCCGGCAAAGATTCATGATATACCTGCTTTGGCCGCCTATCCGGAGACGGTCGGATCGGCGTAAAGCTGCCAAGCAGCCGCGACTCCACCTGCTCCCCGTTGACGAACAGCCTTTTCTGCCGGTATTCGATCACGTCCCCGGGCACGCCGATCACCCGCTTGATGTAGTCCTTGGACGGGTCCGGGGGATAGCGGAAAACCACCACGTCCCCCCGTTCCGGAGAACCCAGCTCCACAATCTCCGTGTCGATCACCGGTAGACGAATGCCGTAGGTAAACTTGTTGACCAGGATCAGATCGCCGTTAAGCAGCGTCGGCATCATCGATTCGGACGGGATGCGGAACGGCTCGAACAGAAAGGAGCGGATCAGAAGCACAATCAGGATGACGGGAAAGAAGGAGCGGGCGTACTCCACCACCACGGGCTCTTTGGGCTCCGTGACCGGCTCCTCCGACACGCCCGTACCCGCCAGCGCGGCCCGGCGCCGGGGCGCAAACAGCACGCTGTCGAGCCCCCAGATCAGACCGGTCAAGGCCGTAAGAATGACCAAAATGGCTGCAAAATCAAAATGCATTGCGGAATATCTCAGTTGTTGTCAGCCCGCAGGACGGCCAGAAAAGCCTCCTGGGGAATTTCCACCCGGCCGACCTGCTTCATGCGTTTTTTACCCGCCTTCTGCTTCTCCAGCAGCTTGCGCTTGCGGGTTGCGTCGCCACCATAACATTTTGCCGTGACATTCTTACGGAGCGCTTTCACGTTTGTGCGGGCCACCACGTGGGATCCGATCGCGGCCTGAATCGCCACCTCAAACATCTGTCGGGGAATCAGCTCCTTCATCGCCTCCGCCAGCTGCCGCCCGCGCCGCTGGGACTCGGCCTGGTGCACGATGACGGACAGCGCATCCACCCGTTCGCCGTTGATCAGGATATCGACCCGCACAAACGGACCGGCTTCAAAACGCAGAAAGTCATAGTCGAAGGACGCGTAGCCCCGGCTTACCGATTTGAGCCGGTCGAAGAAATCCAGCACCACTTCGCTTAGAGGCAGCTCATAGCTGATGGAAACCTGCGTGCCCAGATATTGAATCTGGCGCTGCACGCCGCGCTTTTCTTCACAAAGGCCGATGACGCCGCCCACGTAGTCCGGCGGCACCAGCACGTTGCCGAGGATCAGGGGCTCTCGGATCTCCTCAATTTTGTTTTGCGGCGGGAGCTGCGCCGGGTTGTCCAGGCGAATCGTCTCGCCATCGGTGGTGACCACCTCGTAGACCACCGTAGGGGCCGTGGTAACCAGCTCCAGGTCGTACTCCCGTTCCAGCCGTTCCTGCACAATCTCCATGTGCAGCATGCCCAGGAACCCACAGCGAAAACCAAACCCCAGCGCCTCACTGGTCTCCGGTTCAAAATTCAGCGCCGTGTCGTTGATCTGCAGCTTGTCCAGCGCCTCCCGCAGGTCGGCGTAGTCGTCGGAGCTGGTGGGAAACAGGCCGGAGAAAACGCGCGGCTGAACCCGCTGAAAACCCGGCAGGGGGCTTTCCGCGGGCCTTCGCTCCAGCGTGATCGTGTCGCCCACCGGTGCGCCGTGCACGTCCTTAACCGACGCGGTCACAAAACCCACCTCGCCCGGTCCCAGCGCGTCGCGGGTTTCCCGTTTGGGGGTGAAGATGCCCACGCTGTCTACCTGATAGGCCTGGAGCGTCGACATCATGCGAATCTTGTCACCTTTCCCGAGCTGGCCGTCCACCACCCGGATCAGCGAAACGACGCCCAGGTAATTATCAAACCAGGAGTCGATGATCAAAGCCCGCAGGGGGCCATCCGAATCGCCCTTCGGCGGCGGAATCTCGGTAACCAGCCGCTCCAGCACGGCCGTGACGCCCTCGCCGGTCTTGGCACTGACGTGGAGCGCGTCTTCGGCGTCGATGCCGATCACTTCCTCGATCTCCCGCACCACGCGCTCCGGCTCGGCGGACGGCAGATCGATCTTGTTCAGTACCGGCAGTACTTCGAGCCCCTGCTCCACTGCGGTGTAGCAGTTGGCCACGCTCTGCGCCTCGACGCCCTGCGCCGCGTCCACCACCAGCAGCGCACCTTCACAGGCGGCGAGGGAACGCGATACCTCGTAGGAAAAATCCACGTGGCCCGGCGTGTCGATAAAATTGAGCTGGTAGGTTTCGCCGTCGACTGCTGTGTAATTCAGGGAGACCGATTGGGCTTTGATGGTGATGCCGCGTTCCCGTTCCAGGTCCATGGAGTCGAGCACCTGGGCCGCCATTTCCCGTTCACTTAAGCCCCCGCAGACCTGAATAAAACGGTCCGCCAGCGTCGACTTGCCGTGATCGACGTGGGCAATGATGGAAAAATTTCGAATGCGTTGCTGGGGGTTCACGAAAGAAATCTGGCGCCAGGACAGCCGCGCTATTTTAGAGAGCCTTCGCCTGCGGCGCTACAGGCGGGCACGGACCGATGCTGGACCCGGCGATAGAAAAATGCAGCGCCGACGCCAAGGGCCGCCCCCAGCGCCATGGCAAGATCCGCCAGGGCGCCGGCCAGGCCCGCCGCCTGGCAGGCCAGAGCGCCAAGCGAGGCGCCCGCCAGAAGCCCCGCCAGCGGTGGGCCGTAGGCGCGGAGCGCCATGTGTCGCAGGGGCATCGGCGGAGTCAGCGTCACGTGCTGGCCAAGCCGCCAGGACGGCCGATCCGGCACCCACAGGTGCTGTCGGGATTGGGTCAGGGCGAGACCGCAGCCGCGGCCGGCGCGGCAGCTTCGGCAGCCGCTGGCGATTTCCAGCAGGGCCTTTTCGGCCCGCCGGGCCACCAGCTGAGCCACGGGTTGGCTGGCTTGCGCCGGCCTCACGCCGACCTCACGCCATCCTCAAGGCTGCACGGTGGCCGAGGTTACCGAGGACACGAGCATCTTGAGCGTCGGCCGGGGAACCTCCCCCACCGCCGTCACCGCCATGCCGCCGCTCACCTGGCCATAGATGTTCATGGCGCCGATCTGCGAGTAGCCGGAGGGCTTTTTTGGACCGCTGGCGACCGGCTCCACGTAGACGGAGACCGCTGCAAGTCCGTCCGAAAACAGAAAGTGCACCACCCCGTCGGCCCGCCGCCGGGAGACCGGCTGAAAGCCGCTAGGCAGCTTGCTTAAGGTCCAGGAATCCTGGCCGGGAGCCGGCGTCACAGCCGGCGCTCGCGGCAGCTGGATTTCGACGTATCCCTCACTCGGCACGTCCGGCTCCAGTTCCCGCTCGCTGATCGTGGCGCCAATTTCAATCTCGGTAAACAGCAGCTGCTCGATGGCGTTGCCCTTTTTGTCCAGCAGGGCCGATTTTAGGAGCATGCCGGTATTGCGCTCGAGCCAGAGCCGGTAGCCATAGCGCAGCCCGTCCCGGGCCGCGATGCTCAGCACCTGCGCTTCGTGCGTGGCCACCCGGTCTACCCCCGACAGGGCAAACTCATAGCTGCCGCTGGACAGCTCGTTGAGGTCGGTCGGAAACGTCGGGAACAGGCGTTCAGCGATGCGCGTGTCCACCAGCACCGATTCGCGCTCGGGGAAGATGCAGCGCACCGTGTCGTTGTCCCGCAGCACTTCCCGGGGGGCACCGCTCAAGGCAACGAGCCGTTCCCGCATGCCGGTTTCGTCAACCCGGTGGTAGATTTTGAGCGTGTCCACCTGGCCGTGCCGAACGTAGACCAGGGTGCCCCGATAGGTCAGATTGCTGACCGCGCTGGCCATGCGTTCCAGCCAGGCGTTGGCAGATTCGGCCGCCACGGCCGCCGGCAGGCCGGCGACAAACGCCAGCAGGCCGTAGACCGGAAACCGCCACGGCCTGCGGGGAGATCGCTGCAGCGTACTGTCCATGTTTACTCCGCGATCAGCTGAGTCTCGGGCTCGGATTCATCATCGGCATCGCTGTTGGAATCTGCTTCCGTCACCACGTAGATCAGCGGAATGCGCTGTCCGGGCGCCGACACCTGCGTGTGCCGCAGCAGGTAACGGGCGATGGCCTGGTCCTGCGGTTGCCGCGCGCTGCCGGCCGCCGGCTGCGCTACGGACGACGCCGCAGGAGAATTGATGCTGCTCTCCAGATCGTTGGCCGGGAGCGGCTGGCTGGCGAGGGTTGCCGGGGGCGCCCCGGCGGTTTCCGGCGTGGTGCCGGGCAGCCAGGCGTTGTAGGCCGCAAAAGCGACACCGGCCGCAACCGCGGCGCCGGCCACGGGCCTTGCCAGGTTGTTCAGCCAGCGGCCCGGCGCAGCCTGCTGGGCCGGCGGGGCCTCATCGGCCAGGGCCGCGCTCACGCGTCCGGCGAAGTCGGGGTTGGCCCGGCTACCGCCGACGCCGTGGATGACACTTCGTGCCAGGTGATAGCGTTCCCAGCGGGCACGCAGCGGCCGGTCGTGATCGACCCGCCGCAGCAGAAACTGCGTCTCGGTGTGGCCCAGTTCGCCATCCACCAGACAGCACAGCGCCTCGTCCTGTTCCCCTGCCTTTTTGACCATGCCTTTACTCATCCTCTTTATTGTCCAGCAGCGGCTTCAGCCGCTGGTCAATGGCCTCTCGGGCCCGAAAAATTCGCGACCGCACCGTGCCGATGGGGCATTCCATGGTGGCGGCGATCTCCTCGTAGCTCATGCCCTCCATCTCCCGGAGGGTAATTGCCGTACGCAAATCTTCGGGCAAATCTTCTATCGCCTGGAACACGGTCTGCTCAATTTCGTCCTTCAGCAGTTCGCGTTCCGGCGTGTCCCGATCTTTCAGACGCGTATCTACCTCAAAGAGTTCCGCATCTCCCGGCTCAATATCGTGAGCGGGCGGTCTGCGGCCCTGCGCGACGAGGTGATTTTTTGCCGTGTTGATGGCAATCCGGTACATCCAGGTGTAAAACGCGCTGTCGCCGCGGAACCGGCCAATGGCCCGGTAGGCCTTGATAAACGCCTCCTGCGCCACGTCGTGCGTCTCCGCATGATCCTTGATGTAGCGGGAAATCAGGTTGACGATTTTGTGCTGGTATTTGAGCACGAGCAGATCGAAGGCCTTTTTGTCCCCCTTCTGTACCCGCTCTACCAGCGCCTTATCGACCTGCTTTTCACCCATGCCGGGCTTTTGCCTCCATACCTGCCCTGCCTCTTCCGGCGGCCACCATCCCAAGCAACGGTAGACCGCGGCGCGGTCCGGTTTACTTCACCCCGTTCCCAAATTGCCAGGTCCGCCGCTGCGGTGGCCCGCCGGGGGCTCCCGTCGGGCGGCGCCACCATAGCACAGCCGAACCGCTGGCAAACCCGTCCCAGCGCCCCCCGGCCGGGGTAGAATCCGGCGATGGACACGGTCGCACGAAACAGCCTGCTGGAACGAGAATTCCAGCTGGCGGACGATCTGATCTACCTCAATCACGCAGCGCTGGGTCCCTGGCCGCAGCGCACGGTGGAAACGGTGCAGCGCTTCGCCGCGCAGAACGGCGTGGACGGCCCCCGCCACTGGTCCACCTGGTACCAGGGAGAACAGCGCCTGCGGGACCGCATCGCCCGACTGATCGACGCACCGGACGCCGCCCAGGTCACCCTCATGGGCAATACGTCACAAGGGCTGTCGCTGCTCGCTCGCGGTCTGAGCTGGCGTCCCGGCGACCAGGTGCTCACCCTGGCCGAGGAGTTTTCCTCTAACCGCTGGCCCTGGGAGCAGCTGACTCCGCAGGACGTTGCGCTCCAGCAGATCAAGCGGCCGCCCGGCCAGCCGGTGCACGAGGCGCTGATCGCAGCGCTGGGCCCCAAAACCCGCCTGGTGGCAGTGAGCTCCGTGCAGTACGTAACGGGAGAACTGGCAGATCTGGAAGCCCTGGTGGACGCGTGCCGCCGCCGCGGGGTGCTGCTTGTGGTGGACGCTATTCAAAGCGCCGGGGCCATTCATCTCCCCCTCGCCAGCCTCGGCGTAGACGCCGTCGCCACCGGTTCTCACAAATGGCTGCTGGCGCCGGAGGGGGTAGGTTTTCTGTGGCTGGGCCCGGCGCTGGCGGACCAGCTGACCGGCAGCCAGGCCGGCTGGCGGATGGCGCCGGAGCCGTTTCGTTTTGCCAAGGAGATTGACCAGCCGGCGGCGGGGGGACGCCGCTTCGAGCCGGGCACCCTGAACACGCTGGGGCTGCTGGCCCTCGATGCGAGCCTGTCGCTCTACGAGGAGCTCGGCCCCGGCTGGGTCACGGCGCGGGTGCAGGAACTGACGGCCCAGCTGATCGAGGGCGCGCGGCGCCTCGGCATCGGCGTGGCAACACCCGCCGACGCGGCTCAGCGGGGCGGCATCGTGGCGCTGGATGACGGTGACCCGGACGTGAACCGGCAACTGTTCAAGGCACTATCCGAGCACGGCGTGATGGCGGCAAACCGCGGCGGGCTGCTGCGCGTGTCGCCCCATTACCACACCCGCGCTGCGCAGATTGATCAGTTTCTGGAGGCCCTCGCCGAGTGCCGCTAGCGGGCCCGCAAGGTGCGGCGGCTCGGCGTGGGCTGCTCGGCGCGACGCTGCTGGGTCTGCTGCTCGGCTGCGCCGGCCCAAGCCGGGCGCCGGACCTGGCGCGCCTCTACGCCAGCACCCGCGCCACCACCGATCAACCGCCGGTGATTCTGATCCACGGTATCCTCGGGTCCCGCCTTCGCACCGCTGACGAGCGTAAAGAAATCTGGGTCGGGCAACTGCGCAAGCTGCTGTTCAGCGACTACAGCGACCTCAAGCTGGCGATCGACCCGGATACGCTGGAACCCGTGCGGGACGGCCTGGAGCCCTACGCCATTTTTGATCGCGCGGCCGGCACCGACTTCTACGGGCGCATCATCACGGTGCTTCAGAATGCCGGCGGCTTCACCCGCGGCGAGCCCGGCCTGGCGGCCGCCGCCGGTACCCGCCGGTTTTACGTCTTCCGCTACGACTGGCGCCGGGACAACGTGGAAAATGCGTCCCGGCTGGACGCCCTCATCGACCAGATCCGCGTCGACTACGCCGACCCGGCGCTTAAGGTAGACATCGTCGCTCACAGCATGGGGGGCCTGCTGACCCGTTACTACCTGCGCTACGGCACCCAGGATGTGCTCAATGACAACGAGTTTCCGGTAAACCTCTGGGGCGCCACGCGAGTGCGGCGGGTGGTCCTGCTGGGTACGCCCAACCTCGGTTCGGTCAATTCCGTGCGGGCCTTCATCGACGGGGTCAAGCTCGGCTTCGGCCGCATCCGCACCGAGGTGCTGGCCACCATGCCGAGCGTTTATCAGCTTTTTCCCCACCCCGTCGCCGGCGCCTGGCTGATCAACGCGCAGGGCGAACAGCTGGACCGCGATGTGTTTTCCGCGCGCATCTGGCGTCGCTTTCAGTGGTCCATTTTTGACCCCAAGGTGCGGGCGCGCATCCGCGCCGGGTTTGAAGATCCGGCCGCGGCGCAGGCGTACCTCGACACGCTGGAGCGGTACTTTGAGAAACACCTGGAGCGGGCGCGGCGGTTTGTCTGGTCTCTTACCGTGCCGCTTGAGGAAACGCCGTGGCAGCTGATCGTGTTTGGCGGCGACTGTGAACTGACGCCGGCGCGCATGCTGGTAGAGGAGGTGGACGGCGTGTCGACGCTGCGCCTCGATCCGCGGGACATCGACGCGCCGGATGCTTCCGTCGACTATGCCCGCATCATGCTGGAACCCGGCGACGGCACCGTCACCAAGGCATCACTGCTGGCGCGCAATGCGCTGGATCCCACCGTGCCGCGGCACCGCTACGTGTTTTTTCCGCTGGATTATTCCCTGTTCATCTGCGAATCCCACGACCAGCTCACCGGCAACGTGACCTTTCAGGACAATCTCCTCCACGTCCTCCTGAGCCGCTGAGGAAGGGGCTCAAGTTTTGCCGCCAGGGCTCCGATAGCCCGGTAACTGGTGAATGTGACAAAACCTGATGCAAGATGCTCGCAATGGCTGCTAAAATGCTGTTTTCCTTAAGTCCTTGAGGCCAACCGTTGAAGATTGCGTTCCTGGAAGATGATCAGGACCAGGCTGATGTCGTAAAGGTCTGGATGGAGGACGCGGGCCACGAAGTTGACTGGCATGCGCGAGGCTCTGACCTGATCAACGCGGTCCGATCGGATCGCTTCGACATGGTGCTGCTGGACTGGCAGGTGCCCGAGCTGGACGGCTACTCGGTGCTCCGCTGGATCCGTCAGAATATCGACGACAAACTCCCGGTCATTTTTCTCACCGCCCGGGACGCGGACGAGGACATTGTCCAGGCGCTGGAAAGCGGCGCTGACGACTATCTCACCAAACCGCTGAGCCAGCCCGTGACCATCGCCCGCATCGACGCGGTGGCCCGGCGCAGCGGCATCGAGTCGCCCGATTCGGAGGCGCAGAAAACCATTGGGCCCGTCTCCTACGACACGGACCGGGAGGCCATGACCCTGAACGGCGAACCGGTCTCCCTGACCCGCCGGGAGTTTGCGCTGGCGGTGTATCTGATGCGCAACCTGGGGCGGATCATTCCCCGGGAAGTGCTCCTTAAGGAAATCTGGGGGCTGAACGCGCAGGTGGTTACGCGAACCCTGGACACTCATATCAGCCGGCTGCGGAAAAAACTCAGCCTCAACGAGGATTCCGGCTGGAGCCTGAAAAGCATCTACCACCATGGCTATCGGCTGGAACGGATAGAACCGTCGGCGGCTGACGGCTGACGGGCATGTCGCTTCCCACCATCAAAGTCTGCGTGCTTGGAGAAGCCGCCGTGGGTAAAAGCGATTTTCTGGCGGCCTTCGCCGGCCGCCCGACGAGCCAGCAGAGCGGCGAAAAGACCCGCCGCCTGCGGTCCGGTGCACAGGTGGAGCTCGGTACCGTGGATACCCCGGCCGGCGCGCAGGAAATGGCGATCTGGGACATTCTCTGCGCCGACGGCGGTTTTGTGCTCGAAACCCCTTATCTGGCGGGCACGCAGGGCTGCGTGGTGGTGTGTGACCGCACCCGCCGGCCCACCATCACCGCTTCCCGGGCGCTGATCAGCCGCCTGGAAGAGGCATTTCCCGGGGTGGCCTGCGTGCTGGCGATGAACAAGTCGGATCTGGCAGACCGGGCGGAAGTGTCTGCCGAGGACATTAACGACATGCGTGCCCAAGGGCTCAGTGTCATAGAAACCTCCTCAAGCTCCGGCGACAACGTGCGCCGCTGCTTTGAGGAACTCGCGCTACTGGTGACCCAAGGTGGATGACTCGGTCCTGAGCGGCGGCGGTTCGGCGCTGCCCGCGTCGCTGGAGCTCAGCGATCTCGCGGAGCCGCTGCTGGTGCGCACCGACGCCGCGTTTCGGGTGCTGGACTGGGCCGGCGACCCGGCGGTTTACGATTTTTCTCTGGAAGCCGGCCAGGACATCCGCGCAGCCATGAAATTCCTGGTCGGTCTGGACGGCTTTGAGTCTGTCACCTTCCCCATGCTTTGGGTGGACGGCAACCGACCGATCCACGTTTCCGTCATGGCGCAGCCGCAGCTCGGCCAGGCCTACGTGCTGCTGTCCGACGCCAACGCCACAGACATGGCCGACCTGAACCTGCGGCGGCAGGTAGAAAAGAACGAAATTGTTGAGTACCGCGTCTCCCAGCTGGAAACCGAGCTTGAGACCGCCAAGAAAGAAGCGGCGCAGGCCAGCGAGCTGAAAAGCCGGTTTATCGCCGGCATGTCCCACGAGTTTCGCACCCCCGTGACCTCCGTGCTGGGCTACGTGGATCTGCTCGAAAAGGACTACGGCCGGGATGACCGGCGCCTGCAGGGGATCCGGCGATCCGCCACGCACCTGCTGTCCCTCGTGGAAAACCTGCTGGAACACGGCCGCGTGGTAGCAGACCGCATCGAACCGGTGGAGGAAGAGGTCAACCTAAGGCGCCTGTTCGAATCGATCTACATGATGTTTGAACCGCTGGCGCAGCAGAAAGAACTCGGGTTCGAAATCAGCGACCAGGGCTGCGCCTGCGAAGAAATCCGCACCGACCCGGTTCGCCTGCGGCAGATTATTGTCAATCTGATCTCCAACGCTCTGCGCTACACCGAGTCGGGCACCGTGGCCGTCACCTGGAGCCAGGGCAACGATCGGTTGCGGGTTGCCGTCGCCGATACCGGCCCCGGCATTCCGGAAGACAAGCGGCGGCAGATCTTCCAGGCGTTTTCCAGCCTCGAAGATGAACACACGCGAGCCAAGGGACTGGGCCTCGGCCTGTCCATCAGCCAGCATCTGGCCGATGTGCTCGGGGGTGACATTGAGCTCAGGTCCACCGTGGGCGAAGGCTCGGTGTTTTCTTTTGAGGTTCG
Organism: Pseudomonadota bacterium; assembly: GCA_039195135.1. Lineage (GTDB taxonomy): Bacteria > Pseudomonadota > Gammaproteobacteria > Xanthomonadales > SZUA-38 > JANQOZ01. The sequence goes on along the minus strand of JBCCVP010000029.1, from coordinate 2,557 downwards.
CGCGCCGGGCGTACTTGCCGTTAACGTCGCCCCGCCGGAGGTCCAGGCCGGGCAACGGCGCATCCTGGTGGTGGAAGACGATATGGACGTGCGGGAGTTTCTCGCAGTGATCCTCGCCGACCTGGGCTACGCGCCGACGCTGGCGATCAACGGTCAACAGGCGCTGGACAAGCTCGCCAGCATGTCCCCCAGCGTGGTCCTGAGCGACTTTCACCTGAACGATATCTCCGGTGAAAAGCTGATCCACGACATCTGCGCCGCCGGAACTCCGGTGATCGCCATGAGCGCCAGCAACGCGGAAGCGGACCGCAACGCCGCGTTTGAGGCCGGCTGCAGCGCCTACCTGGTCAAGCCGTTTGATCTGGACGTGCTCAGTCGAGAGCTGGAGCGCGCAATGCATGGCTGATCTATCAGATAAGGCCCAGGCCCTGCTGGAGGCCCAGCGCACGCGATATCTGGCCTCCTTCGGGGAAAAAGCGGCCAATCTGCGCAACCTCTGGAAGACCCGCGGCGAAAGCGACGGCCTGGAGCTGATCGACGCCGTGCATCGGATTGCCGGATCCGCCGGGCTTCACGGCCAGGACGAGGTACGCCAGCTTGCGGCGCAGTGCGAACAGGTGCTGAAAGATTCGGAAGCCGAAGCCGACGCCCAGCGGCAGGCGCTGGCGGCTCTGGTCAAACGACTGGAAGCGTAGCCGGCGACTTAGCCGCCGTTGGACACCCGGGCCGGTCCCGACAGACCCAGCTCCGCCAGCTGCTCCGGGGCCCGGTGCAGATAGTAGAGCGCTCCCTCAAACTGCTTGTCGGCGCTGAAGAAGTGGCCCTGAAAGCGCGTAAGGCCCAGATCTAGCAGCAGGCCCAGCTCCTCGGGTGATTCCACGCCCACCGCGGTGACCGGAATGTCCAGCAGCTCGGCGTGATTGAACACCGAAATCAGCAGGTTGCGACGATACTCATCGGTGGTTGCTTCCCGCACCAGACGGGGAGTGATCTTGATCTCGCTCAGCGGGAAATGTTCAAGCTGCTGCTTGGAAAACACCTCGCCGCCGTATTCCAACGAGACCGAGCACCCGCGCAGCGCCAACCGCGTGAGATTGCTCTGTACCGGGATGAGGTTGCGGAATAGATGGTATTCGCTGACCTCGATGATCAGCTGGCTGAGCAGAAAGCGCTGCTCCCGGCACAGCTTCTCCAGCCGGTCAGCAAACACCGGGTCCTCCAGCGTTTCGGTACTTAAGTTGACCGACATGGGCAGCCGGAAGCCTTTTTCTTCAATGCGTTTAGCATCGTCCAGCGCCTGCCGCGTAAGGCGGTGTTCCAGCTTCGCAGTAATCCGCAGCCGGCGGGACCAGCGGAGAAAAGTCAGCGGCGCAATGATGCCGGCTTTCGGGTGGTGAAACCGGGACAGCGCTTCCAGCTGAATCACCCGGCCCCGCTGCACGTCCACCACCGGCTGGTAGTGATTGACGATACGACCGGAGTTCACCAGGCGGCGCAGCTCGGCGGTGCCTTTTTCTTCCCGCAGCAGGTTGCCGGTCAGCTTGAGAACGTCTTCCTTGTAGAACGGCTTGCGCAGAAACCCAAGCACTTCGAAATTGAGCATGGCAGCGACGGAGCGCGCCGAGCGCAGCACCTCTTCGCTACACATGCTGACCACCAGAATCGGACATTTCACGTCCGCTTTGGCCATGCGATGCAGAATCTGAATGCCGTCTTCCGACGGCATCAGCAGATCAACCACAATCAGATCGGGTAGCTCGTTGATCTTGGCGATCAGGTCTTCGCCGGGCCGGCGGACCATGAGGTCAAAGCCGCAGTCAGCAAAAACCACCGAAGCGTACTCAAGTACGTCCGGGTCGTCGTCAATAATCAGGACCTTTCGCTTCCGGTCACTTTTCGCGGTCTGGGCCATCAATCCCCATCACTGGCGGTCAAAAATAAGGTGCGAACCGGCCGGGTAGAGGGGGAGGCAGAACCCAAGCCGGTCCGCGGGTGCGGCAAAAGCCGCGCAAACGCCCGTAGTCATCCGTGAGAAGCGTTTCCATGTCGCCCGAAGGTAACTGCCGGCAGATTATCCCAAGGCCTACCCATCCACCAGATGTGGGCAGGACGTTTTAAGATTGTTGACATTAACCTTTTCCGGGCCCTTCCGCCCAGCCCTGAAATTCATCCTTTGATCAATTGAAACAGAAGGTTACAAATTTCTAAACAAAGGTCTCAGGATCTTCCCAGAATCATCGCCAGGCGTAACATGGAGCCACGTCGGTATGCCGACGTACGCACTCAAAGGAAGGGGTAACAATCATGCTGGAAGGATGGATCATCACCACGTGCTGCGCCGCAGCGGTTGCCGTTTACGGTTCCCTGGTCTGGATGGTAACGCGCCGGGACGCCTGAGCGCCCCGACTCCCATCAAACCGGGATCCGGCGCCGAGGCTAGTGTCCTGTCACATTAATTCGTTGAATTATGACGCGCGCCACAAGGCCTGTGGGTAGGCGCAGCCCGCTGCGCCAGGGTCATTCCCTGGCCAAGGGCTGCAACACCGCCACAGGCCTT
>JBCCVP010000028.1:0-41548 GCA_039195135.1 Pseudomonadota bacterium | reverse complement strand
TCCGGAACACCGCCTGCGCCTGGCGGATGCCGTGGAGGCTGCTGCGGAAAGCTACGATCCAGCGTTCCTCGCGCTGGGAGACGAGCAGTTTGCCCTTCGCGTTGCGCCGGCGCAGGCGGTGTTCCGGAACGATGCCGGGAGCGGTGCCCAGCGTAATGAGGATATCCACCGGGTCCGGGTCTGGCAGCTCCCGCCAGACCAGCAAGCCCTGGCTGCTCAGCGCCGACAGCGCGGCGCGCAGATAGCGGCCATCGGCCGGGCGATCCGCCGCCACCGCCAAGCCAACCCGCAGCGGCCCCGGCCGCCATTTCACCTCGTCGACGGTGAATCCTTCCGGCCCAAGCAGACGCCAGGGCCGATCCAGCGGGTGATCCGTGAGCGTCAGTTTTGCCGGCAGGTCGGCGGGCTCGGCTGCGAGCAGCTGCTTGAGCAGCAAGCCGGCGGGCTCGGCGCTGGCCGCGCCGGGTCCCGCGGCCGGGGGCAGACCGGGCGACACCAGCGCTGCGCTGTTCTCTTGCAGCAGGGATTCCTTAAGCTCCGCGTCGACGGCCTGGAGGGCCATCGGCGTGATCCACTGGCCGGCGCCGCCGGCGGCCGCCGGTTCGACCCACCTGGGTCCTGCCAGCGCCAGCGTGAGCAGGGCAAAAAGAGTCAGCCGCAGCGCCAGCAGCCAGGGCTGGCGCAGATGGAGGCTGCGCACCCGCCGGGCCGGACTTTCCACCGCGAAGCGCTGGCCGGGAAACGGCACCGGGCGTCCGCTGGTGGCGTTGAGCAGGTGGATCGCCAGCGGCACCGCCAGCGCCAGCAGGCCCCACAGCCAGCCCGGCTGGTCAAACACCATCATGCGGCGTTCTTCCCGGGGTAGGGTTCGACGAGAAAGCGCCGCAGCTCCGCGTCCAGCGGCGCGTCCACGCTGAAGCGATGGAACGCGCCGCCCGCAGCGCGCACGCTCGCGGCGACGCCGGCAAGATAAGACTCCCGATTGGCCCGGTAGCTATCCCCGGTCAGCTGCGGGTCCGTGAGCACCCGCGCTCCGGTTTCCGGATCCTCCAGTCGCACCACGCCCCGGAACTGAAGATACTTTTCCGCGTCGGTTTCCAGGCACAGAGCCCGCACGTCCCGGTGGCCGGCCGCCATGGCCGTCAGCAGGTCGGTTAGCTCCGTGGATTGCTGGTAAAAGTCCGACAGCACCAGGATCAGTGCGCCGTCGGTCAGATCGTCGAAGTGGGCCGGGGGCTGCAGCGGACTTTTGAGCTGTCCCCGGGGCTGGATCTGATCCAGCAGCGCGAGGCTCTGATACCAGTGGGCCCGCCCCGCGCCCGGGGCAAGGCGCACCCGACAGCCCCCCGCATCCAGCGTCATCAACGCAAGCTGGTCCCCCTGACGCTGGGCGAGATAACCCACCGCCGCCGCCAGCCGGCAGGCAAGGTCCAGCTTGGTGAGGGGGCCGCCGGCCGGCGAGATGCCCATGGAAGCGGACGTATCCAGCACCAGCCAGACGCGCTGGTCGGTTTCCAGCTCCGCTTCGCGCACCGACAGGCGATCGGTGCGGGCGTACAGGCGCCAGTCCACGCTGCGGCTGGAATCGCCCGGCTGAAACGCCCGGTACTGGGCAAACTCAAAACCGGGCCCATAGCGCAAGCCGGCATGACGGCCAAACAGATAGCCCGTCGCCAGCGCCTCGCCGGCCAGTTCGAGGTCTTCGATGGCGGCAACGGTGGCCGCGTCGATGACGGTGTTCACCGGCCGCCGGGCGCCGCTAGTCGAGGGGGCTGACGGGACGCGGTTCGTCAGCGAGCACGCCGTCGATCACGTCGTCGGTGGTCACCTGGTCCGCCTGCGCGTGGAAGTTGGTCAGCAGCCGGTGCCGCAGGACCGGTTTCAGGTTGGCCCGCAGGTCCTGCTCGGTGACCGCGTAGCGCCCGGCCAGCAGCGCCCGCGCTTTAGCGGTAAGCACCAGCGCCTGGCCGGCCCGCGGACCCGCGCCCCAGCGCAGGTATTGCGCCACCTGATCGTGGCAGCCCCGCCCCGGGCGGGTTGCGCGTACCAGCCGCGCCGCGTAATCCACCAGCGCGTCGCTGATCACCACGTCCCGCGCCAGCCGCTGCAGCGCCAGCACCTGATCGGCGTTGAGCAGCGCTTCCGGTTCCGCATGGCGGTTGCCGGTGGTGCGGACCAGGATCTCAAGCTCCTCGTCCAGCGCCGGATAGTCGATATTCACCAGCAGCAGAAACCGGTCCAGCTGCGCCTCCGGCAGCGGATAGGTGCCGGCCTGCTCCAGCGGGTTCTGGGTGGCGAGGACAAAAAACGGTGCCGGCAGCAATCGGGTCTGTCCGGCGTAGCTGACCGCCCGCTCCGCCATCGCCTCCAGCAAGGCCGCCTGGGTTTTCGGCGGCGTTCGGTTAATCTCATCAGCCAGCAGAACCTGGGTGAAAACCGGCCCCTGCTGGTATTCAAAGCGAGCGCTGCCGTCCGCATCCCGGCGCAGGATCTCCGTGCCGATCAGGTCCGCCGGCATCAGGTCCGGGGTGAACTGAACCCGGGTGAAGCTCAAATGCAGACAGCGCGCGAGCGTCTGCACCATCAGGGTTTTTGCCAGGCCCGGTACCCCTTCCAGCAGACAATGGCCGCCTGCCAGGAGGGCCACCTGGAGCTGGGTCACCGCCTCGCGCTGGCCGACGATGACCTCTCCCATGGCGCTTGAGACCTGAGACAGGGTTTCCAGCAGGTGGTCGAGATCCTGATTTTTGCGTTCTGTTTCCACGAAAGTCGATCGGTCCTCAGGAACTGATGGCGTAGATCACAATGTTGACGCCGAAGCGCGTGTTGTCCTGGGCCAGCCAGCGCTTGTTGCGAAAGTCGTAGTCCCACTCACAGCCATAGTCTTTGTTGCTGTAGAGCACGCCGATGCGGCCATCAATTTCGATGGCCTTCAGATAGTCGTGCACCAGGTCGTCCCCCCACCCGTTCAGCTCCAGCGACGTGGTCGGCGGGCCGTCGAACTCAAAAAAACTCGTATAGATCTCGTGATCGTTCGGAATCTTATTAAGCGCGCCGGCCCCGAAAATTTCTCCCATCTGCCGCTCGAAGCTCACCGCAAACAACCCGTCGATGTCGTGGTTGCAGTCGTCGGCAAACACAAAGCCGCCGCCTCGCACGTAGGTTTCGAAGTTACGCTTCTCCTCCGGCGTAAACTGCACCAGCCGGTGGCCTGCCAGATAGCAAAATGGAGCGCTGAGCATGCGTCGGTCGGCGAGCGGGATCACGTACTCGTTGGGGTCAACGCTGAGCGTGGTGTACTCGATCAGACTGTTGAGCAGGTTGGACGGCATACGCTCGTCCACATCCCAGTTGCCCGACTCGTACATCAGGCGGGTAAAGCGGAAGTTGTAGCGCGGATCGGCAACCGCGGGGATGGCGGCCGTGGCCGCCATCGCGCCGAGAGCTTTGGAGAACTGTCGCCGATCCACGCGCGCTAAGGGTCAGACCGCGTCGGACAGCGAGGTAAAGGTGAAGTCCCGCACCACCATCGGCGGCACCATGTTGCCGTTGATGCGGGTCGGGCGCCCCATCTTCTCAATGTTGTTGAGCATGATGATCGGGCTCTCGTTGAACCGGAGGTTTTTGACCGGGTACTTCACCTCGCCGTTTTCCACGAAGAAGGTGCCGTCCCGGGTCAGGCCCGTATACAGCTGCGTCTGCGGATCAACGGTGCGGATATACCAGGTGCGGGTAACGAGAATACCTCGGCGGACACCCTTCACGAGCTCCTCGAGGCTTTCCTCACCCCCCTCCATGACCCAGCTTCCGGGAAACGGAATGGACTCATAGTCTTTCTGCTCCGCCCAGTAGCGAGGCGTGGGAACCTGCTCGACAACACCATTTTTGATCCAGGTCCGCTTGCGGTGCGCCTGCCCATCGCCGGACCAGGGTGAATACGGGTTGTCCGAGCCCTGCGGATCGGAATACATGGTGACGCGCTCGTCGAACAGCTTCTCGCCGATCTTGGTCTCCCCTTCGCCTTTGGAAAGGAAGCTGCGGCCCTCGTCCGCGAGGCGCCGGTTCATGGCAAAGCCCATGTTGTTGATCAGCGTCACGCTGGCAGCGGGCTCCATAATCACCGTGTACTTGCCCGGCTCGATGGCGCGAGCCTCTTTTGACATCACAGCCTTATCAATGGCCACCGAGGACGCTCGGGACGTATCGAGCATGCGCACGTCGTTGTAGTCGCGCGACGCCCAGCCCGATCCGGTGCCGTCAGCGGTGCGGATGGTGGTGGAGAAGTTGATACTGGTCGATGGATAATAGGCAAACAGGCCTTTGTTGTTGGCCATCGCCGAAAAGCTGGCGTTATCGTTGATAAAGCCAGCCGCTGTTAAGTCTTTCTCGCGGCTGGGTAAGATGGAGTCGGCGGCAGCCTTAGCGCGGTATTCCGCCGTAATCTTTGCGGTGGCATCCACATAGCCCCGCCCCTCGAGGTATTCCTGCTGCGCCAGGCGCGGCATGTACTCTTCGCTTTCCGGCGCCAGCCGGGCCAGCTCCTCGGAGGTTCGCACCGCGCGCTCCAGCGACTTGTCGTCAAACTGGTTGATGGTGGCGACCCCGGTTTTTTTGCCGAAGGCCGACTGCACCACCATGGTGACGTCTTCGGTTACGCCGGAGGTGGTTACCGTGTTCAGCGCGTAGCGCACGTTGCCGGTTACCGAGCCGGTCAGATTCACCTCACACTCTTCGGCTTTTGAGTAACCCAGTACCTTGTCCATCAGGCGCTTGGCCTGGTCTCGATCCATTACGGTCATGGTATTTGCTCCTGCCTCAGATTTTGCGGGATGAGTTGATGACGTTGATGTCGTTGAAGCGCGCGGTGGGGCTGCCGTGGGACACGGCGCTCACCTGGCTGGGTTCCCCCTTCCCGTCAAAGAAAGACCCGCCGAGGCGATAATCCCGCTCATCGCAGAGCGCAGCGCAGGAGTTCCAGAATTCCTGGGTGGTGGACTGATAGGTCACGTCCTCCAGCATGCCGGCAATCTCCCCGTCCTTAATCTCGTAGAACAGCTGACCGCCAAACTGGAAGTTGTAGCGCTGCTGATCGATAGAGAAAGAACCGGAGCCGACGATGTAGATGCCCTTTTCCACGTCCTTGATCATCTCCTCGGGCGTGAGCGGCTCATTACCCGGCTCAAGCGAGACGTTGGGCATGCGCTGGAACTGCACGCTGGACCAGCTGTCGGCGTAGCAGCAGCCGTGAGATTCATTCTGGTCGATCGCGTGCACCTGATCGCGGATCGCCTGGTAGTTCACCAGCACGCCGTCGCGCACGAGGTCCCAGCTGCGGGTGGGTACACCCTCGTCGTCGTAGGCCACGTGCCCCAGGGAGCCAACCTGGGTCTTGTCCGCCACCAGGTTGACCCGCGGATCGCCGTATTGGAAGTTTTTCGACTTCCACTTGTCGATGGTGGCAAAGCTGGTGCCGGCATAGTTGGCCTCGTAGCCCAGCACCCGATCGAGCTCCAGCGGGTGACCCACCGACTCGTGGATCGTCAGCCACATGTGGCTCGGCTCGAGCACCAGGTCGTATTTGCCGGGCTCCACCGATTTTGCCGTGTGCTTTTCCCGGGCCTGTTTGGCTGCTGCCCGGGCGTCCTCCACCATGTCATAGGACTTGTCGTAGAGGGTGGTTACACCCAGCGCGTCCACCTTGTCTTCTTTGCGACCGGACAGATACTCCCAGCCGCGACCCACCGGCGAGCTGAGGCCGTTGCGCGTTTTGAACTTACCGGTAGTTTTGTCGATGGCCGTCACAAAGAACGGCGCCCAGAGGCGGTGCACGTCCTGATCGATGTAGGAACCATCGGTGGAGGCAAAGTACTTCTGCTCGTTCACCAGGAAAAAGATGGAGTTGATAAAGTCGGCGCCGGCATCAAGGGCGGCGGAATTCACCTCCATCAGCATCTCGACCTTTTCCGAGATCGGGACTTCCATAGGATTTTTCTCAATGGGTGTGCGCCAGCTCACCTCGCCCACACCTTTCACCGGCGCCAGCTCTACCGGGCGGTCCTGGTAGCGGCTGTTGGCTTTGGCCACCGCCACCGCCTGACCCGCGGCCCGCTTTACCGCGTCCGCGTCCAGCCCGGACGTGGCGGCAAAACCCCAGGTGCCGTTGCTGATCACCCGCACACCAACCCCGAGCGACTCGGTGTTGACGATGTTCTGCACCTTGCGCTCCCGGGTCACCACGAACTGATTAAGATAGCGACCCACTCGCACGTCGGCGTAGGTGGCGCCAGCGCCGGTGGCGGTGCTCAGCGCCGCGTCCGCAAGCTGTTTTTTAATGCCCAGTTCCAGCGGCAGCACGAGCTGCTCCGCAGCAATCACGTTGCCCGTGATCGGCAGCGCGAGGGTGCCCATGCCGACCCCGCTTAGCTTAAGAAAATCCCGTCGTTCCATAGGTATACCCCTCTGGTGGGTTGCGCTGGGGGCGGCTGAACGGAGCCATCCTCAGGTTTTACTGCGATGCAGGCGGCTAAATGACGGTGCCGCCCGGGGTTCGGGCGCCATCATGGCCCCCGGTCCGGCGCGCCATCAGTGTCAAAAGTCCCGGTCCGACGCGGAAATGCATCATACCTTTCGGGCCGAGTTGATCACCTTGATGCCGTTGAAGCGCGTGGTGGCGCAGCCGTGGGACACGGCGCTGACCTGGCTGGGTTCGCCTTTGCCGTCAAAAAAGGTCCCCCCCAGGCGGTAGTCGCGCTCGTCGCAGATGGCCGCGCAGGCATTCCAGAACTCGGTGCTGGTGGACTGGTAGGTCACGTCTTCCAGCATCCCGGTAATCTCACCGTCGGCAATCTCGTAGAACAGCTGCCCGCCAAACTGCATGTTGTAGCGCTGCTGATCAATGGAATAGGAGCCGCGGCCGACGATGTAGATGCCCTTCTTCACGTCTTTGATCATCTGCGCCACCGACAGGGGTTCCGGGCCGGGCCGGAGCGACACGTTGGGCATACGCTGAAACTGAATGCTGTCCCAGCTGTCGGCGTAGCTGCACCCGTGGGACGCATCCTGCCCCAGCACGCCGACCTGATCCCGGGTCGCCTGATAATTCACCAGCACGCCGTCCTTCACCAGATCCCATTCGCGGCCGGCGACACCCTCGTCATCGTAGGCCACGCGTCCAAGGGAATGCACCTGGGTTTTGTCCGCCACCAGGTTTACCCGGCCGTCGCCGTACTGAAAGTTGCCGGAACGCCATTTGTCCAGGGTGGCAAAGCTGGTGCCGGCGAAGTTGGCCTCGTAGCCCAGCACCCGGTCCAGCTCCAGCGGATGGCCCACGGACTCGTGGATCGTGAGCATCAGATGGGTCGGATCCAGCACCAGATCATAGGTGCCCGGTTCCACCGACTTGGCGCTGAGTTTTTCCCGCGCCTGGCGGCCGGCATTGCGGGCATCCTCGATGAGGTTGTAGGCGTAACGGTAGCGGGGCGTAATACCTCCCACGCGTTCCGCGTCGTCCGGCTCCAGATACTCAAAGCCCATTCCCATCGGGACCCCGATGGCCTGCCGCGATTTGAACTTACCGCTGCTTTTGTCCACCGCCGTGGCGGTAAACGGCGCCCAGATCCGGTGAATGTCCTGATCGATATAGGAACCATCGGTGGAGGCGAAGTATTTCTGCTCATTGACCTGAAACAGGCTGGAGTTGATAAAACTGGCGCCAGCCTCAAGCGCCGCCGCGTTCGCCTCCAGCAGCATTTCCACCTTGTCTCTGATCGGTATCTCAAACGCATTTCGCTTGATCGGCGTGCCCCAGGACATCTCGCCCGCCCCCTTTACCGGCGCCAGCTCTACCGGCCGAGACTGATAGCGGGCGTTGGCCCGGGCCAGCTCCACCGCTCGCTGCGCCGCCGCCGCGACGTCATCCGGTTCCAGGCTCGAGGTTGCGGCAAATCCCCAGGTGCCTTCGGCGATCACCCGCACGCCGATGCCGGAGGATTCGGTGTTGACGATGTTTTGAACCCGCGCTTCCCGGGTAAACAGAAACTGGTTCAGGTAGCGGCCGATCCTCGCGTCCGCGTAGCTGGCACCGGCTTTTACCGCCGCTTCCAGCGCCCGGTCGGCGAGCTGGCGTTTCAGATCCAGCGCCAACCCTTCTGTTGCCGCGAGCACCGGCGACCCGATTACCGGCACCACCAGAGAAGAAAGACCCACGCCACTTAAGCGGATAAACGAACGGCGCTGCATAATCAGTCCCGGAGAGCGAATAACCCGGGATCGTAACAGAGCCTGCACATCTCAGGTGTCAAGCTTTCGCGCACATGAGGAGGGCTTGATGCCAGTCAGCGCCATCAAAGAGTTTCTCAAGCTTGAGTCCGCCAGCGGCATTCTCCTGCTGGGCTCCGCCGCGCTGGCCCTCATCGTGGCAAACAGCCCGCTGGTTCAGTACTACGACCTGCTGCTGGCCACGCCCATGGCCGTATCCGTCGGCGACTTCGCGATCGACAAACCGCTGCTGCTCTGGGTCAACGACGGGCTCATGGCGTTGTTCTTTCTGCTGGTCGGGCTGGAAATCAAGCGGGAAGTCCTCGAAGGCCAGCTGTCGTCGGCATCCCAGGTTGCGCTGCCGCTGGCGGGGGCCGTTGGCGGTCTCGCGGTACCGGCCGGCATCTACGCCTGGCTCAACCGGGCCAACCCGGACGCGCTGGCGGGCTGGGCCATACCCGCGGCAACGGACATTGCGTTTGCTCTGGGCATCATGGCGCTGCTGGGTAATCGGATTCCGAACGCCCTCAAGCTGATGCTGCTGGCGATCGCCATTTTCGACGACCTGGGCGCGGTCATCATCATTGCGCTTTTCTATACCAGCAACCTGTCCCTTAACGCGCTGCTGGCGGCGGGCGTGGGGCTGGTGGCTCTGTTCGTAATGAACCGACGCCGCGTTTCAACGATTACGCCTTACCTGTTTGTCGGCCTGATCGTGTGGATCTGTGTGCTTAAGTCGGGGGTCCACGCCACCCTGGCCGGCGTTGCCGTGGCGCTGTTTGTCCCGATCGCCATTCCCGGCCACGCGGGGTCGCCGGCCAAGTCGCTGGAACACGATCTCCACCCGTGGATCGCCTACGCGGTGGTGCCCGTCTTTGCGTTTTTTAACGCCGGCGTGACGCTTGACGGCGTGACCGCGGATGCGCTCACCCATCCCATCACCCTGGGGATCGTGCTGGGACTGGTTGTCGGCAAGCAGATCGGCATCATGGGGTCGCTTGGACTGATGGTTGCCACCGGCCTGGCCAGGCTGCCGGACGGACTGCGCTGGGCGCAGATCTACGGCATGGCGCTGCTCTGCGGCATCGGCTTCACCATGAGCCTGTTTATCGCATCGCTGGCTTTTCAGGAGACCGGAAACGATACCTTCGTGTTCGACCGTCTCGGCATTCTTATGGGGTCCGGCATCTCCGCCGTCGCCGGCTACCTGGTACTGCGCCTGGTAAGTAAGCCGGACCCGGCAAACAACGAGTAGGGACCTGCGACGCCTCATCGGCAGCAACGGCAAAAATGCCGGCGCCTGCGTGAAGCGCCGCATCTGTGGTACAACCGGTCGCCTTTCCGACCGGTCCCGCAGCCATGATGTCAGCAGGTGATGAGTTTTCACCCGGCAGCGTACAGTCCCATCAGCTCGTGGCCTGGCCGCGGGTGGCAGCGGTTGCGGCCATGGTGGCGTTCTCTCTGCCCACCTTCGTGACCGGGTTGACAATCGCTGACGGTCTGCCGGCGAACCTGTTTCTCTGGGCCTTTCTTATCGGCTGTTTGATTACTACGGCGGTGGGTATGTGCATGGGTGCCATCGGATCCCGCACCCGTCTCAGCTCGTATCTGCTGGTGCGCATCGCCTTCGGCGACCGGGGCGCCGGCGTCGTGAATCTCGCATTTGCCGTTTCCCTGCTGGGCTGGTACGGCGTCAACATCAATCTGTTCACCGGCGCGGTGGACCGGCTTGCCCGGTCTTTGTTCGATCAGCAGTTCAGCCCGATCGTGCTGGCGGTAGGGGCCAGTATCTGCATGACGGTGACCTGCCTGATCGGATTTCGGGCCATCAATCTGATTTCGGTGTTGCTGGTGCCGGTGCTCGTGGCGGTGACCTTTCTGCTGGCCCGGTTCGCCGTTGCGGAACATTCGGTATCCGATATCGTCGGGATGGAAAAAGCTGCAACCGCAAGCCTTGGGGACAGCGTCTCCGCCATCGTGGGGGCGGTGGTTATCGGCGCCATCATCCTGCCCGACATTACCCGCTTTTGCCGCCACTGGTCCGGCGCGCTCCATACGGCGCTCATTTCGTATCTGCTGGTGCAGATGGTGGTGCTGAGTGCCGCCGGGCTGGCCGGTACCGTGACCGGCGAGACAGACATCCTGCAGCTGATGCTCGACGCAAGTCTGGGATTTGGCGCCTTTGCCATTGTGATCATCGGCAGCTGGGTCCTGAACTCGCTCAATCTCTACAGTGCCGTGCTTGGGGTAAAGGCAACGTTTCCGCGACTTAATACTTTCGCTCTGACGATCACGCTGGGCGTGATCGGCGTGGCTGCCGCGCTGATGAACATCCTGGATCACTTCATCACCTTTCTGTTCTACCTGTCGGTGATCTTCATTCCCGTCGCCGGGGTCATCATCGTCGACTACTTTTTGATCCGCTCCGAGAACTATCGCGATCCCGAAGCGTTGACGCGCAACGCCGCGCTGAACATTAAAGGCCTGATCGCCTGGGCAGCGGGAGCCGTGGCGGCACTGCTGATGGAGGAAGGGCTTGTGCCTTCCCTTTCCCGGATCGCCGCCATCGACGCGGTAGCCCTCGCCGCCCTCGTTTACTTCGCCCTGTCTTTTCGCTCCCGACAGACCCAGGTGCAAACATGAGGATCGGCGTCGACGTGGGGGGCACCCATACGGACGCGGTGGTGCTGCGGGACGAGGAGCTGCTGGCGGCGACCAAAACCCTGACCTCCGCCGACGTGATGAGCGGCGTGGAAGCGGCGCTGGACGCGGTGCTGGCAGACAGCGGCGTCAAAGCCTCGCACGTTCGCCAGGTGATGATCGGCACCACCCAGTTCACCAACGCCATCGTGGAACGGCGCGAGCTTGCGTCAACCGCGGCCGTGCGCATCGCCCTGCCCGCGGGCCGGGACGTGCCGCCGATGGTGGACTGGCCCAACGACATCGCCGAAGCCGTCGGTCGCAACGCGTTTATGCTGACCGGGGGAACCCTTTACGACGGTCGCCCGATGGCGGACCTGCAGCAGGATGAGATTGACCAGCTCATCCGGGAAATCGAGCAGCGGAAGCTCTCCAGCGTCGCCGTCAGCGCGGCGTTTTCGCCCATGAATCCGGAGCCGGAGCTTCACGTTGCGAAGCGCCTGAAGGAGGCCCTGCCCGACGTTCGCGTCACCCTCTCCCACCCGTTCGGCCGGCTTGGCCTGATGGAGCGGGAAAACGCGGCGATTCTGAACGCGGCGCTGCTGCCGCTGGCCGACCGCGTGGTGGACGCTTTTCTGGCAGCCGTGCGCCAACGCGGGCTTCGCTGTCCGGTGTTTATCAGCCAGAACGACGGAACGCTGATGAACGCCGGGTTCGTGCGCCGGTTTCCGGCGCTGACCTTCGCTTCCGGCCCCACCAATTCGCTGCGCGGCGCGGCGCGCCTGACGGGCGTCAGCGAGGCGGTTGTCGTCGATATCGGCGGCACAACCTCCGACGTCGGCGTGCTGTCCGAGGGCTTTCCCCGGGAATCCAATGTGGTGGTGGAAATTGGTGGTGTGCGCACCAACTTCCGCATGCCGGACATCCTGGCCATCGGCCTTGGCGGCGGCAGCGAGGTCCATGATCACGGCCACCGCGTGGGCCCCCGGTCCGTCGGCCACCGGCTCGTGACCGAGGGCCGGATCTTCGGCGGCTCCACCGTGACCGCCACCGACGTGGTGGTCGCCAGCGGTGACGCGCAGGTTGGGGACCCCTCGAAGGTGGCCGATCTGCCCGCCGATCTCACCGCGAATGCCCAGGCCACGATGCATCTGATGCTGGACCGGGCCATCGACGCGATGAAGCCCTCAAGCGCCGCCCTGCCGGTAATCTTGGTGGGCGGCGGCGCGCTGCTGGTCACCGGCGAGCTGAAGGCCGCTTCGGAAGTGCTGCGACCGGAAAACGCGGGCGTTGCCAACGCGATCGGCGCCGCCATCGCCCAGGTCGGCGGTGAGGCGGAGAAGCTGGTGTCCTACCGCCAGCTGCCCCGGGATGAGGCCCTTGCAGCGGTGACTCGGGACGCCACCGCCCGGGCCGTCGCCGCAGGCGCCGATCCCGCCACCATCCGGCGCGCGGACGTGGAGGAAACGGCAATTCCGTACATGGATGAGGGCGCCACCCGGGTGCGCATTAAAGTCATCGGCGACGTTGCCGGTGAACCGCAGGGAGGATCCACGTGAAGCACATCGAAGCCCGCCACATCGACGACCTGGCCCGCGGGTCCGTTTTTCTGGCCACCGGCGGCGGTGGAGACCCGCACCTGCATCAGATCATTGCCAAAGCCGCGCTGGACCGTTTTGGCCCGGTACCAACCGTGCAGCCCGAGGACCTGGACGACGACGCGTTTGTGGTACCTATCGGCGGCGTCGGGGCGCCAACGGTGGGGCTGGAACTGCTGCCGTCGCTGGCCGAGACCGTTGATACGCTCTCGGCGTTTGAGCGCCACGTCGGGCGCCGGGCCGACGCCATCGCGTCGTTTGAGATCGGCGGCGGCAATTCGCTGGTGCCGCTGGTGGCCGCCGCCGCCCGGGGGGTCCCGGTGGTCGACGGTGACGGCATGGGGCGGGCATTTCCGGAAGCTCAGATGATGACCTACCCCATCGCCGGCGTGAGACCGACGCCGGCGCTGGCCATGGATTACGCCGGCAATACGGCGGCCTTCTCCACCGAGTCGACGGCGGTCTACGAGGTGCACATCCGGAGCTTCGCCGCCGCCGCCGGCGGCATGATCACCGTGGCGGAGCACGCCATGAGCGGCGCTCAGCTGAAAAAAGCGGTGATTCCCGGCACCCTGTCGTTCACCGTGGAACTCGGCCGCACGCTGCGCGAGCACCGGGGTCCGGCCAGCGACGTGCTTGATCCCCTCAGGGCGGCTTTTGAGCCCACACCCTATGGCGTTGTGCGGCGCCTGTTCAGCGGCAAAGTCATCGACAAGTCCACCCGCATCATCGGCGGCTATGATATCGGCGAGGCCACGCTGGAAGATTTTGACAATCCGCAGCGGCAGCTCACCATCAACATCAAAAACGAATACCTGATTGCCCGGGAGCGGGACAAGGTGCTCGCGACGGTGCCGGATCTGATCGTGACGGTGGACCAGGAAACCTCCACCCCGGTGAACTGTGAGCGCCTGCGCTACGGCCAACGCGTCACCGTATTCGGCGTCGGCTGCCCCCCGTTTTACCGCAGCAAAGCAGCCCTTGCGGTGGTGGCGCCGCGCTGCTTCGGGTTTGATCTCGACTACGTGCCGCTGGATCAGATCACGCCCTGACGGCGAGTCATTTTTGCTTCTCAGGCTGGACAAACCACGGCAAATGCGCGCTTCGGGAAACGACCGGCGCCCAGATGTGGTATTGGTAGCGCCGATAATATGGATAAAAAGCGGTTAAATCCGCGCCACCCCGAGGAGAGCCCATGGCCCAGCGTGCCCCCCAAACGACCCCCCGGGACCGTTCCCGGAAACCCCGGTTCGCCCTGAAGAAACTGCCCTACGCGATCAAACTCTCCGCCGGATTGCTGGCGCTGCCGGCGGGCCTCGTCGGCGTCCCCGGCACCGCCCTGGCGCAGATCGAAGAGGTGGTCGTGACCGCCACGCGCCGCACTGAATCGGTGCAGGACATCCCGGTCAACATCGCCGCCGTTGGCGGTGCCCAGATTGCCCAGCAGGGTTTTGGCGACCTGTCGGAACTGGTGGCCTTTGTGCCCGGCATCAACGTGGTAGATCAGGGAGGCCGGGATGGTAACCGGATTGTGGTTCGGGGGCTGAACGCCGAGCCTGTGAGCAACGCCTTTGGGCAGGAAAACGGCGGTGGCACCGTCGCTACTTATATCGGCGAGATTCCCCTGTACGTGGATCTGCGGCTGAATGATCTGGAGCGGGTGGAAGTGCTGCTGGGGCCCCAGGGCACCCTCTACGGCGCCGGCACCATGGGCGGCGCAATTCGCTACATCCCCAAAAAGCCGGACCTGACAGCCCAGTCGTTTGATCTGCGCGGTGATACCTACAGCTACGACGAAGGCAGCGGCATCAGCACAGATCTGGGCGTTACCTTCAACTACCCCCTGTCCGAGACTTTTGCGGTCCGGGCGTCCGTCGACCGGCTCGATGATCGGGGCTTCATCGACTATCCGCTGGTAGTGCAGCAGCCCGGCGTGTCCGAACCAGACCCGGACTTTTCTGATCCGGCAGCCCGGGCGGCGAACTTCCGCCCGATCTCCGACGCCAATACGGAGGAGGTGCTGTCAGGCCGGGTCGCCGCACGCTGGCAGCCCAATGAACGGGTGGACGCCACCCTCACCTACTACTTCCAGCAAACCGAACACGGCGGACGCAACGTCTCGGGTCAGCGGGGTACGGCGCCGGTCGGGGAGTATGACTCGCCGTTTCGGGTTCCCGAGCCCAACGATCGTGACACGGACCTGGTGGCGCTGGAGATTATCGCGGACCTCGGGTTTGCGGAACTCACCTCCGCCACGGGCTTTGCCACCGTTGAGGAAAACGGCCAGCGAGACCAGACCGATCTGCTGATCACGCTGGAGTACAGCTACGAGACCTTCCCAACGTTTACCGCCTTTACCTTTGAGGACGAGGAGACGGAAATTTTTGACCAGGAGGTGCGGCTGGTCTCTAATTCTGACGGGCCCTGGAACTGGATCGTCGGCGCGTTTTACAACGTCAATGAATACGACGCCCTGTCCTCAGAGTTTACGCCCGGCTACGGCGCGTTTGTCGGCCCCTCGTTCCGCCAGGATCTGAACGACCTGGAGTACTTTGAGGCGGACCGCCGGGAGCTGGAGGAACTGGCCATCTACGGTGAGATCGGTTTCGACATCACCGAAAACTGGACCGTCACCCTGGGCGCCCGCTACTACGACTACACGCTGGAAACGGCAAACTCCACCGACTTTCCCTATTTCACCACGCCGGACACGTTCCAGCCCTATCCCTTGAGCGACATCGGCAATCAGCTGACGCTTGCGGAAAACCAGTCGTTTGACGGTGATCTCTACAAGCTGAACGTGGCGTACAGTTTTGAAAACGGCAACACCGCCTACTTCACCTTCAGCCAGGGCTATCGGGTGGGCGCTTCAAACGGCGGCGAGGCCTGCCCGGACGTCTTTGTGCCCGGCAACCAATCGCTGTGCCTGCTGGCCCCGGGGCAGCAGTTTGGTCCGAATCCGGGAGACATTGCCCAGATCAACGAGCGGGACTTCTTTCCCGACACGGTGGACAACTTTGAGATCGGGGCCAAGACCACCTGGCTGGACGGCAATCTGATCCTGAACGGTTCCATCTACTTCATCGACTGGACCGACCCGCAGGTGGCGTCCGTGTCGGTCAACGCCGGCACCTCCATCACGGTGAACGCCGGCGCCGCCGAGACCAAAGGTTTCGACGTCTCCGCCGTCTGGCGGGCCAGCGACAACCTGACCCTGCGCGGCAGCCTGAGCTACGTCGATGCGGAGCTGACCGAAGCGGTGCCGTCGCTGATTCGCACCATCACCCCGCCCGGGTTTGGCACCGCGTTTGAGGACGGCCAGGCCGGCGATCAGCTGCCGGGGGCACCGGAAACGCAGTTTTCCCTCTTCGGCACTTATACCAAACCGCTCACCGGCGGCAACGCGCTGATTTTTGACGTGGGCTACTCCTGGCAGGACGACGTGCTCTCGGTGACCGGCGGCCGCGGCGGCAGTCTCACGCTGGACAGCTACGGCCGGGCCAACGTTGCGGCCCGCTTTGAGACGGCCAACTGGTCCGTCACGGGCTACATCGACAACGCGTTTGACGACTACAGCGAATCCAGCGTGTTCAACAATCCGCTGTATAACCAGACCGTTGCCGGCGCGAACGTGCGCTATTTCCGCACAAACGTGCTGGCGCCCCGCAGCTACGGGCTGCGGTTCCGCTACGCCTTTGAATGATCGGGGGACAGCGGCCGCGGTGATCCACCGCGGCCGCTGAAACCAAAAGTGGCCTCTCGCGGTCTATCATGGAGACATGGAAAACCCGGGAAATGCCATCGTGAAACGCCCTTTCCGACCCTTTGCGCGGCTGCTGGTCCTGGCCAGCTTGCTGCTGAGCGCCCCCGCCTTTGCTCTGATGAGCGAAGAAAAGGAGGCCGAGCTGGGCGCCGAGCTGCATCTGCGCATGATGGCCTCGGTGAACGCCTATCCCGATCCGCAGCTGCAGGAATACGTGGACGAGATCGGCCAGCGCGTTGCGAAGCACAGCGACAGCCCCGACCGAACCTACACCTTTACCGTGCTGGACGATGATCTGGTCAACGCGTTTGCCATTCCCGGCGGCTACATCTATATCACCCGCGGCATGCTGGCCCACCTCAACAGCGAGGCGGAGCTCGCGGCGGTGCTTGGCCACGAGATCGGTCACGTCACGGCCCGCCACAGCCTGAAACGGCAGAGCAAGCAGGGCCTCTGGAACGCTCTGTCCACCCTGTCGGCCATCGCGACGCGCAGCCGGCTCGCCGGCGAAGCGGCGGGTATCGTGGGCGACGTGATGACGACCGGCTACGGCCGGGACCAGGAGCTGGAGGCCGATCAGCTCGGCGCCCAGTACATGGCCAAAGCGGGCTACGCCACCGAAGCCATTACCGACACGGTGACGCTGCTCAAAAGCCGCGAAAGTTTTGAGCTTGAGCGGGCCCGGGCCGAGGACCGCACGCCGCGCATTCCCCACGGCACCAACCGCACCCACCCGGACAACGATCAGCGTTTCCGGGAGGCGGTGGCGGCAGCCCGGAAATTCCGCGCAGCGGAGGTGCAGCCGGAAAACCAGCAGCGCTTTCTGGACATGATCGACGGCCTGGCCTACGGGCCCAGCAAAACGGCCGGCACGGTGCGCCGCAACTACTTCTACAACGCCAAGTACGGCATCAAAATGAAGTTTCCCGAGAACTGGCGGGTCGGCGGCGCCGCCTCCCAGATTCAGGCCATGTCAGATACCAACGACGCGGCGCTGCAGATCGACGTGGTGGTACCCGGCCGCACCATGACCGCGGAAGACGTGATACGCAAGAAATACCGGGTCGATAAGCTGGTGGACGGCAAGAGCATCACCGTGGCGGGCATGCGGGCCCACATCGCCACCATCAAACGCTACTCCAACGGACCTTTTGGCAACCGGCCGGCCCGGGTGGCGGCAATTCTCGACAACCGGATTCGGCGCGCCTACGTGTTCATTGGCACCGGCAAGCGGGATCTGAGCAAAATTGCTTCCGACAGCGACTTTATCGCCACCATCTTCAGCTTCGACCGCATGGACGCCGAAGACATCTCGCTGGCCGAGGCGCCGAAGGTGAAGATCGTGCGCGCCGAGGCCGGCACCACCTACGCGGAGCTGGCGGACCTGTCGGCCATTCCCACCTACGCGGAGCAGAACCTGCGGCTGCTGAACGGCGCCTATCCCCGAGGTGAGCCGCAGGCCGGTGAGCTGATCAAGCTGGTGGACTGATCGATGGCCGGAACCGGTGCTTCGGCATCGGGTTCATGAGATAGTCCCCGCCTGACGACTGCTCAGGCGCAACGCCCATGGCGATTGAAGAAGTTCGGGTCCGCAGCTGGGCCCATCTCAACGAAGTACTGTTCGATGAGCCGGTGCACCCACATATCGGACGCTACCGGTCCAACTGCGCCTTCCGCGGCGTGTCTGACGCAAGCTACGGCCTGGAAAGCACCCTGATGCGCCTGGGGGGCGACTTTGTGCGGCTGGAGCCCCATATCGTTCGCAGCTTCCAGAAGTACGCCCACGCGGAAATGCACGAGGAGTCCTACATCTGGAACTGGCTGGCGCTGGCGCAGCATCACGGCCTGCCGACGCGGCTGCTCGACTGGACCTACTCGCCCTACGTGGCGCTGAACTTTGTCACGGACCACACGGATAAGTTTCATCTCGACGGCGCCATCTGGTGCGTCAATTTTGTCCGCACCAACCAACACCTGTCGCCGGTGCTGAAGGACAGCCTGTCGACGGCCAGCGCCCGCGTTTTTACCACCCGCATGCTGCACGAGCAGATGGAAACGCTCGCCGCGTTCGACAGCCACACGGCCGACCCGTTTGTACTGTTCATCGAGCCGCCGTCGCTGGACGCGCGCATCGTCAACCAGTCCGGCCTGTTTTCCGTCATGTCCGATCCTGCCCTGGCCATGGACCGGTGGTTTCCGGAAGGTGAGCACATCTGCCGCAAGGTGATCATCCCGGCGGAGATGAAGTGGGAGGTGCGGGACAAGCTGGATCAGTCCAACATCAACGAGCGGGTGCTGTTCCCCGGGCTGGACGGCCTGTGCACCTACCTGACGCGCTACTACAGTCCCAAGATCTAACACCACACTGTCCGCTCCCCGCGGCGGCCGCTCCTGCGTTATGATCGGCCGCTTCCGCAACCGGACTTAGTGTCCTGTCATAACAACGATGATTTTCTACGACGCTGAACTGGCCCCCAGCCCCCGCCGGGCGCGCATGCTGATTGCCGAAAAAGACCTGGTGATCGAAACCGTGCAGGTTTCGCTACGGGAGGGGGAGCAGTTTGATCCCTGGTTCAAGGCCATCAATCCGGCCTGCACCGTACCGGCGCTGAAGCTGGACAACGGCACGGTGCTGACGGAGAACGGCGCCATCGCCGTGTACCTGGAAGCCAGCCACCCGGAGCCGCCGCTGCTGGGGACAACGCCGCTGGAAAAGGCCGTGATTACCAACTGGAACGAACGCTGTGTGCTGGAAGGCTTCGGCGCCGTCGCCGAGTCCTTTCGAAACTTCTCCCGCGGCTTTCGCAACCGGTCCGTCACCGGCCAGCAGTCCCATCCCCAGATACCGGAGCTGGTGGAACGGGGCCGGGCCCGGGCTGCGCTGTTTTTTGACGAACTGGATACTCAGCTGCAGGAGTCGGACCACCTGGCAGGCCCGGACTTCACCATGGCGGACATTACGGCTTTGTGCCTGGTGGATTTTGCCAAGTGGATCAAACTTGAGGTGGGAGACCAGCGGCCGGGACTCCGGCGCTGGTATGAGATGGTGTCGGAGCGGCCGTCGGCCAAGCTCTGAACCCAAAGGTTCGGGGCCGGCGGAAACCCGGCACTCATCAGGTGCGGTCGGTGACCTCGAGGAGGAGGGGCACCTTCCGCCAGAGGAGGCGTACCGTCAGGTTCTGTGGGTTACCTCTAAGAGGTGATACCCGAACTGGGTTTTCACCGGTCCCTGCAGTTCCCCCACGGGAGCGCTGAAGACCACCTGATCAAACTCCGGCACCATCTGGCCCGGACCAAACTCGCCCAGATCTCCACCGCGCTGGCCGGACGGACAGCTCGAATGCTGCCGGGCAACTTCGGCAAAATCGGCACCGCCTTCAATTTCCTGCTTGAGGTTCTCGCAGGCGGCTTCGGAATCCACGAGGATGTGGCGCGCTGAGGCTCGGCTCATAGTGACTTTCCTGAATCAAAACGGCCGCTAGGGTCTCGCAGGGGCCTGCGGAAAGCAACCCCTGGGGCCGGGACCGTCAGGGCTGGTGCGAGTTGAGGCCGACGAAGGTGCCGCCGTTTTTCTCCGCCAGCAGTCGCATCAGCGTGGCAAACCGCTCCACCGATGCCTGCTGGCTGCGGGGCGCGGTAAACCAGACGGGGAACCCGACGGTGTGGATCCGCACCAGGCGGTCACCGTTGGCATCTTCCCGATTGATCTTGTCGACAATGTCTACGACACGTCCGATGGATGAGCCGGAAAAATCATCGCCAAACACGTAGACGCTGATCTTCTGGCCCGGCTTGTAGAAGCGGGCGATGGCTTTGGTGATGCCCTCCACCGGGCTTGAGTTGGAAAACGCGCTCCAGGTTTTCATCCGCTCAATGATGGCCTTACGGCGGCCCGGCGAGTCGGGAATCCAGCGCTCGGCATAGCGGGAAAACATGTACTCGCCCATGTCGTTTAGCACCTGGATGCCTTTGACTTCGGGATACACGTCGAGCGTCTCGATGATCTTGTCCAGCAGCAGGTTCCAGCCGAAGTTGCGCATACTGCCGGAGGTGTCGATCACGAAGATCACGTACTCGCTGTCCACCGGAATACCGCCGACCGTGGTGTCGTCCAGATCCCGCTGGTAGTTCAGCCGCTCCTGCATGGAGTTCAGCTCCTGCCGCGCCTGGGTGAGCTGATTTTCAATCGACGTGATGGCCTCGCTCTCGTCCGCGGACGAGTCAAACTCCGAGCGCAAGGTGGAGAGCAGTCCGGTCAGCCGGGCGATGCTGTCGGTGATTTCCGACAGCTGTTCCTCGCGGGTTTGCAGCTCCCGGTTGAACACCACGGTTTCGCCGCGGATTTCCACCAGCTGCTCCTGCAGGTCCGCCAGCAGGCCGCTCATGTCTTCCCGGGTCTCCTCCAGGATCATCGGCTCGGCGGTTTTGACAATCACCAGCAGCAGGATGATCGCGCCAAAGCCACAGCAGATGCAGTCCAGAAAGGACAGGCTGATCTGCTCTACGGGGCGTTTCTTTCTAGCCATTAGTGACCTCTCTTCTTACGGCCAGTCTCGCGACGGCGTAATGAACGATCCCCCGGTGATGATGGCCAGGCGCCAGAACCCACTGGCCGCCTTCGGGTCCCCTTCCATCGGAAACAAAATTGTGTTCACCGGCACCCCCAACGGCAGGTCGCCGGTGGCGTCGTAGAAAAAGCGTTCCCGGTCCCGGGAGCTGACGACGGCCTTGCGCGTCGGCGGCGTGCGGCCCTGCGTCGGCAGGCCATCAACCAGCAGAAACACGTTGTCCGGCAGCGGGTCCATCTTAAACAAGGCTTCGGTCACCGCGTGCAGGCGGGTCCCGTTTTGCGGCACGATGTCGCGCAGCGCGGCCACCGCCCGGTCAAGGTCTCGTCCCTCTCCCACGTCAAGCCACTGGCCTTCGGTGCCCTCGATGGCCGGCTTGGTTTCCGTGTTGAACGTATAGATCTGGAATTTGGATTCCGGCGGAATCTGCGTGGTAATCCAGTCCACGGTGCGAATTGCCCGCTGCCACTTGTCCGCCCGGCGCTTTTGATCGTCCGGCAGATTTCGACGGCGGATCACGTTGACCAGCGTATCGTCCAGCATCGACGCGGAGGCGTCGAGAAAAATGGCGACCCGTCGACCGCCCACCCGCAGGCCGGTCAGATACTGGCGATCCCCCTGGCCAACGAAGCTGCGTACCGCTTTACCGCCCTCCGTCTCCAGCTGCTTCAGCCGCTCGCGCTCCTCCTCCAGCTTTTTGAGGTCGGTAATCAGCTGATTGAGGTGCTCGCGGCGGGCCGCCGTGTCGGCGTTCTGATCCGACAGTTCGTCTTCCGACTCGGTGACCTCCTGCAGCAGCCGATCCGAAGCACCCTGCGCCGTGATGATCTCCTCTTCGATCTCCGTGAGCGCGTTCTGCAGCTTCGCCAGATTCAGCTTCTCCAGCTTGAGCTCGGTTTCCACCAGGTTGACCTCGCCGCTAAGGTCCGCGGTCAGGTCGTCGTTGCGCTCATCCTGGGCGTGGTTGATGATCACAAAAAACAGAATCACCGCGCCAAAGCCACAGGACATGATGTCCAGAAAGGACAGGTTGAATACGTTGAACTGGCGCTTACGGCGTGCCATCAGCTGCCCGCCTCAACCTCGGTCTTCGCCTCCGCAATCAGTAGAAACTCCTGGGCCGGACGCCCAATGCGGATGCGGTCACCCACGGTGACCGTGCGTCGCCCTTCAAAGGCTTCGCCGTTCACTTCCGTAGCGCCGCCGCTCAGGTCTTCCACAATCCATTCGCCGTCTTCGTCGCGCAGCCGGAAGTGGCGCTCCGCCACGCCGGGCGGTTGACCGTTGAGGGAGATGCCGGCGCCGCCGCTGGCAGCGGTACCTACCTTGAATTCGGCCCCCTTGAGGGGGTAAGCCATCGATTGGTGCAGCAGGTGCGTGGGCGCCCGGCGGCGATAGCTCGCGAGGCCCTGTTCGTGCACCTCCACCTGCGAAGACTGGAACCAGGGCAGCCGGGTCACGTTGACCGCGTTACCGTCGCGGCCGGCATCCCGCGGCAGATACAGGCGCTTAAGGGCGCCGGCGCAGGCCAGCCGATCCAGCGGCACCACTTCCACATCCGGCAGTGCCGACAGCGCTTCGACGGCGCCCGGAAGATGCGATAGGCGGTGACCCACCTGCAGCGTAACGGGCCTCCCCGGAGGCAGCCCCTCGGCCACAAAGGCGAGCAGCCGGTTCATCACCGGCTCCGCGGCGTCAACAAAAATCTGACCGGGCGCGGATATCTCCATGGTCTGGCCGCCGTTATCGAGGCTCAGATTGACCGTGTGGGCCAGCCGCTGGTTGCTGTCCACGGCGGCCATCCAGGCCGGCATGCGGTCAAACAGCTGTTGCTCCGTGGTGGCCTGGTGCAGCGGGTCAAACCGGGTGGCCTGCACAAAGGCGTTGGCCGCCGCCTCGGACCAGGAATCCAGCAGCCGCAGCAACCCCACCTCGTGGGTTTCCTGGGCGTCCTTCACGGTCAGCCAGGGGCCCTGCTCCAGGGTGGAGAGCACGCAGCGATGCAGGTGGAGATCCAGATGCATCAGCCGGCGGCCTGGCTGGGGACCGGCGCTGGCCGCCAGGGGCGTGGCGAGCAGCGCCCGCACCGGCAGCTTGAGGCTTTGACAGATGCCCAGCAGCAGCGCCAGCTGTTCTCGCTGCCAGTCTCCCGGCACGGCAATCAGCAGTTCCTTGAGATCTTTCCCGACAATATTCCAGAGCCACTGCAGATGGGCATAAACCAGATCCGCCTGGGTCTGGCCGGGGACCGGTCCCGGCGTGCGCAGCGGCTCCCGGGAGAAGCGGTCCCAGAATGCGTAGTGACTCTGGGTCGGGATCAGCTTGACCCGCTGCGCCGCCGCTTCGCCAAAGTGGGTCGTGCGACCTTCAAAGGCCGCATAGCCCGGGCTTTCCAGCAGCTCCGCACCGTCCGCCGACAGCAGCAGTCCCGCGTCATTAAGCTCCAGGATGCCGATCATGGTCTGCTCAGGACTCCCGCAGCTTGCCGATCAGATGCTCTTCCGCGTACTCCTGGGAATCCAGGGACAGGCGCTCCTGCATCAGCTGCAGCTGATGCATCAGGAACATCAATACGATGCTGAGGACCAGGGCAATAAACGTAGAGTTGAAGGCCACACCCAGACTGTCGGTGACGCCGGTGATATCCCCTTCCACCGCTTTGTGGGCCTGGGCCAGCGCCTCACCGATACCGCGCACGGTGCCGATAAAGCCGATGGAGGGAATGGCCCAGGCGATGTAGCGCACCATGGACAGCTCCGATTCCAGCCGCTCGGCTTCCTGCTCACAAAGCTCCCGCACCGTGGTGGCCACGCTCTGGATATCCCGGGTGGAGCGAAAGCGGTGCAGCGCCGTCAGCAGCACCCGGGGCAGCAGAAAACGCCGCTCCTTGTCCGGCAGCGCCTGCAGCGGTCGCGAGTATTCCCGCGTGTCCTCCGGCAAGATGCTGATGCCCTCACCCACCGGCATCAGGGTGCGCTCCAGCAGGCGCCGTTCGCCCACCCCTCGCCAGGCCTTAAATGCCATGATGGCCAGGGCCCAGAACAGCAGCACAAAACACGCTTCCTGCTCAAAGTCGCGAATCAGCACATACACCGAGCGCTCCGGCACGTAGTCCGGATTTTCCGCAAGCGCCGCCGCCTGCTGCGCGCTGACTTCCGCCGCCGCCGGACGGATCACCGTCACGTAGGCGGTGTGCACGATCAGCACCGACAGCAGCAGCGCAAACAACTGAAAAACAAACTCCAGCGGGAATCCTTTTTTCATGGGGGGTTCGTTCCTGATGGTTCCATCCACGCTGTTTTACCTCAAATATCGTTGGGAAAGGACACGGAGCTGTCCTCAGAGATCTGTTCACTCGGCACAAATCGCCGCATGGTGGCGCGCATTTCGTCCGTAACACCATCCCCGCTGGGGCCTTCCGCCCCCGCCTCGGCCGCTTCCTCGGCAAGGACTTCCTGCTCCTCCGGGGTCAGCTCATCGCTGCCTTCGGGGACTACTTCGGTGGCGGCTTCGGCATCTTCCGTCGGCGCTTCGTCATCGGCGTTCTGTCTCTGCTGCGCGCCGGCCGCGCCCAGCAGAGCGGCAAGCCCAAGCGCCAGCAGCAGCTTTTCGGTCATTGGTGATTTCATGGAGAGCCCTCCTGCGATTCGTCGATGTAGCGGGCTACGCGAAAGCCGATGTCGTCGCGGCCGCCAGAGCCCTGGTCGCGCCAGGCCAGACGCAGCTCGGTAATGCTGCCGCTGCGCCAGCTGGAACCGCGAATGACATGATTGTTGCCCTGGGCCGGGCCCATGGGGTCCAGCGGGATTTTGCCCAGGCCGCCCCCCTGGATCAGGTAGTAGTCATGCATCCATTCGTGCACATTGCCCCCGAGGTCGTACAGGCCAAGGGTGCTGGCGCCGTACTTACCCACCGGGGCGGTGGCGGCGTAGGTATCGGAGTAGTTGCTCAGGGGCCGCTCATTTTCCGACGACGATTCGGTGCCGGCAAAATTGCCGGCCCCCGCCGGCGGCGGCATCTGCGCGCCCCAGGGATATTTCCGGGCAGCCTGGGCGCTGGCGCCGTAGCGCGCTACGTAGGCCCACTCCGCCTCCGTCGGCAGGCGGTAGCCGGTGTTGATCGGCGTCACCGCAACCATCACGTCGTCGCGCTCCACGTAGGCCGCCGGCAGTCCTTCCTGGGCGCTCAGCCAGTTACAGAAGCGGGCCGCATCGTTCCAGCTGATGCGCACCACCGGCTGGTCCTTCAGGGCCAGGCTGTTGTTGGCGGCAATGCCCGAATCGTGATCGGCAGCAAACGCCTTGTACTCGATGTTGCTGACTTCTTTGGTGCCCAGATAAAAAGGCCGTTCCAGCTGCACCTGGCGCACAAATTCGTTCGACCGGCGGCCCTGCTCCCGGCGCGGGCTGCCCAGCCGGTAGACGCCGCTGGGCCGGATGAGCTTGAGCGCATAGCCGGACGGCGTGGTCCAGAGATCGGGGTTCTTGGCCGCCGCCGCCGCGGCGAAACTCAGCAGATCCACGTTGATCAGCTGCTCCTGATCGGGATTTGGGGTCACGGTCGTGGAATAGGACTGAAAGCCTTCTTTGCGGATCTCCACCCGCTGCGGGTGGGCGGCAAGTTCAAACCGCTCGTTCAGCCGTCCTTTGAAGACCCCTTCCACAAAAACCTCCGCATCCGCCGGCTGGCCAGCCACCTGCACGGAACCCAAAATGGGCTGGAGCCGGACGTTCAGGCGCGTTTCGTCACCTTCCACCACATCCAGCACCCGGGAGTTGGTCTGGTAGCCGGCCCGGGTGAACCCGAAGCGGTAGGAACGACCAGGCGCCAGCGCCAGGCGCAGCGGAGTCTGGCCGCGATACTCGCCGTCGACGGTCACGCTGGCGCCGCCGGGGCTGCTCGCCACGCTGATCAGCGTGTCCGCGGGTTCCAGCGCCACCTCCGGTAGCTGCACCTGGCTGCCGGCGCTCACGCCGAGCCCGCTGGTCCAGTCTTTGTAACCCTCCAGCCGCAGCGCCAGCTCTCGGTCACCCTCAAGGATCTTTGCCGTGAGCGGTGTCTCGCCGACCGGGTCACCGTCCACATAAAGCGTGGCCCCCTCGGGGACAGAAACCAGCGCAACATCGCCCCAGGCGGGCTCAAGGACTGCGGCCAGGGTCTGCTCGACCTCCGCCCCCTCGATGGTCACGCTGGTGGAGAAATCCCGGTACAGGGGCGCCCGCACCGTCAGGTCATAATCCCCCGGCGGCAGCGAATGGCGTACCAGCGGAGCCGGGCTCAGGGGCTGCCCGTCGAGCCAAATGTGGGCCCCCTCCACCGTGACGTCGGCGCTGGCGGCATCGGCCACGTCGACGTTCAGAAAACCCGGCAGTTTCTCAAGGCTAAAGCTGAAGGCCTGACCCTCGGCGGAAGTCACGTCAAAGGTGGCTTCCAACGGCACGTAGCCTGCCTTTTGTGCCTTCACCGCGTAGCCACCGGGGTGCAGGAGCCAGCGTTGCCCAAACTTCAGCGGGAGGAGCCCACCTTCCACCGCCAGTTCTTCCGGCAGCGGGTCTACCTCCACCAGTACCGACCGGGCGGTGAACAGGAATATCGCCACCGCAGCCACCAGCAGCGCCAGGCCTACGCTGGCGAGGGTCCACCAGGAGACGCCGGCAAAGCCGGAGCGGCGTCCGGCCTGGGCCGGTTTGAATTCCGTCGGCGCAATAACTTCAAACGCGCTGTCGGTTTCTTTTTTGAGTTTGGTATCGCTCATAGGCAATGGGTTGGCCTCAGCTCTGGATCAGCCCCGGGCCAGCACCTGCTCCTCACATCTAAGGTTCACCGGCGCCTCGATGCCCTGAGTCGAGACCAGAAATTCCACCCGCACATCGCGATACCCGTCCCGGGTTCCGACCGCGGTGTAGCGCCCGGGCAGCAGCGACAGCTCCCGCCGTTCAAACTGCCCCAGCCGGGCCACCTTGTAGACCACTACCTGGCAGGCGTTATCCGACACCAGCGTGACCACCTGCGGCTGCCGCGCCCGCTCGATTTCCGCGCTCAGACGCTGAATCTGGTCCGCCAGCCGCTGACCGGGGGTGGCGACACCCTGCGCGTCATAGAGCAGCGATTCGGCTTCCGTGCGTCCGCGCTGCGACCACCACTGGGACGGGTCGTTTAGCAGGTTCAGCAGGCGCCGGTCCAGATCCAGCCGTTCCACCGCCCGTTCGCGGCCTTCCTGAGCCATACGCAAATTCGGGTCCGCCGCCAGCAGATCGTCATAGTGTTTGATCGCCGCTTCCCAGCGCTCCTCCGCCGCCGACCGCTCGGCCAGACCGGTGCCTTCCGCCACCGCCGCGTCCCGTTCGCGCCGCTCAAGTTCAATCAGAGCGTCCGCCGGCGCCCGGGCTGCGGGCCGCATGCGGGCCGCCCGGCCCAGGGCTTCCCGAGCCTGCTGCCACGCGCCCCGGTTCAGGGCGCCAAGCCCTTCGGACATGGCAAGGCGGAATCGCTCGTCCGCAATCGCCTGTTCCACCTCCGCCAGCTGCTCCGCGGCGCCGGGGGTGGCCGGATCCAAGGCGACGATCTGGTTGAGCAGCTCCCGGGCCCGAGTCAGGTCCTCCGCCTGGCGTGCGACCCGAACCTCCGCCAGCAGGGACCGCACCTCGTCCAGCGTTTCCGCCCGAGCCTGGCCGGCCAGGGCGTCGGCATTGTCTGGCTCTATCGCCAGCGCGAGGGCAAACGCTTCCTGGGCCGCCGCGGCGTCACCGCTGGTCAGGGCAAACTGGCCCCGCTCCAGGGCCTCCGCCAGCACCAGGGGACGCAGCGCCGCCAGGCTTTTCAGCTGATCGAGCGCCTCGGTATAGATATCGCCCGCTTCCAAAAAGCGCTGCTCACGGAACGGTTCGTCTCCCTCAGCAGCGCGTTCGGCGGCCGCCGCAAAAGCGCGCTCGCCCCACTGCTCAACCTTCTGTTCCTCAAGCTCAAGCTGCAGATTGATCAATTCGTCCAGAATCGCCTGGGTCGCCTCCCGCTGCCGCAGCAGCTCTTCCAGATCCACCGGCGCTGGCGGCGGCACGGCAGCGGCTACCGGCGGCGCCGGGTCCGGTTCCGGTTCGGCCACCACCGCTGGAGGCGGCTCCGCCACGCGGTCGGGGAGAAACCGCACCACAAACAGCAGCGCCAGCAGCAGCAGCGCGGCCGCCGCGCTGACCAGAAACAACGGCAGTCGGGAGGGTGAAGCGGTCGCCTCGGCCGCTGGGGCCGGTGCCGGCGTGGCGGGCGCCGGCGCGGGCTGCGGCTCGCTGCCGGACTGGACCGGCATGATGGTTTCGGAGCGCCAGTGCGCCAGCACCTGGTTATCCGCGCGGCTCAGGCTGAGCTGAATATCCTCCAGCTCCTCCCGTACCTCGCCCGCGGTGCCGACCCGACCCGCCAGCAGCCGGAGTATCAGCCGCGCCAGCCGCGGCGGCAGCACCCGCTCACCGGCCGCTTCGTCCAGAATCTGCGCCCGGGCGGCGTCGCTCAGGGTTTCCACCGGTTGATCGGACTCGAAGGTCCACAGCAGCTGCCCCAGACCCACCAGATCCACCAGCGGCGGCACGGTGGCCTCCAGCTGTGGATCAACAATTTTGAGCTTGAGATCAGGATCAACAATCAAATTGCGGGGATGCACCCGGCCATGGCCGAGCCCTTCGGCGTGCAGCGCATCCAGCGCTTCGGCCAGCCGGCGCGCCAGCGGCAGGCGCTCTTCCAGCGGCGCCGTTTTCAGCTGTGCCGGCATCCCCTCGATCCAGGGCCGAACCAGAAACAGGGACTCGCCTTCCGCCACCCAGGAAACGCGGCGCACGACGGCGGGATGCGAACACGCCGCCAGCCGCTCCAGCGGTTCGGTCAGGGCCGCCGAAGACGTACCCGCCAGCGCGCGCAGCACCACCGCTTCGCCCGCCAGCTGCGCCTGCCAGGACACGCTGGAACCAGGCAATAGCTGCCGGTCGCTGAAGTCACTCAGCGCTATTTGTCCAAAATCCCGGGTCATCGCGGGTTACTGAGGTACCGTGTCCGCCACCGGCATGCCGGTTTCGGTTTCGTAGATCTCCCGCATCAGCCGCCGCCATTCCTGGTACTGCGCGTCCAGGGATCCGTTGAGCTTGATCACCTCCCCTTCCACTTCGAGCACGATGGGTTTGACCTCCGCGTCAAAAGAGGCGGCCAGTTCCTTCAGTGCTTCCTGATGGATCTTGGCTTCCTGGTAGGTGTCGTAGCTCTGCTTGAGGGCGTAGATGCCGCCAAGAGCAGCGGCGCTGCCGACGGTGTTCATGGCGTAGTTGCCGTTGGAGCGGGAGGAGATGGCCGCCCCGCCAACGACGCCCAGCAGCCCCGCGAGCGCCCGGGTGCGGGCGGAACGCTTGATGTCTTCCATCGCCAGTGTTTCTTCATAGGAGTAGCGCCGCCACTGGTCGTAGCTCGGGTCCATCTGCTGGTAGAACACGGCGTACTGCTGATCCACCGTGTCGATAAACAGGTACTCACTTTCCCGGATTCGGTTAACCCGGCGCATCATCGGGTCGTCGTAGGCGGGCAGACGGTTGATCACCACATCGCCGTTGCGATTGGTCGTCAGGTGCTCGCCAAACGCATCCGGCGCCACCTCCGCGGCATACTTGAGGTTGGCCACGGTGCGTATCTCTTTCAGCTCTTCGATATTCAGCTTGTCCCGCGCCTCGCGCAGGTCGTTGGCGACCAGGTTGTAAAGGTCCTGGAACGCGTCGCCGTTGTACTCCACGTCATCGCGGTAGGCAAACTGGGTGGCCAGGTCAGCGTATTTCTTATCCAGCCACTGCCGGCCGGTGGCGTCCACCGCCTGCACCCGCACCTCCAGCACCACGCCGTCGGAATGCAGGATCTGGCCGTTGACGACCACTTCGGAGGCCGGGTCGGCCGCCGGCAGCACCCGCACCGCACCCCACTGGTTGGATGTTTCCATCGTGGTGCGCAGCAGATAGGGCACGTAGCGCGCCTCGGCGCGGCGCACGGCAGGATAGATGTTGTTGTCGTCATCCTGAGCAGCGTTCTCCGGGATACCCGGATCAAAGATCATCAGACCCACGTCCAACAGCTGATCCTGGCTGAGTTCCTGGTCAGCTTTGTCGATGTTTACCGAGTTGACCGTTTTAACCGTGGCCGTGGTGCAGGCTCCGGTGATCAGTGCCGTGATGGCCACGGCGGCAAAACTCAAGCTACGCATAGCGGTCCTCATTGAATTGATCGTTTGTAGTTGCGGTACTCTTCCCAGAGCTTCTCCCGCAGGGACGGATCGTCTTCGTTAATGGCGGCTTCGCGAATCTGTCGGGCGACTACGTCATCATCTTCGCCGCTGCCCACGTCACCGGGAATGCGCGGATAGGTTTCATTGGCACTTCCGCCCCCTTCCAGTCCCGGCCGCCCGGTCACGGGCTCGCCGCCTTGTTCGCCGTCCTCGTCCGAGGCGCCGGGCAGGAGAGACGGATCACCGTTCACCATCACCAGCTCCGCGCCGCCGCCGGTCTGGTCAAACGGGCCGCCTTCACCTTCCTCTTCGGCGCCGCCACCGGCCTGGCCTCCGGCCTGATCACCGTCCGAGGGGTCGTTGGACGCAAGCACGGTGATCGTGCGCTCCATTTCACCTTCAAAAATTTCCAGCGAACTCTGCAGCTCGGCGTCCAGCGCCTCTTCGCTGCCGCTGGGAGCACCGCCACCCATAGCCGGCTGGCCGGCGATCGCTTCGGAAGAGCCAGGTGTTCCACCGGGGCTGCCGCCGGGCGTTCCTCCGCCGGCTGGGGTGGCGCCGGATTCCGCGCCTTCTTCCAGCGATTCCTCACCGCCACCGGAAGCGCCGCCGCCGGATTCTGCGGCCTCCGCCAGCGATTCCTCCCCGCCGCTCTCGCCTGCGTCCCAGGTGGGCTCAGCGGAGGCGTCGGCAGCAGCTTCCGACTCTTCCGGCTCCAGCACCTCCAGCTCACTATCTCCGCCGGCGGCATCACTGGCACTGTCGGCGCTCGAACTCTGGGCCGTCTCCCCCTGAGATCCGGGCGGGGAGCTTTGGGGCGAACTCTGCGCCGACGGTGATCCCGGCGGTGACGGCATGGACGGCGATGGCATCGACGGTGACGGCATCGACGGCGATGGCATGGAGGGCGACGGCATGGACGGGGACGATGACGGGGACGGCATCGACGGCGACGGCATGGAGGGCGACGGCATCGAAGACGGGGACGGCATCGACGGCGGCTGGGGCATGCTGCTTTGGCTCTGATTGGTCGCGCAGCCAGCTGCAGCCAGGCTGATAACTGCAGCAAGTGCTGTCCATTGGTTGTGTCGCATGGTCGTTGCTCGTCGCATCGTTGTGTTATCAGACCATTATAGTGGCGAAACAGTTGCAGCTTTTTTGTGACGGCTGGCCGGCGGCTGGTCCACGGTTGGCCCGCAGTTGGCCCGCAGTTGGCCCGCGGTTGGCCTGGGCCCGCTAATCTACTAATATTTTCGTATGACGCTCGTGGCCCTCACGTCGCGGCCACGGCTAATGCTGTTAGTATCTATGGTGCAACGGAACCGCGGCTTGCGCGGTCTAGTCGGGTATCTCCAAGGAACCCGACCCCGCAGGCAGCACGGAATTCCCTTCGTGTCAGCGACGGAGGCTGATGGATTGAACAAGCAGAACAGGAACGCCGGCCGGCACGCGCTGGCAAGGTTCGCGGCGCTGGCTGCGATAGCGCTGCTGAGCGGCTGCGCCGGCACGGTGGTCATTGAATCGACCTTTCCGGAGCCGGTCGTCACCCCCCTGCCCTATAGCGTTGGCGTGTTCTACAGCCCCGGCTTTACCCAGTACGTGTACAGCGACGAGGAAGAAAAACTCGAATTTGAGCTGGGCAGCAAGCAGCAGGCCATGTACGACAAGGTATTCGGCGCCCTGTTTGAGCAGACCATCGCCGTGCCGCAGGCCGATGGTGACAACTCGGCCTATGGCGTAGATCTGGTGCTGGAGCCGGTGCTTGAAGAATACGCATTCCTCTCGCCGGCGGAGACCGCCACCAACTTCTACGCCGTCTCCATGAAGTATCAGATTCGCCTCTACTCCGACGAAGGCACCATCG
The DNA here is from genome assembly GCA_039195135.1 of Pseudomonadota bacterium. GTDB lineage: Bacteria > Pseudomonadota > Gammaproteobacteria > Xanthomonadales > SZUA-38 > JANQOZ01. Next base: position 9,612 of record JBCCVP010000028.1, on the reverse strand, counting down.
TTGGCTACTGGCCGTTTGTTGCCTACGGCAAAGACCGCAAGCAGTTTGTCAACGGCAATCAATCCCTAGGCGAGGCCACCACGCTTGCGCTGCGCGATGCCGCCGCCGCCATGGTCAGCCAGTTCAAAGGCGTGGTTGAAAAAGAGCAGTGGCGCAGCAACCCCACCGGCCAGGAGATTTCATCCCCGTGACCCCCCAAGCATCACCCCAATCCTTACGGATCGTCAAAGCCGGCGTCTGCGGACTGCTGGTCATCGCCCTGAGCGGCTGCGTGACCGCCCGGGTTGAGGAATACATGCAGGACACCCTGGAAATGGGTGACGGCGAGTCCGTCGTCATCCTGACCAACCGCCAGGATGCGGTGATCGAAACCGAAGACAGCTTCTCCGAGTGCCTCTATGGCCAGCTCCGGTCCCGCGCCGGTGACGTCAATATCGTCAGCGAGAACAGCTTCAAGGACGCCATGTTCCCGTGGTTTGAGCCCCGGCTGGCACCAACCCGCGCCGAGGCGGTAACCAGCCTTCTTGAGGAGCCGCGGATCGCCGCCAAGGTGGACGAAATGAATGTCCGCTACCTGGTCTGGATCCACGGCGAGTCCGAGGCCCGCAACAAGCAGGGCGTGATGACCTGCACCCTGAGTCCGGCCGGTGGCGGTTGCCTCGGCGTGCTCAGCTGGGACAACAACTCTACCTACGAAGCGTCCATCTGGGACGTGCAGGAGGGCCAGTCCATGGGCATTATCAGCGCGGAAGCCACCGGCACGTCGGTGATCCCGGCGCTGGGCGTTCCGCTACCGCTGATCGCCCGCACCAAGTCGGCTTCCTGCAAGTCGCTGGGGCAGCAGTTAGGCGAGCTTCTGACGGGGCCCTGATCGGGCCTGATGCAGGCCTGATGCAGTCCTGAGCCTCCGCGACCGCAGCAGCTGCCGGCCGCCGTTTCTTCGTTTATTCCCGCACGACGTCAGCCGCGCTGACCGCCGACCTGAGCCTGGCCGAAGCCGGGAGGCGCGTCGGTGGGGTAGACGCGGCGGACTTTGTAGCCCGGGGTGGCAACGGTGGCGCCGTCTACGATACGCGGCCGGAAGCGGGCAAAGCGAAACGCCTGCAGCGCGACGCCGCGGGTCTGGCCATGCAGGTTGGTGCCGATAATCTGAATCTCTTCCGGCCGCCCGCTGCGGGCGATGGTGAATTCAAAATCGTAGTACACCTCATCGCCAACCCGGCCATAGCCGATTACTTCCAATCCAAGCTTGGCGCCGGGATAAATCAGGTGGGGCCGGTCGAAGTAGGCGATCCAATCGCGGTCGCTGGTGAGGTCTGACTGGGCAAGTTCCCAGCCGGCGCGGTACTGGGACCAGGATTCCTCCGAGCGGTTGAACTGCACAAACCAGTCGCCCATTTCCAGGTGGGCGAGAATGCGCTGCTCGAGGGAAAACTCATCTGGATTGGCGTTCATGATCGCCAGAATTTCTTCCGAGGCGCGCAGCCCCTTGATCGCATCGGGGCCGTTTTCCTCAAGGTAGGCGCCGGCAATACCTTTGAGCGCCGGAATGAGTTTGGGCGAGTCCTCGCCGTATTTGGCGGACAGGTTTTTGATCGCCCGGCGGTAGATCACCCGAGACTGGCGGTAATCCTGCACCTGCTGATACCAGCGGGCCAGACGATACATGCCGGGCAGTGCCTCGTCGCTGCCGTCGCCGAAGTTGCGGCGGTAAAGCTTGTAGATCAGCAGCTGCAGGTTCTCAGCCTCAAGCCAGCGCTCCTGCGCGGCGAAACTGGAGGCCGTGGCCTCGATGATGCGCACCTGATCGAGGTTGTAGACCCCCTCTACCCGGTGCGTCACGTGCTGCGCGTAGTTGAATGAGTCGATCGCCTGGTCGTGCTCCGCCATATCCTGGAAAGCCAGACCCAGCCCCGTCAGCGGCTCCACCAGATCTTCGTGGAAGATACCCGCCTTGTCCCGCAGCACCGTGATGCTTTTCTCGAACTGGATTCGCGCCTCACCCGGCTGGCCATTGCGCAGCAGCGCGTTACCAAGGTCGGTGATGTACGGCACCGTGTCGATATGACCATCCCCAAGTTCCGTGCGCGCCAGCTCCAGGCCGGTGGCCGCCGCTTCCACCGCTTCGGGGTATTGTTCGGCTACCATGTAGTTGGTGAACACCTGGCGCGCCTCAAACCGATCAACCCGCAGTTCCCCGATCTGGCCAAACCGCTCATCGTCCGGCACCGGCCCGTCTTCGTCAGTCATCGATTCAAAAATGGCTGATTCCTCGGGGCTCAGGGGTGTTTCACCGGTTTCAAGCGCGGGTATTTCCACCTCACCGACGGGATCCGTCGTGGCTGCCGGTGGGTTCGCCGCTTCGACCGGTGCTTCGGGCAGTTCCTCAGGCGCGAACGTTGCTTCGGATTGACCGTAGGACGTCGCCGGTCCGCCCAGGGTGGTCGCCAGCACACAGCATATTGCGAGCGCCAGCTTGCGGGGCTGAGTTCGGACGGGCGGCAGCGAATCAGGGAAAATTGCGTCAGCCATTGGCAGCAGATTAGATCGAGTCATCAAGGCAGGCAAGCACACAGCGTCAACCTATGTCAGACATTGTAGACCCACGATACGCCCGACAAGTTGCGGGAGATGTGAAATCTCTGCAACAGACGTGTTCAGAAGCCCGGCCCCAAAACCGAAGAATTGGCCTTGCCCTGTCCGGTGGCGGGGCCCGTGGCAGCGCCCATATCGGTGTGCTGAAGGCGCTGCAGCGGTACCGCGTCACCATCGATGAAATTGCCGGCACCTCCGCCGGCGCGGTGGTCGCCGCGATGTATGCCGCCCGGCCGGACCCCGCGTGGATTGCGCGGCGCTTCGCCGAGTACCTCGAAAGTGATGTGTTTAAAAGCCTGGGCACCCAGCGGCTGGCCAAACGCTTCGAGAAGGGCTCGCTGGAGAGCGTCTTCTCCCGCCGTTTCAAGGACCATATGGTCGTCAACATGTCCCTCATGCGGGAGTTTGTCATTCCCCGCAGTCGGCTCGAGGCCGCCTTCCGGTTTTTGATTCCGGCAGAAACGTTTTCCGAACTGGCCCTGCCGCTGGTGGTCTGCGCCGCCGACGTTCGCCACGGCACGCCGGTGATCTATCACTCCGGGGATCTGATCAACGCGCTGTGTAATAGCGCCAGTATTCCGGGGGTGCTCGAGGCGGACGTGGTCGGTGAGCAGGTGATTGTCGACGGCGGCGTGTTTTTTCCCGTGCCCGTCGAGCCGCTGCGCCCGCGCAACCAGCTTGTGATTGCGAGCGACGTCAATCAACGGCGGCTGCCGGAGCTTCAGCAGATCAGCGTCTATTCGCTGTCGACCCGCGCGGAAAATCTGGCGCAGATGTCTTTGGCACGCCTGCAGGCGGAGCAGGCCGACGTGACGATCTTCTCGGACGTTTTTGGCCTGCACTGGTCCCAGTTCGGCGCCTATGAGGAGCTGATAAAAAGCGGCGAGGCGGCAGCGGAGGACGCGATGGACCTGGTGCTGGATCGGATCAAGGCGATGCGGTCGCCCCTCGGGCGACTCAAACACCGGCTGCGGTCCTGGCTGGACCGCGCACGCTAGGTCTCAGGGCGCTTCCGAGCCCGAGCGCGCCGCGCGCTTGCGCTCCGATTCGGTCAGCAACGCCTTGCGCACCCGCAGCGAGGCGGGCGTGACCTCCACCAGCTCATCGTCTTCGATGTACTCCATCGCCTGCTCCAGGCTGAATTTTACCGGCGGCGTGAGGAGGATGGCGTCGTCTTTGCCGGCGGCGCGGATATTGGTGAGCTGTTTTCCCTTCAGCGGGTTCACCGTCAGATCATTGCCCCGGGAGTTCTGCCCGATAACCTGCCCTTCGTAAACCGACTCGCCGGCATCGATCATCATGCGACCCCGTTCCTGCAGGTTAAACAGGGCATAGGCCAGCGCCTTACCGGTGCTGTTGGAGATCAGCACCCCGTTTTTCCGCGGCGCGATGGGCTCATCGATGCGCGGCGCAAACCGCTCAAAGCGGTGATGCATCAGCCCCTCACCGGCCGTCAGGGTGCGAAACTCCGACTGAAAGCCAATCAGTCCGCGCGAGGGAATCAGGTACTCCAGGCGCACCCGGCCGGCGTTGTCCGTTGAGATATTGCGCACCTCGCCACGCCGCTCTCCCAGGCGCTGCATGACGGCGCCCTGACCGGCTTCCGCCAGATCCACCACCAGCTCTTCGAACGGCTCGCACAGCACCCCATCGACTTCCTTCTGCACCACCCGGGGTCGGGAAATGGCGATCTCAAACTGTTCCCGCCGCATGGTTTCGATCAGCACAGCCAGGTGCAGTTCGCCGCGGCCGGACACCTGAAACACGTCGGGATCCGGCGTGTCGGCAACCCTTAGCGCCACGTTATAGCTGGCCTCCCGCATCAGCCGCTCGCGGATTTGTCGGGACGTCAGATATTTGCCCTCCCGGCCGGCGAAGGGCGAGGTGTTGACCCGGAAGGACATGGTGATGGTGGGTTCGTCCACCGTCAGCGCGGACAGCGGGTCCGGCTGGCCCCGGGGGCATAGCGTTTCGGATATGCCCAGACCCTCGATACCTGAAATGGCGATGATGTCGCCGGCCGCGGCGCCCTCCATTTCCACCCGCTCCAGCCCGCTGAGCCCCAGCACCTGCAGCACCCGGGCGTTGCGTGACGCACCGTCGCGGTCCACCACCGTGATCGGCATATTGGGCGCAACCCGGCCGCGGGCAATTCGCCCGATGCCGATCACCCCCACGTAGGTCGAGTAGTCCAGCGTGGAAATCTGCATCTGGAAGTCCCCGTCCGGATCCACGGGGGGCGGCGGCACCTCGTCCACTATCACCTGAAACAGGGGATCAAGGCTGTCTTCCAGCGCGTCCGGTTCCACCCCCGCCTGGCCGGCGATCGCCGAGGCGTAGACGGTGCTGAAATCGAGCTGGTCTTCGCTGGCGCCGAGGCGGTCAAACAGGTCAAAAGTCTGATCCAGCACCCATCCGGGCCGGGCCCCCGGGCGGTCCATTTTGTTGATCACCACAATGGGTTTGAGGCCTAGGTCAAACGCTTTGCGCGTCACAAAACGGGTCTGCGGCATGGGCCCTTCCACCGCGTCCACGAGCAACAGCACGCTGTCGACCATAGACAGAACCCGCTCCACCTCGCCACCAAAGTCGGCGTGGCCCGGCGTGTCGACAATATTGATGCGATAGTCGCGCCAGGTGACGGCGGTGTTTTTTGACAGAATGGTGATGCCCCGCTCGCGCTCCAGATCACCGGAGTCCATGGCGCGCTCGGGCAGGTCCGCCCGGGCGTCCACGGTGCCGGACTGGCGCAGAAGCTGGTCCACCAGCGTGGTTTTGCCGTGGTCCACGTGGGCGATGATGGCGATATTACGAATGCTGCTCATGGCGGTACGCGCCCCGATGGGCGCCTTCAGGTTGGCGGTGGGTCAGCTGCGGCGGGAAACCGCGAGATGGGTGAGCGTATCCAGCCCGTCCCGGGCCGGGGACGGCGGCAGCGCGTGCAGGCTGTTGCGCGCCATGGTGGCCTCGGCGGTGGCCCGCTCCCGGGTGTACTCTAGCGCCTGGGTGCTGTGAATCGCCGCGATAACCTCGTCGAGATTGTCCAGGCCGCCCTGCTCGATGGCCGCCCGCACGATGTCCCGCTGCGCAGCGTCGCCGACCCTAAGCACGTGAATCAGCGGCAGCGTCGGCTTGCCTTCAGCGAGGTCGTCGCCGAGGTTCTTGCCCAGCTCCCGCGCATCACCTTCGTAGTCGAGCATGTCGTCGGCCAGCTGAAATGCAAGGCCAAGATGCATGCCGTAGCTGGCCAGCGCCTGCTCCACCTCACTGCCGGCTGCGCAGATCACACCCGCCAGCTCCGCCGCGGCCTCAAACAGCTTGGCGGTTTTGCAGCGGATCACTTTGAGATAGCGGGCCTCATCCGTATCGGGATTACCCTGATTCAGGAGCTGCATCACCTCGCCTTCGGCAATGGTGTTGGTGGTTTGCGACAGGATGCGCATCACCGCCATCTGGTCCACCTCCACCATCATCTGGAAGGCGCGGGAATACAGGAAATCGCCGACGAGCACGCTGGCGGCGTTGCCCCACACGGCGTTGGCGGTGTTTTTGCCGCGCCGCATCTCCGACTCGTCGACCACGTCGTCGTGCAGCAGGGTCGCGGTGTGGATGAACTCCAAAATGGCCGCCAGCGGAATGTGGTGGCGCCCGGAATAATTGAGCGCCTGGGCGCACAGCAGGTGCAATGCGGGCCGCAGCCGCTTGCCACCACCGCCGACGATGTAGTCGGAAATCTGATTGATCAGCATCACATCCGAGTGAAGACTGGCACGGATGCACTCGTCCACGGCGGCCATGTCCTGCCGGACGAGGTCGGTTACGCGGGCAAAATAATCGCCCGAAATGGGCGTGGAAACGTGATCTACGGTGGCGGACACGGACTTACTCTTGGCTTCGGCAGCAATTATATCCAAAACCGGTGTACGCCGCGTAGACGTCGTCGCGCCGGGAACAAGGCGTCCAGCTGACGCAAAATCCAGCCCGCGGCTTACTTTCCGCAAGTTGCTTTCTGTTAGACTTTCCCGCCTTCAGAGGCACCAACATTTAAGGAGTCCGGCATGGCGCGCGGAATCAACAAGGTTATCCTGGTCGGCAACCTCGGCGCCGATCCGGACACCCGCTACACGGCGAGCGGCGCGGCGGTGAGCAACCTGTCGGTGGCCACTTCCCGCAGCTGGCGGGACAAGCAGAGCAACGAAATGCGAGAGGAAACCGAGTGGCACCGCGTGGTGCTCTTCGGGCGCCTGGGCGAAATTGCCGGCGAATATCTGCGCAAGGGATCCAAGGTGTATCTCGAGGGCCGGCTGCAGACCCGCAAATGGCAGGATAAGCAGGGGCAGGACCGCTGGACGACGGAGATTGTGGCGGACGAGATGCAGATGCTCGACAGCCGCGGCGGCGGCGGCTCAGCGCCGTTTGACGGCCCGGGCGGTGATCGCGGCGCTGGCCCCTCCCCCCGAGGCAGCGGCGGCACGCCGCAGCAGCCGCCCCCGCCGGCGGACGACTTCGACGACGACATACCGTTCTGAGCGAACCCATGAGCCAGGCAACCTGGCTGGTGACCGGCGGGGCCGGCTTCATCGGCGGAAACTTTGTGCTGGGCGTGCGGGAGCGCGATGCGGCCCGGGTCGTTAACCTCGACGCCCTGACCTACGCCGGAAACCTCAACACGCTCGATCCGGTGATGGGTAAGGATGGGCACAATTTTGTGCACGGCGACATCGGCCACGCGGAGCTGGTGGCGGGCCTGCTGAAGGGCCATCGCCCCAGCGCCGTGGTCAATTTTGCCGCGGAAAGCCACGTTGACCGGTCCATTGACGGCCCCGCCGCCTTTATCCAAACCAACGTGGTGGGCACCCTGGCTCTGCTGGAGTGCGTGCGCGACTACTGGCTGGCGCTGCCGGCGGACGAGCAGGCTGCCTTCCGCTTTCTCCACGTATCCACCGACGAAGTGTACGGGTCCCTGGGCGAAACCGGCCACTTTTCCGAAACCACCCCTTATGCGCCGAATTCGCCCTACTCCGCCTCCAAGGCAGCGTCGGACCACCTGGTGCGCGCGTTCCACCACACCTACGGCCTGCCGGTGCTGACCACAAACTGCTCCAACAACTACGGGCCCTACCAGTTCCCGGAAAAGCTGATCCCCCTCATGATTACCAAAGCGCTCGCGGGCGAGCCGCTGCCGGTGTATGGGGACGGCAAGAATGTGCGGGACTGGCTCCACGTCTCCGACCACTGCAGCGCCATCGAAGCGGTACTCACCGGCGGCCGGCCGGGGGAGGTCTACAACGTGGGGGGGGACGCGGAGATGACCAATCTCGAGGTGGTGAAAGCCATCTGCGGCGAACTCGACCAGCGGCAACCGCTGGCGTCCGGACCGCGGGAGACGCTCATCCAGTTTGTGAAAGATCGCCCGGGCCACGACCGGCGCTACGCCATCGATGCCAGCAAGATCAAAAACGAGCTCGGCTGGCACCCGGCTCATACCTTCGCTGAAGGCATTGCCAATACCGTTTCCTGGTATCTCGACAATCAGCCCTGGATCAGCGGCATCCTGGACGGGAGCTATCAGGGAGAGCGCCTGGGGCTGGGATCGGCGCAGGGACAGTCGTGAAGCGTCGGGGAATCATTCTGGCCGGGGGCAGCGGCACCCGGTTGTATCCGGTCACTCGGGTGGTCAGCAAACAGCTGCTCCCGGTGTACGACAAACCGATGATCTACTACCCGCTGAGCACGCTGATGCTGGCCGGTATTCGCGACATCCTGATCATCACCACGCCGGAAGATGCAGCGCAGTTTCAGGCCCTGCTGGGAGATGGTGCTGGCTGGGGACTGAACCTTCAGTACGCCGTACAGCCGGACCCCGGTGGCCTGGCGCAGGCGTATCTCATCGGCGCGAGCTTCGTCGGTGATGAGCCGTCCTGCCTGATCCTCGGCGACAACATCTTCTATGGCCACGGGCTGGTGCAGCTCCTTGAGTCGGCCAACTCCCGGGCGCAGGGAGCCACTGTGTTTGGCTACTGGGTCAGCGACCCCAAGCGCTACGGCGTGGCTGAGCTGAACGACAGCGGCGCCGTGATCGGCATTGAGGAAAAGCCGCAGGATCCCAAGTCCAACTACGCCGTGACGGGCCTTTATTTCTACGACGGCCAGGCGCCGCAGCTGGCGGCGAGCCTGACCCCGTCCTCCCGGGGCGAGCTGGAGATTACGGACCTGAACCGCAGCTACCTGGATCAGAACACGCTGCATCTGGAACGCATGGGGCGCGGCTACGCCTGGCTCGACACGGGTACCCACGAGTCGCTGGTGCAGGCCAGCACCTATATCGAGACGCTGGAGCAGCGCCAGGGTCTGCGCATCTGCTGCCCAGAGGAAATTGCCTTCTCCCGGGGCTGGATCAGCGCCGACGAGCTGGCGGCGCTGGCAGAGCCGCTGTCGAAAAACGGCTACGGCCGCTATCTGCTGCGGCTTGCCGCCGGCGCTGCGCAGCCGCTGTGAACGTCATCCCCACAGAGCTCGACGGCGTGCTGGTATTTGAACCCGTCATGCACGGCGACGATCGGGGATTCTTCATGGAGACGTGGAACCACCAGCGCTACGCAGAGGCCGGCCTGGACGTGACCTTCCGCCAGAGCAATCTTTCCAAGTCCGCCGGCGGCGTGCTGCGGGGACTCCACTATCAGGAGCCCAATCCCCAGGGCAAACTCGTGCACGTGCTCACCGGGGAAGTATTTGACGTGGCGGTCGACATCCGCCGCGACTCCCCCACCTTTGGCCGGTGGTTGGGTTTTCATCTTTCCGGGGATAACCGGCGCCAGCTCTACGTGCCGGAGGGTTTTGCCCACGGTTTCTGCGTGCTGTCGGAGTCGGCCATTTTTGCGTACCAGTGCACGCGGGAGTTCGATGCGGCGGCGGACTACGCGATTGCCTGGAACGACCCGGATATCGGCATCGACTGGCCCCTCGCTGGGGAACCCCAGCTCTCTGATCGGGATCGGGCAGCCCCCCGATTGGCGG
>JBCCVP010000027.1:0-41553 GCA_039195135.1 Pseudomonadota bacterium | reverse complement strand
GTTTGGTCGCTTCCCACAGCTCTCCGAGCTGTCCGACCTGCTCGCGGAGCGCGGGCTGACGGCCCTGTTTCAACACGTCATGACCGCCCCCACGCCTTCGCTAAGGCGCTGGATCGAGCCGCTGTGGGCCCAGTGTAAGGCGACGGACGATGCAACCACCGCGGACTTCTGGATCAGGAACTGGCGTCGGAACCACCCAAGCGACGAAGCGGCGGTGGATCGCGGTGTGCTCGCGTTCCTGTTCATGAACGTCGTGGAGCTGAACCCGGGGGACTCGATCTTTCAGGGTGCCAATGTGCCCCACGCGTATCTGGGCGGACAGTGCGTCGAGATCATGGCCAACTCCGACAATGTGCTGCGGGGAGGGCTTACCCCCAAATATGTCGATCCCGTCGGGCTGGCTGCGCACATCCGCTTTGAGTCCAGCACCGAGTTTCCACAGACAGCGCCCGCGAACCTGCGGGAATTTGCCCTTCGCGCGTTTTCCTCGGCGTCCTCGGATACGAGCCACTACCGACCGCGGAGCCTCGCCATCGCGCTGAGTCTGGGAAGCAAAAATCAGATTGGGGATCGGGAGCTGGCAGCAGGCGAAAGTGCCCTGCTGAGGCCAGACCATAAATACCTGATCAGGCCTTCGCCCAGGCAGGGCCTGGTGGTGGTGGCCGACGTGGCATAAAAAAAGGCGGATCCTTCGGACCCGCCTTTTAATTAGTTGCCGCCTAAAAAACCGGCTGGTAGTTAAGATCAGGAAAGACCTGACTGACAACGCCCGGCCCATTACCCAGCACTCGGTCCATCACCGTGGCGTGAACGTTGCGGAAGTCCGTTGTCGGCATCACGCCGTCACCAATTCGATCCCCAGTTGCGATGCTTGGGAACGTGCCGTAAAGACCGCCCGTAATCAGGCCGCCGATGAGCACCATCGGATCCGCGTAGCCGTGGTCGGTTCCGGCATTCCCGTTCTCGCTGACCTGCCGGCCAAATTCGCTTTGGATCACCAGGCAGATGTCGTTTTCGTTTTTCACCGGATCGTTAGCGATGTCCAGATAGAAGGCCGTCACCGCGTCGGAGACCTCAGCGATGTTGCGGCCGAATCCGCCGTTTGGATTCAGCGTGTTCTGGGTGTTGTGCGTGTCCCAGCCACCCCGATCTACCGTGGCGGTGGAGATTCCCAGATCCAGTTTCCAGAGCTGCGCAATCAGCGCTAGGTCGCTGCCCAGGCCCGTATTTGGGTAACTCACACCACCGGCCGGCTGGTAGTCGTCCAGATCGAAGCTGTTGATAAGGTTCACCGCGTCCACCGTCGATTGGGCCGCGAGGTCGAGACTGCCCGTACCGGAGTACATCGAATCCAGCATCATCAGGTGGGTATCGGCAAAGGTCCCGGAGTTAGGCGAGAAGCCCCCGGCTGAGTCCAGCGTCGCAATATCAGGGTAGCCCGCCATGCTGGTGGGCGGGTTCGAGCTCGAGGCCAGCGCGGTAAAGATAGCGTCCGGGCTGTGATTCTGCGTCTGCAGGTAGCGGTTGAGAAATCCGGAAACGCCGGATAGGTTCCCGGGAGTTCCCAGCTCGATCGTCTCCTGCGCGTCGAAGTGACTCCGCGTTAGTGCGTCAAGCGGATGGCCACAGGCGTGCACGATCGCAACCCGTGGAGCAATGGAGTGCAACGCGGTGCAAAACGGATGCAGCCCGAACTGGCTCCCAAACAGGTTCAGGGGCTCGTTCGGTTCGATGAATGTCGCGTCCCGGTCCTGGGCGTAATGGTTGAAGTTGGCCCCGCCGGTGGGCACCACAAAACTTAGACCGTCGATGCCGCCGCGCAGAAACAGATAGACAAAAAGCTTCGTCGGCGCCGAGCCGCTGCCGGCATTGACTGCTTGGGAAAACCCAAGCCCGACGCCGGTTGCCGTTGCAGCGGCGCCAGCGCCGGCAATAAAGCGTCGACGAGGGAGGTTGATGGAACGTTTCTTTGACATGCTGAATATCCCCTTAGCGCTGCATGAACTGCGGTGACCACAGAATGACCTTCACCATCCCGAGAATGCGGCGATGCCAGTAGTCCGGCGAGTTATCTTCCTGCAGGCTATTGCGATTGATAGGCTCATCGCTGGGCTGCAGCGGCGCGTCGGCGTTTTGCCCAGAAGAGCCGCCGAAGCCACCGAAGCCCTGCTGCGTGAGGAACTGCAGTGCAGCGCCGCCAACGGCCGTCGGGGCATTCTGGTAGGGGGTAAACTCCGGCCCCGTCCATCCGCCGGCCGGCGAAAACCCAAGAATCCAGTTACACCAGAACTCGACGAGCTGTCGCGGCGTCGGATTGCCCACCACGTTGTCGAGCGTAATGTCCAGCACCCGCGTCACCCGGTCCTGATCATCGCGATAATCTTTATCCAGGAGCCAGTCGATGGTTCGCCAGCACTGCACTAGATTGTTGGAACCTTCCCAGTGGCCGCGCGTGTCCGGATATCCGTCCGGCGTGCGCCAGTCGAACAGCCGCTGCCCCGTGTTGTTGTAGCGACCGATAAATTCATCGCTGGTGCGATCACTCATGCGGATGGTGTAGTCAGTTCCGGCGGCGCGCATGGCGGACACAACGTACTCAAACGGTCGCTTAACCTTCTCCCCCTGCAGCGACGCCTTGAATTCATCCGAAGTGAGGATGGTGCGTAGCGTGCGCTTGATCTGGTCACCCGATTTGCGATGTGCAAAGAACGTCGCAGAGGCCTTGTCGATCAGGCTCTGCGGCGGGTCGTCGGAAACCAGCCGAGTGCAAAGTTTGCGGGCGATGTAGTTGGCCGTACCCGGATGGTAGGCCGCAAGCTTGACAATAAGCCGGCCCTCGGTCTCCGCATCCAGGTTCGACGGAATGCGCGAGGTGCCCAGCGTGAGCACCGCTTTGGTGCTGTCGCTGTTGTGTTCCTGCTCGTCGGTAATGAAGGCGCCGGTGCCACAGGAACCACCCTGGTTCTCGTCTTCGTAGCGCCAGCCGGTCATGGACTGGGCTGCCGTCAGCACGTCGTCATCGACGTAAAAGCGTGCGATCTGGGTCGTCGGCGCATCGAGGTTGCCGAAGTTTCGGAGGTCCGAATCGTTCAGCGCCGTGTAGGGGTTCTCCGAGAGGGCCTCCACGTCAAATTGCTGCTCGTTGCCGGCGTAGTTTTCCGCGCCCATGCAGTGCAGCTCGAAGAGCTCGCGGCAGTAGTTCTCGTTGATCGCGCCCCCTCGACCGTTCACGTAGTTGTCGAGGTAGCGGAGCATCGCCGGGTGTTTGGCCGAGGCGATGATCAGATCATAAAAATTGCCCAGCGCGTAGGTGCGCAGCACATCCCGGTTCCAGGAAGACCAGGACACGTAGATGTCCTCGTCTTGGCGGCCGAAGATGTTCAGATGATCGCTCCAAAAGTCCACCATCTGGTAGTAGAGCTGCCAGCGGCTGTATGCCGCCGCGTTGAACATGAAACGCTCGGTTTCGAAATAGGGGCGCGAGTACGCGCTGAAGCCCTCACACTCGCGCTCCGACCAGACGGTCGCCAGCGGCAGGCCCAGCGTGTCGAAGGATCCCGGCGCGGACGCCAGCCGGGCCTGCAGGTCGGGGTCCTCGGGCAGCGGGTTCAGCTGTTCTTCAACGAAGTTGTTCAGCCGTTCGTTGTCGTTGCTGCCCAGCGCCAGAAAGTGAGACACGTCGTCCTGCGTCGCGAAGTTGCTGCTTCGCCGTTCAAACCCCGTCTCCAGAATCACGTCGCTGTTGACCTCGACGAAACCCAGATTCCGGCGGGCCGGGCCAAAGCCGATCTTGTTCAACACCTTTACGGCAAATGGCGGCTCAATCACGCCGGTAGATCCCAGCCCCTTCGACACTGCGGCCGACAGGCGATTGATGCTCCCGCCGGTTGGCGCGACCACGCCCTCGGCCGGTTTCGCGGCACCGGCCGCCACCGGCAAACTGCCACCGGCAACCGCCGCGGCAGAACCCACGAGAAAACCGCGACGTTTGCGCGACTCAATTTGATTCATGAAGCAACCCCGCTGCTTTGAAGGTCAACATTTGCGAAGAGACTATCGGAATCCGCCCTGGAGTTCTGTGGTAAATTTTCAATTCCGTGACGGCCCGCACAAATTTGCTTCCTCTATTTCCAGGTCTTTTTCGGAACTGCCGTAGAAGGGCCAAAACTGTCAAATTTGGACACCCAAAAATTGCGAAATCAGGCACCTAAATACCGCAAAATTTACGTCGCCGGACACCGAGGAATGGTTGGCGCGGCCATCACTGCGGCGATAGAGAAAGCTTGGACCGACTGCTCCGTTATCGGCCAGGAGCGGTCGCAGCTTGATCTGCGTCAGCGGTCTGAGGTGGGCCAATATCTTAGGGATGAACAACCCGACCTGATCATCGTCTGCGCCGCGACCGTTGGCGGCATCCATGCCAATAACTCAAAGCCCGCGGACTTCATCACGGACAATCTCCAGATCGCGGTCAACCTGATTGACGGCGCATTTAGATCGGACATCAAACACCTGCTATATCTGGGTAGCTCGTGCATTTATCCGCGCAATGCACACCAGCCCATACACGAATCGGAGCTGATGCAGGGGTTTCTCGAGCCTACCAACGAACCCTATGCCATTGCCAAGATCGCCGGAATCAAACTGTGCGAGTCTTACAACCGGCAGCACGGCACAGACTACCGCTGCGTGATGCCGACGAACCTCTACGGACCCGGTGACCGCTTCGATGAGCTGAACGGTCATGTCATTCCCTCCCTGATCCGGCGCTTTCACGAGCACAAAGTGACGGACCAGGACCGGGTGAAAGTCTGGGGCACGGGCAATGCCCGGCGGGAATTTCTGCACGTGGCGGACCTCGCCCAGGCCTGCCTCACTGTGATCAGCAAACCCAAGGCAGAGATCGACCGGCTTGGCCAGCCGCAGCAAAGCCACATCAACATCGGCACCGGCGAAGATGTGTCAATCCGGGCACTGGCTGAGAAGATCGCTCAAACCGTGGGTTACGAAGGACACCTGGCGTTTGATACCAGCAAGCCGGACGGGACGCCGCGGAAACGACTGGACATCGGCAAGATCGCCTCCCTGGGCTGGCAGCCGACCATCAACCTCGACGACGGGTTGCGCGAAACCTACGAGTGGTTTCTGCGCCACGTTGCCTGAAGGGAGCAGCGCTGGACGCGGCGGCTAGGTAAACGCCTGCGCCGCGTCCCGGTACGCCGTTAGCGTTTGGGCGAAGGTCTGTTCCCAGCTGAAGCGAAGTGCCCGCTGATAGCCGCGTTCGGCCTCCTGCTGTCGCAACCCGGCATCCCCAAGAGCTCGGTCCAGGACGACAGCCATCGCCGACTCATCAAGCGGCGGGAAGAGAAATTCTCCGTCCCCAAGCACTTCGGGAATGGAAGAGGTGCTGGCCGCCGCAACCGGCACCCGTCTTATCATCGCCTCCAGTAGCGGGAGCCCAAACCCCTCATACAGCGAAGGATAGACAAAGAGGGCCGCGGATCGATACAACTGGTCAAGCCGCTGGTCATCGACAAACCCCAGCAGGGTCAGGTGCCCCAGGCGCTGCAGTCGCGAGACCGATTTTTCCAACTGCTCATCAGGCCACCCCGCGGGTCCGACGTGACGAATGGGATACCGTTGCCGGAGCGATTCGGGCAGCCGCTCGTAAGCGCGAAAAAAACGAGCCAGGTTTTTTCGCGGATCCATGGAGCCAACGCACAGGATACATTCCGGGTGGCGCTGGAACTGCGGCTCCTGGTTGGGCACGGTGATCCCCAGCGGCACGACCCGGACCTTGTCCGGCGCCAGGGAAAACTCACTGATCAGTTCCTCAGCGATAAACTGACTGTCGGTGATGATCTGATCAGCCCGACGCAGGGACGGCGGGAAGTAGCGCTGAAAAAAATTCACCCGGGCGGAGGGATGAAATTCGGGGAAGCGCAGGTAACTCAAATCGTGCACCGTCAGCACCAGCGGCCCGCGATGGGGAAATGCTACGTAGTTGGTTTCGTGATAGACATACTGCGCGTAGCGGCGGAGGGTCCACGGCGACCACGCGCGGGCCAATGCGTGGGCGCCGATGACCGCCGCTGGCACCCGAGACAAGCGAGCACGCAGCTGCTGCGTCGGGCCCGCTGCTTGCCCCTCGCCGCGGGGCAGTGGAACGGGAAGACCCTGATTGAAAGCGGCAACATCCCCGATATCGTCGCTCTGAAGGGCTCGCTGGGCCAGCTCCATGGCATAGCGACCGATACCTGTTCGCGCGCCGGCCATCGGCGCTGCGTTGTAAAGAACATTCACCCCGCCGAGGATCGCGCAAGCCAATCAGCCAGCGCGTCCCGCAGCGTTTGGTCGAACGGTCTTTCCGGTTGCCAGCCACAGAGGGAGTGCAAACGCGAATAGCTGCCCTGAGCGACCGGGATGTCTGAAGGTCGCAAGCGCTCCGGGTCTACCTCGATGGCAATGGGTTGGTCCGCTAGCGCAAGCAGCCCATCCAGCACGGATTGAATGGACCGCGATTTGCCGGAGCAGAGGTTTACCGGCGGCCCCGAAAAGGTCTCTGCCGGCAGCATCGCGACGTCCGCGTAGCCGCGCGCGGCGTCTCTCACATCCAGGAAGTCGCGCTTCGCCTCCAGGTTTCCAACGCTTATCTTGGCCTCGCCCTGACCGGTCTTGATCTCAGCCACCTGCCGAGCGAAATCGCTGACGACAAACCCCGACGCCTGCCCCGGCCCTGCGCAGTTGAAGGACCGGATAATGCGGAGCGCGAGACCGCCGGAGGTTCTCAACTGTTCCAGGCCGACTTCCGCCGCCGCCTTACTGGCCGAGTAGGGGTTGAGGGGACGCAGCGGGTGCTCTTCCTGAACCGGCTGGTGGTCGACAAACGTAGCTCCGTAGCTGTCCCCGCTGCTGGCGAACACAAGCCCCGCCGCCGAATTGTACTCGCGCAGCGCCGCCGCCAGACCCATGGTTGCCAACACGTTCAATCGCCAAACGGGCTCAAGGGCGGAAAACGACGCGCCGACGTCCGCTCTCGCCGCCAGATGGACAACCCGCTCCGGCGCGTCAGCACGCAGCGCCTCACCGACCTGGCTCACATCGCGAAGATCCAGCTGCCGCGTGGACCCGGCTCCGGTGGACAGGCCGTCTGCGGCGCCAAATACCCACCGCACTGGCCTAATCCCCCGTTTCTCCAGTTCGGTGACCAGATGCTGACCAACAAAACCGTTGGCGCCGGTGACCACGATCCGCATGTCAGGCGGCGAGGTGCTGGAGTCTTTGAATATCGGTTTCGACCATTTCCACGATCATCTCTTCCAGTGACGTCTCCGCCTGCCAGTCCAGGACGCGCTTGGCCTTTGCCGGATTACCCAGCAGGATTTCCACTTCCGCCGGCCGGAAAAACTTAGGATCGATGGCGACGTAGTCGTCGGCCGACTTGCCGATGTGAGCGAAGGCGATCTCACACATCCTGCGCACCGAAGTTGTCTGGCCGGTAGCCACCACGTAGTCGTCTGCTTCGTCGTGCTGCAGCATCATCCACATGGCTTTCACGTAGTCTCGTGCGTGCCCCCAATCGCGCTGCGCGTCGATGTTGCCAAGCCGCAGCTCATCTGCCAGACCCAGCTTGATACGCGCCACTGCGTCGGTCACTTTTCGGGTAACAAACTCCAGGCCCCGAAGCGGCGATTCGTGGTTGAACAAGATGCCGGAGCAGGCAAACAGGCCGAAGCTCTCTCGGTAGTTCACGGTCATCCAGTGGGCGTACAGCTTGGCCGCAGCGTAGGGCGATCTCGGATAAAACGGCGTTGTTTCCGATTGCTGGGGTTCCTGAATTTTGCCGTACATTTCTGATGTCGACGCCTGATAGTAGCGACAGTCCGGCTGGGCGATGCGAACCGCCTCAAGCACGTTCACCGCGCCCAGGCCGGTAACCAGCCCGGTGTGCAGCGGCTGCTGCCAGGAACTGCCGACAAAAGACTGCGCGCCCAGGTTGTAGACCTCGTCGGGCTGGACATCGGCCACGATGCGCAGCAGGGAAGACAGGTCCGTCAAATCCCCATCCGCTATCTCGATATCGTCCGCAACCCCCAGCCACTCCAGCCGGCTCAAATTGACATCGCCGGTGCTGCGGCGAGGCACCAGACCAACAACGCGATACCCTTTTTCGAGCAGCAGTTGAGAAATATAGGCGCCGTCCTGGCCGGTGATTCCGGTAACTAAAGCTGTTTTCATTGCTATTTGATCGCTTCAGAGAAGGCGAGCATGGTACAGGAGAGGCGTCGGGGATTTAAGCCAGCGCCAAAATCGTTTGGAGGCGATCTGCCACCACGTCCGGTGCGTAGTTGCGAGCCACATATTGGGCGCCCTGGCTGGCCGCCCGCGCTGTTGCCGGCAGCTCCAACAGGGCGGTGATTCCTTCATCAAATTCCTGCTGTGATCGATATGCAAAACCGGCGGATCCCTGAGTCAGATGATCGACGGTCACTTCGCAGGCTCCGTCCACCAGGCAGGGAACTGAAAGGCTCATCGCCTCCAGCAGGGCAATGGAGAAACTCTCCCAGCGCGACGGCAGAATAAATCCCGTCGCTCCGGCCAGCTGCTGCTGCAGCGCTTCAGTCGTGAGCCGGCCAAGATACTTCACCCCTGCTTGGCTGGGTTCCGCCATGGCCAGCGTGCCGGCCAGCCGAAGTTCGGCCGCACCGCCGTGCCGGCGCCGATAGTCGGCAAACCACTTCACCAGCCGCTTACACCCCTTATGCTCGTCAATGCGACCGCAGTAGAAGAAATAGGGCGGTTGTTCCGGCGCTCGCGCAGGCACCTGGGGCTTTGCCACCGGCATACCGACGACGTGGCCGGCTGCGCTGTCCCACAGGCGCCGGCCCACCTTCCGCTCCGCGTCCGTCAGCCAGATCAGTCGCGATCCGAACCGCCGGTAGGCGTCCCGCCACACCGGCAGCTGCGCCACGGGCTCGTCGTGCAGCGTCGGCACGAGCCAGGCTTTGCCCAGATCGGGCTGTTGCAGGCTGCCGAAGAAAGTCGGGGAATATAGGTAGGTGATGAACAGTACCCGATGGTACCGATCCCAGTTTCTCTCAAGGTCCGCGAGCAGCTTCTCCGAGTGCGGGCCCTGGTGGCGAACAAATTCGTGCTGCAACCCGATCGTCAGGGAGTCCGGCGCCAGCGGCCCCTGCTCAAGGATCGACAGCAGCTGCCGATGCATGTTGTGCCAGTAGTCGGATCTCCCGACGGTGACGGGATAGCGTTTTAGGGTAACCCCTTGCGCCGCGGTGGTGCCCGGCGGCAGGTTGTTTTCCCAGGTCACGGCGTCGGTGGTGCTGGTCGTCAGCACCTCAACCGGAACGTGGGGCGCGAGGAGCTGCGCGTAGGACCAGGCCAGCGCCTCGGAGCCGCCGACCACGTCGGAGTGGCAGCGCTGAACGACAATGGCAGTGCGATTCTTCATCCAGGGTTGGAGCTTGAGGCCCGATGTTCTGCGGCTGCCGTCGACCCAACGTCCAGCCGCTCTGGCAGAGCTCAGCGGTGTTGCTTTGGAAAACTGAGCTAATATTAACCCGCATATGGAAAATTGGGGTGTTAGGTGAAAAGACAAGGAAGTGTCGGTGTGTTCTGCGCTCTGCTGGGGCTGGCCGTTGGCCAGGCCCGGGGAGACGACTTTTTTTTCCTTAACGTAGGCAACAACATCGGGGTTGACGGCTCCACGCAGCCGCGCGCCTCGCAGACACCGATTGGCTACCGCGGTGACACCCATCCTGACTGCCCGTGCCCCCTGGAAGAAGTGGTATTAGCGGCCCTTTCGCCGGACGGTTTTTCATTCGTACGCTGGGACGGCGACGTCACGCCGAGCCAGCAGTTCGACGCGATTATCACCGTGCCTATGGATCAGAGCCGTACGGTTACGGCCATATTCGATACGGTGGAGTTTTCTACCGCCACCACCCGCGGGTATATCAAATCTTCCCCGCTGGTCGCAGACGTCGACCACGACGGCGAACGGGAAATTGTTGTTGGTGACATGGCCGGGTACGTCTACGTCTTCAGCAAGACCGGCGCTCTTGAGTGGGAATATTTCGCCGGTGACGCTTTCAATCCCGTTGATTCCCCGGTTCCGGCCTATGCCAACCCGGAGCTGCGCAGCAATACCGCGCTTGGCAACATCACCATCCAGTCATCACCGGCGATGGGAGACATCGACGGCGACACGATTCCTGAGATCATTGTTGGCGTTGGCGGGTTTGTTAATGACGATCCACCCGGTGGCACCAGCACCGGCGATGGCCCGGTCGGCCAAGGCGGCGTGCTAATTCTCAACAGTGACGGTTCGCTGAAGCTCCTCCTGCGCGGCTGGGATACCTATGACGGGCGCGGAAACCCAATCCAGGACGGATTTGCTGACGGCTTTTTCAGCAGCCCCGCCGTTGCTGATATCGACGGTGACGGCGTGCCGGATTTTTCCATCGGCGGCACGGACCAGAACATCTATGCGCTGAAAACGAGCCGTGTGGATCCCGCCCGCAACAGTGTGGGGAACCTGATCCGTCCCTTCAACCCGCCTGGTCGCCAGGGTTTCTTCCTTCAGCCCGTGTTCGACGAGGACAACGACGGCGACGGCCGCTTTGACGAAGACCCGGTGGGTGATCTGACCCCCATGACCTTCTACAACACCGCCGACGATATCGGCGGATTCAACGGCGTTGACGATGACAACGACGGGCTGACGGATGAAGGGGGCGTTGGGGATGACGATGAAGACTCCTCCGACACGATCGGCTTTGTCGATCAGACGCAGGTTGACGAAGACGAGTGGGAGTGGCCGTTTCGTTCGCTGGACACCGTCGTCAGTTCTCCCGCCCTCGCGGACCTCCTGGGCAACGGCCTTCCGGAGGTTGTGATCGGCGCTGATTCGTCCGGCGCAATTCCACTACTGCCAGAACGTACCTTTATCCCCACCGGAGGCGCCATTCGGGCGTTGGACCTGCAGGGAGATGAAATCGGCGCGTACTCCCAGCCCATCGAGCAGGTGGTGTTTGCGTCACCAACCGTTGCGGACATCGACGGCAATGGGCAGATGGAGGTGCTGCACGGTACCGGCACGGTTTTTCGCGACGGCAGTGGTGAGCTGCTCGGAAAGGCCCTCTATTGCTTCAACGCGGATGGTTCAGCCTGTCTCCCGAGCAATTCGCCCACAGGCGTGTTCGCCACAACCTCAGACATCATCCTCGGGGCACCGGCGATCGGCGATATCGACAACGATGGGCAGCTGGAGATTGCCGCTGCGGATTTTGACGGTTTTCTCTACGCCTGGGAGGCGGACGGCTCCCTGCTGCCCAATTTCCCTCTGCTGCCGCTGGTGGCCGCAAATTTCCCGCCGAGCAGCGACCGGGCACCCCAAATCCGCAGCTCCGTCATTCTGGCTGACGTAGACAATGACAACCAGCCGGAAATGGTGCTGGGGGCCGGTTTTGCGATTGTCGCTATCAACGCCGACGGCACCGTGGTCCCGCCCTTTGCCTCCGGCGTCACGCCCTTTGCCACCGGGACCACGCTCGTGATCGGCGCACCGGCCTTTGAAGACCTCGACTTTGACGGGACGCCGGAGCTGATCTGGGTGACAGGCGAATCGAGCAACGGCGGCAGCGCGATCAACAACGGCCTGGTGAACATCTGGTCACTGGGCAATTCGGACCGGGACAGCTCACCCTGGCCCCAGTTCAAGCGTGTCTCCGCGCGCACCTCGGCGCTGGACGTTTCGATCAACAACCCCGTGTTTGATCCGCCCCTGGCTCCGCTCGCTGCCGGCGCCACCGTCGATCTCGCGGTGGACATTGCCACCGACCGACGCTCGATTCAGTCCGCCACGGTGACGCTTGAGTTTGCCTCCGGCAATCAGGTGGAAACGCTGCTGGACAACGGCACGGGCGTCGACCCGGTGGCCGCTGATGGCAACTTCCGAACCAGCTTTTCTCTGAGCCAGAATGCGACGTCGCTTCGCCGCATGGTGTACCGGGTGAACACCAGCGCAGGGACCGAGACGCTTACCAGAGCGGTAACGCTGACGATCCCGACCACCATTTTCGCCGACAGCTTCGAGTAGCGCGCCGGGCGCTGTCAGATTCGCCGATACAGCACAAAAAAAGCGTAGGACTGTTCCGGCACCCGATTGAGCGGCACCTGCAGCAGCGCTTCTACGTACCGGAAGCTGCCTGACCTGAGGCTCCGGGGCATATGGATCAGCCCGAGGGACCTGACAATTTCCAGCTCCGGTACTGCGAAGCGATCGATAAACTCCTGGTATTCGTACTCGTGTTTGTGTTCCGGGTGGATGAACGCCTCGTCCCCCACCTCCAGCCGGGTGAGCGCCCGGTTTGGCGTATCCAGGGCCAGATAGCCCCCCGGCCGAAGCAGACGCACAGCGTGGGAAAACACCTCCTCGGCGTGTTCGGGCGGAATGTGTTCAATCGTCTCGCCGGACCAGATGAGATCGAAAGACTGGTCCTCAAAATCCGCCAGCTCGTGCATCGACTGGTAGTGATAGCGAATCCGAGTCCTGCCATGGGTCAGTTCGCGGTGCATCTCGGCAGCCGGGAGGAGGCGGTCCGCCGGCGGCAGATCGATGATATCCAGCGTTTGTGGCTTATGGGGATAACCCATCTGCAGCAGCGCGCCAATTTCCGAACTGCCCGAGGCACCGCCCAGATCCAAGATGTTCTGCGCCACCGGCAGGCGGACTACCAGCTGCTGCCGCAGCTGGTGCAGCCGGCTCGGAAAGATGCCGGCGGCAAGCATGTGGATCGTTTCATCGAGATCTTCGCGCTGCGCGAGCACCCGGCCATAGCGCGCCTGGAATTCTTCCGACTTCACCATCGATTCCAGGATGCTGGCCAGGGATCGGCCCGACTTCATCGCCGCGACGTAGGCAAGCTGACCTCGCTTGTCCGGCTGTCGAGCCAGCAGCCCAAGGTACGCCTCGCGCACAAGATCCTTCCTAGACCAGTCGCTCAAAATTGACTCCGAGATGTTGGTTGAACAGCTCCGCCATGCGAACGGCGATCGCTTCATTGGAAAAACTGGCCCGGTACCGCTGCGCCCCCTTCGCCACCATAGCCGCGGCCAGCTCGGGGTTCTCCGCGATTGCCTTCAGCGTCTCACCGAGCAACCTGGGGTCATTTCCCGGCCAAAGGATACCGGCGTCACCCAGGGTTTCGTCCAGCGCGGTACCGCGACAGCCGATCACGGGAACACCCAGCGCCATCGCTTCAATCGCCGGAACACAGAACCCTTCGTGCCGGCTTGTTACACACAGCACGTTGGCCCGCAGGTACTCGGCCTTCAGCTGACGGAGGCTAACGGGCCCGGTGAGGGTAACCGAATCGCCGATCCCGAGCCGATCAACTTTCAGCGCCAGAAATCGGCGATAGGCGTCCAGGCGATCATCACACTTACCCACCAACCGCAGCTCGGCGCTCGGAAAATCCGCAACGAAGTCGGCCCACACCTCCAGCAGATAGTGCAGGTTTTTGTTCGGCGCGAGCCGCCCCACCGCCGTGGCGGTAAACGGTCGCTCGGTGGCGAGTGACCCGTCCTCCTCGGCGGGCGACGTCTCAAGGAGACCGTCCACCTGATGAAACGGCGCAAGCACAGCGCTCCTGCCGGCGTCCAAACCCAGGGTGATCAGCTCCTGCTGGTTAAAGTCGGAGTCGCTGAGAAAAAACTCGAACGGTTCCTCAACCAGCGACGGCAGCTGGTCCCGCCCGCCCTTGCAGGCCCGGTAGTAGTCCTGATCGTAGTCGGCAAAAAACGCCGGCGGCGTCACATTGTGGTATTTCACCACCGTGCGGGAGGGGAGTTGCCGGGCGATCTGATTGACCGGTTCAAAACCGATCGAATAGTGGATGAGCAACAGGTCCTGAGGTGAGGTAATGAACTCGGGGATCTCGGTGTACGCCGAGACATGGTTTAGCTCCGGATCCCAGGCGTTGGCGAACAGCTTTACCTCAGCGACCGAGTCGAGCACTCGCGCAGCCCCGAATACGTCGTTTGAGACCGCGTCGGCCTTGACGAGGGTCGGCGAAAACAGGGCAATTTTCACGGATTTTCTCGTCGCGCAGCGGCCCGCAGATCCCGGATCCATGTGTTCAGGAACAGCAGGTTGACCGCCAGCCGGAGCGCACCGCCCAGCACCGGCGCCTTATAGGCCAGCAAGTCCGCGAGTCCAGGAATGAGGCCCGCCATGGGCTGCGCCCGGCTCCGGCCCTCCGGTGAGTAGCGGAGCATC
Source organism: Pseudomonadota bacterium (assembly GCA_039195135.1). Taxonomy (GTDB): domain Bacteria; phylum Pseudomonadota; class Gammaproteobacteria; order Xanthomonadales; family SZUA-38; genus JANQOZ01. The sequence continues at coordinate 27,254 of JBCCVP010000027.1, read as the reverse complement.
GCCAGCACCGCTCGCCGGGAGCACCCGAGATCCAGCAGGCTCACGCAGGCCGCCCGACCGCCCGCGTCGGGCGGCCGTTTCAGGAGCGTCAGGTACGCCTGCTCGACAAACTCCGCGTCGCCCAGTCGCAGCAGGTCTCCAAGCTGAAGCGGCGGCGCGGCGCCAACCGCTTCAGGTGTCGGCGCAGGCTGCAGCTTGGCCTCCGCCAGAAGCTCTGAGTCCGAGACCGGCGGGACGTAGGGCCCTTCTGAGGCTACCCGCTGCTGGTGACGTGAGGCGATTTGTGAACTGAAGCGCTCCAGCGCCGCGTCACCCGTGTCTGACGCTTCTTGCAAAGCGCCTTCGGCCCGTATCGTCACGACTGGTCCACGTGCATGCTTTTGAGCAGGATGCCGAGCGGTCGGCCGTCGATACTGATGCCGAGTTCGCGAGGCGACTTTGGTTCCTCGGACCGCAGCAGCAAGACAACGCCCGGCGCCTGACCAATCGCCGCAGCGGAAATCTCAAACTCCATCCGCGCCGCCGCTCTCGAGCCAATATCGTCATGGAACACGCGGGTGCCATTGGCGATGATCTCCAGCGGCCGTTTTGCGTCCCCCAGCCATTCGATCGATGCGGCAACGCGCACCGCCGAAGGCTCCGGGCGATCGTTCCAGACCACCAGCGAGCACTCCTCGGCGCAGCTCCAGACGCCGGCCGGCTCTGGCGGGTGCCAGCCCTCGAGTAGCTCCCAGGCGCCGTGTTCACCGGCGGGGGCCGCCTGCACGTCACAGAGCTGACTGCCCACCAGGCGATCATCTTCCGAGATACCCGCCGCCGCGGGTGATTGTGGCAACCCGAGTCGGAGCGTCACCGTCTCGTTGCCGGGATCCAGCATCAATCGAACGCACCAGCAGTCCGGCTCGGCAACCCAGCCGCCACCAACCACCGGGAAATCGGACAGTTCGTCAGCGCTGGGGAGCGCATGCCCGGGAAGCGGCCGGCACCGAAGTGCCAGAATGCCCCCTCGCGCAAACAGGCTGGCCGGGCAGCGAAGCGTACTGCTCAGACCGGCGCTCCAGACGCCATCCGGCTCCGGTTCGTGCCACCCGTCCAGCAAAGTCTGCGCCAGAGTGGTCCCTTGATCGTCTTCCCGGTCAGCGGCCGGTTCCGCATCGGGTTCCGAACGATCTTCTTCGCTCGTCTGCTGCTGAAGGTGGGGTAAAACCCATCCCATGCGCACGACGCTGAGCAATCCCAGGGAAGGACCGTCCGCCTCTACCTCGGATTCCGGCACTGCCAAAACGGCCGTCAAGCGCAGCGGCTGGCGGCGGGCAATGAGATCAGCTGAGATATCGACGGGAAGTTCGATCACCTCTTCCCCTTCATCCGACACGCTGGCGACGACATCGCCGTTGGCAAAAACCTGCAGGGGCAGCTCCGGGCGGGCCCGGCGGAGGCGGAGCAGCAGTCGTTGATCCTGCCCGTCCGCCGGCAGGAGGATTTCCGCAAACCCGCTCGGTATGAGGTGCAGGCCCCAGCCGGGAGTGAGCGTCGCGCCGCGGGGAATCGTCAACCCGTCCAGCCGGGGACGGAGCAGGTCTCCGCCCAGCCGCCGGTGGCGCGACAAGCCGGCTGCAGCGTCGCCGGGGGTGCGATGGAAGCTGATTCGATGAAGCTTCAGGCCGAGCTGACGAAAATCGTTCTTGCCGGAGACCAGATAGGGCGATCTGGGGTTTTCGATCTCAAACCGAAGGCCCCGGCTTCCGGCGGGAAGCCACAGCTGTCGTTCAACGCGGTCGCCGGTACCCACCACCCAGCGGTCCACCAGGGCCTCTCCGCAGAAAACCCGGACACGCAGCGGCAACTGAGCTCGCGGTACATAGGCGGAGTAGTCGAGCCCGATGACCATCGCTTCTGGCTCCGACCCGTCGAGCTGCCAGGCCAGGCCGGCCTCGGGTGCGGTGCTGTAGACCCCATCTGCCTCCGACTGGCCCCAGCCATCGAGCAGGACCCGGCGGCTTTGCGGTTGGGAAAACTGCAGCTCGTCGCCACCGTACACTCGCAGTGACGTCGGTCGCGCGGCCCGGGTGGGCGGCAGCTTTTCGATCACCTCCTCCGCGCAGCCCGCCCAGGGTGTCGGCCGGTACTGATCCGCAATCCGGTGCTCCAGTGCCGTTCGAAATGCGGTGTTGCGCGCGTAGCAGGTGATTTTGGTCACCCAGGCGGGCGTATCGTGAGGATCCAAACTGATCACCAGCTCCGGCGCGATCTCGGGAATGGATGCGCGATTGCTCGCCAGACACACCTTGCCGCGAGAGAGGGACTCGGCAACCGGCAGGCCCCAGCCCTCATAGAGCGATGGGTACACGGTGAACAGACAGTCATCGTATAGCCCTGCCAGCGCCGCGTCGGATACGTCGGTAAGCACATGCCAGCGCCCCTTAAGCTCCGGCGTTCCCTCTACGAGCCCCTGAAGCTCATCACTTTTCCAGCCCCAGCCGCCTACCATGACCAGATCCGGAAGCCCGGCGGAATCGGTAGCCAGCAGCTCACACCAGACGTTGTATAGAAGCTGGTAGTTCTTTCGCGGGTGGGCAGAACCGACCACCAGCACGTAAGGCCGGCTGAGAGAGAAATCGGGCGCCGGTTCGCCAGGCCCGTCGGCAAAATCGGCGCCCAGTTCAATCGTGGTGACCCGCGGATCGTCGTCGAGATCGAGCAGCCGCTGCAGGTCATTGGCCGTAGACCGAGAGATGCAGAGCAGCCGCGAAGCACTTTCGCACAGGCTGCGGAAGTTGCTTTCGAAAACGTCGGTATATCCCGCCTCATACCATTGAGGAAACTTAACCGGGATCAGATCAAATACCACAACGCTCAGTCGTAGCTTTGCGCGCCGGGCCAGCCGCGCCAGTTCCCCGGTGTAGACCCGGTTTTGCATCCAGGCGCTGCCCGCCACCAGCAAGGACGCACCGGCGGCCAGATCGAGCGATGGCCAGTCCAGGTTAAGCGTCGCCCGGGCCCGGAGGCTGGCAACGGCTGTTGCGAGGTCCTGGTCCACCTCCACTTCCACGAAGCCGACGTCGGCGCTGATCCAGCAGAGGAACCGGCAGTCCCGCAGGCGCCGCAGGCGGGTCGCCAGCTCAACCTCGGTTCGATTGATGCCGGTGACACGTCGGCTGCCCGCATGCACCCAGGTGGTCAGGTCGATCCACAGGTCCTCAGAACATGCCGTCGCCGTGGGTTCGCCCGCGATGGCCTGGTCCGATGCCGCCGGGATTGCCGCCAGCGCGAGCTCATAGGCCTTCGCCGTCCCGTCGATATAGCTGGCCCAGGAGTACTGGTCGGCAATCCGCTCCGCCTGCGCTCGCGAGACGCTGCGGGACATACAGGTGCGAAGGCCGTTCGCAATCGACGCCACGCTCGCCGGGTCGCAGTATTCGGCCAGATCCGCAAAATACTCACGTTCGCCGGAACGGTCACTGACAAGCAAAGGCACGCCACTCGCGGCGGCCTCCAGCGCCGCGAGGGGGGCACCCTCGGCGAAACTCGGCAGGGCAAAACACGATGCACCGACAAAGGCTGAGGCAAGCAGCGGATCGGCAGGCGCCAGCCGGGCGATATGGCGCACGTTTTCGCCACCCCAGCGGAGCACCTGCGCCATATAGTCCGGGTCGCCGGGGTGGCCGATGAGAACCAGCACCGCGTCCAGCTCCCTCGCCGCAAGCGCCAGAAGCAGCTGGTTTTTCCGAGGCTCAATCCGCCCCACACACAGGATGTAGCGGTCCAGCTGCTGGTGCTGGCGAAACAGCTCGGGGTCAGCACCGGTAAACCGGTCCGCCTCCACCGGATTTCTTACGATCGAGCTGCGGGCAGGGTCCAAACCCAGAGCCTCCAGCCATTTCTGCTCCCGTTCACTCAGGCAGATTACGTGGTCCGCGAGAGACAACATGCGGCGGATGCGGCCGAAGTAACCGGGCACCGGCTCCCGATTTTCTGCGATGGCGTCGGGTCCCAGCAGCTTCTGCGCTTGCAGCCAGGTAAGGGCGGCATTGAGTTCGGCTCGATCCGCAGCGTTCGCCGCCAGTTTCGGCAGCCAGTGCTGGTAACCCTCAAGCTCCGCAAGGTTCAGGTAGATGGGGGAGAAGACCAGGCGGTCGGCCCGGTGTTTTGCCAGTTGCAGACGATCCAGCGCGGAGTCCGGGGACCAGACGTTAAACACGTGAGCCACCTCCAGCGAGGCGGGCAGCTGGTGGCCGGCCCCGGCCGGAAACAGATGGGCATCAAAGCCCCGGTCTTTGAGGTAATCAACGGTGGTTGGAACCCGCACCGAGGGCCCGCCGAGGGTCGTGCTTTCCGAACCATGCAGGACGAGTCCGACCCGGCCCGCCGCTTGTCGAGGGCGCGTGGTCTGCCGCGTGGCACCCAGTCGCACAAAAAGCGCGTCGTGGCGCTCGGCCCACCGGTCCCAGGTGCACTCGGCAACGCTGGAACGGAGCGCGAGTTTCTTTTCCAGCAGCTCCAGCAGCACACGCTGAAGACTCTCGGCGTCCTGGTTTTCGTAGGGAATGTGCGGAAACTCCCCGACAAAACCGACAGCCGGCGCGATGACCGGCGTCCCACAGGCCAGTGCCTCAAGCAGCGGCATTGGCCCCCCCTCGTAGACGGCGGGCACCAGCAGATAGTCGATGGATCGATAGAAATCCGCCATATCGTCGTGTGCGACGAAGCGCCCCGGGACCGGCCAGCCAGAACCGGTAACGTGCCAGTCGATGCCCGGCAAATCTCGCAGTTGGTCCACGAGCGCTTCGCCCTTTCGGCCGGTGTGGTAGGTTCGCCCCACGATGCCGACGCGGAGCTTGGCTTCATACTGATCAAAATCAACGCCCGGGGTGATGGTCGTGACGTCGCTGACGCCGTGCTCATTGAGGTACTCGTGATACGGCCTGGACATGCAGACGCAGTGATCCACTTTCTGCGCGGTGTCCAGGAAAAGCCGGCGCGCCGCCGGCTCATCCTCCAGGTGCGTAAAAAAAGCCATGGAGGATCTTCCCGCGGGGTTTCCCCGGAGCGCCGAGTAGGTCATGTAGTAGCAGATGGCGGGCTCCGTGAGGGGATCGCTGGTGCCATATTCCACATAGCTCAGGCGCTGGCTGATCTCGGACGCCAGCTTTTCGATGATCCAGTTCCGGTCGGTGATCTTGATGTAAACCTGCGCCACGTGCGCCCCCTATCCCTCTTGCACGGCCTCGGCCGCTTCTTTTCGCCTCACGCTGGCCAAGTCCTGCAGCGCTTTTAATTCTTCAGCGGAAACCTCCCGCACCGTTTGTTCGTTGACAAACAGGAAGCGATTGCAGAGATCTACCAGCGTGATCGCGTTGTGGCTCACCAGAATTACCGCCTGATCTTCCCGCCGGATGCGCTCGCGCAGCGATCGGGAGGACTTGTCCCGAAACTCCTGATCCCCAACCCCCAGAACTTCGTCGATCAGCAAAACGTCCGGCGAGACATATTGGCTAATGGCAAATCCCAGCCGGGCCCGCATGCCAGCCGAATAAGTGTATAACGGCTGCTCAAAGCTCTCCCCCAGGCCCGAGTATTCTTTGATTTCCTCGAGGACTCTAGCCACCTCAGCCTTCTTCAATCCGTGCAGCAGGCCGCTCATCGTGGCATTGATACGGCCGCTTAGTATGGCATCGAAACCCAGATTGAGAGACAGCAATGCGACCTCGGCATTGTGATTCCTGACGGTTCCCGTGTTAGGACCAAGGATGCCGGCGGCCAGCGCCAGTAAAGTGCTTTTCCCGGCGCCATTCCCGCCCAGCACCCCAATCGACTGGCCTCGTTCCACGCTGAAGTTCACGTCCTTAAGCACCAGCTTCTCACTTGCCCCGAAGCGAAATCGTGCCTTAAAACTGACGCTCACATCAGTGAAGCTCAAAAGCACGTCACTCATCAGGACACGACCAGCCGGATATAGTGTTGACTAAAGCGGCGTTCGAAACGCACGGCGACGAAAATCAGGACTGCCGACACCAGCGCGATCACTCCAAGGGCTTGCCACTCCGGAAACTGATTCTCAAGCAGCACGCTGCGATGTTCTCTAATTAACACCGCCATGGGATTGAGGTAAAACACGCTCTGAATCTCGGGCGACAGATTTGACACGTCATAGAAAATCCCCGAGGCGAACATCAGACCCATCAAAATGGTGGCAATGACGATAGTCAGGTCTGGCACAAATGGTACGAGGAGGGCCGCCCAGTACCCGATGGCCGCCGCGAGGACGACCTCCGTGAGCACAACCAGCGGCAGCGCCAGCAGCGCCACTCCAAGCGAGTAGCCGGTAATGAGCAAGAACCCGAGCAGGACAAGAAGCACCACCAGGTGTTTGATCAGGTCGGACAGCAACGCGACGGTTGGAAAAAACAGCTTGTTGATCGGCACCTTGGAGTAAATGCCCACACCTCTGGTTATCGACGCCGACGCATTCATGATTAGGCGGTTGAACAACTGCCAGGCAATGATCCCGGTAAGCAAAAACGCGAGAAAATTCTCCGTCCGAATACCCAGCAACACGCCGAACACCAGGTAGTAGATGGCGAGCTGAAAAGCCGGTTCGGCCAGCCACCAGAAAAAGCTGAGGTACGTTCGCGAGGCTTCGGACACCAGGTCCGTATAGGTGCGAAAACCCAACAGCGCAGGATAGTTGGAACGGTTCATAGGGGATGATCAACTCAGAACACCGGCCATGGCGCCGGCGGATTGGCATAATAAGGCAAACCGCGGATTATATCTCTTTTGTGAATTCGGACCGCGGAAAAATCTCGTGACGATCGTGGTGTACGACTACCTGCGGGTGTTCGGGGGTGCCGAACGGACCCTAAGCTACCTGCTGGGCGCGCTGGATGATCCTCGCCTGATCATTGGAGGGCAGGATCAACCGGACCTGGCCGATCAGTGGTTTCCCCGTGTGCCGGTCACCGATCTCGGTATCCGGGCCACCTCGCCGGTAGCGCTCGCTGCCAAATGTGCTTTTCAGCTCGCCCGCGCCGACCTGCGCCCAAGGGCCCGGGAACGGGTTGTCTTCGCCGGAGCCTACGCGCCAATCGCCGCGCGGCGGATTCCACCGGAATCCCAAGCCTCGTATTTCTGTTTCTCCCCGCCCCGATTCGCCTACGACCTTCGAAATTACTATCGGGGGCGCCTTGAATTCTGGAAACGACCGGCCTTTGACCTACTGGTCCGCTATGTACAGCGGCAGATGTCAGCAGGGCTGGCTTCCATCCCGCACACGATCACGATATCGCGCGCCATCCAGGCCCGAGTACAGGAGTATACGGGCCGGCGATCTGACGTCGTCTATCCGCCGGTGGAGGTCGACCGATTTGCCTGGCGGCCCAGTGAGGGCTACTACCTCTCCACCGCGAGGCTGGAGGCCTATAAGAATGTGGCGTCCATCGTACGCGCCTTTCGGGCGATGCCCGAGGAAAAACTGGTTGTTACCAGCGGTGGTTCGCAATACGAAGAGCTGGTCAGGATGGCCGAAGGCTGCGACAACATCGAGTTTACCAACTGGCTGGAGGACCAGAAGCTCGCTTCTCTCATCGCCAACTGTCGGGCAACGATCTACTTGCCGGAGGACGAGGACTTTGGCATCTCACCGGTGGAGTCGCTCGCAGCGGGGAAGCCGGTAATTGGCATTGCGAGCGGGGGGCTTGAGGAAACCCTTAGCGAAGGAAAAACCGCGGCACTCATTGCGCCGAACGATGTCAGCCCGGACAGGATCAGGGCGGCGGTGAAAGGGATGTCAGACGAGGTGGCGCTTTCGATGAAAGAATCGTGCGAGCGCGCTGCGGCACCCTTCAGCCCTGATCGGTTCAAACTTGAAATCGTGCGAATGCTCGGTTAACGGCTAGTCGTCGCAAGGCATATTCACGCGTGTCCATCTCAGTATAATAGCGGCCGCCCGGTGCCGCGGACCGTTCGGCTGGGCGGCGCAGCATTCCCAGACCTTAAGCAGATTGGAGGCGATCCTTGGACATCGCACAGAAGGAGTTTTGGCATCGCCACAGCGATGAAGTTGGACTGCTCAAAGCGGGGGTCAGTATCCAATCTCACCAGTTGTATTCGCTCCGGGGGCATCGCGCCGCCAACATCGTTCCGTCAATGCTCCTGCCGTATGAACTTGGATTGCTGTATGCCCTGGCGCGAGACCGCTTCACCGGGGCGGGCAAAATCGTCGACCTGGGGCCGCTACTCGGAGCGTCAACGTTTTGCTTCAGCCGAGGGCTTGAGGACAACCCGAGGTTAAACGAATCGATGAAAATTCAGTCGATCTATTCGTTTGATCTCTTCCGCTACCGAGGCTACGAGAAGTTTCTCGGCAATGCCCCCGTTGACAACGCCACCGGCAACCTGCTTCCCGCTTTCATCAGGAACCTGCGCGATTACCTTGAATATGTGGTCATCAACCAGGGGAATTTCCTCACCTGGCAGTGGGATGGGCAGCCGGTCGAAATTCTTTTTGTTGATATTGCCAAATCCTGGCGCCTGAACACCCATGTGATTCAACAGTTCTTTCCCTGCCTGGAGCCCGACCGATCGGTGCTGGTGCAGCAGGACTACGTTCACTTCAATGAGTACTGGATTCACATCACAATGGAGTGGTTCAAAGACTACTTCCGCTATTGCGGGGTGCTTAAGGGAGCTTCGACGTACTACGAGCTGCTGCGCCCTATACCGGTAGACCAATGCCAGGTGGATCTGGAACAGCTGCCATTTGATCAAAAATGGGATCTGTTAAGCCTCGCTCGCGAAAAAATGCCCAAGCCAGCCCAGGAGGTCATGAAGACCGCGGCAGCGAAGTGCGCCATTGAACACGATCAGTGGGCTCTAGCGGAGGCTACGCTTGCTGAGGTCGACACGTCGCGACTGACCGACGACCCCTCCCAGGACTTCAGCGGTATCGCGAAAGACAACCTCAAGAAAGTCACCAGGCTACTCGCCGCCAAACGCGGCTGACGAATGCTTCAGGGCGGCTAAGACTGGGCCTGAGAGCGGCGCAGCAGTTCCTCGTACAGCAGCATATCCTCTCGATTGAGCTCCCAGATGCGCATCCATTCGCTGGAGCGGATCGGGAACTTTCCCCGGGCGCGGTTCATTTGCGGAATCTCAAATTGCTGGATACCGAGAAACCCGGCTAGCGCCGAGGGGTCCAGATGTTCCTGAAAAAAGACCTTGATCTTGCGGGCGGAGATAAGCTCCAGCGCCTCCGCCGCATTCCGGCAGCCCAGACGTCGGCAGATTCCATTTTCGACCTCCTGCGCGTTGACGGTAAGCCTTCTTGGCGTCCGCGCCGTACGCAGGATCTCAAGACACCGCTCGAGAAAAGTGTGGTAGTCCGACTGCGCAATCGAGTCATAGAGCACGTTTTTCGGTCGGCGGGCGACAAAATTTGCGTAAGAGATCACCCGCTCGATGGGCTGACGGATGACCAGGAAGAGTTTTCTCTCGCCCGGCACCAGGTCCATTTCCTCTAGCGTCAGGTGTCCTCCGATAAACCGTTTCTTCGCCAGCATTTCCGCATTGGCCTCAAACATTGCATACGGCGCCTCCACGCCGTGCTGATAGACCTCATCCGCGCCCAGGCTGTCGCGGGCGGCGGCGAAAATTGACGTGCCGGCGCACTTGGGGACGTGAATAAAGCCGACCGGACCGGGGTAGCTGGATTCGTCAGTCATGGTGGTTCTCACGGAGCTTCAAGGTCATAACCTGAGCTGCAAACGCGAGAATCTTTTTGTCCGTGCTCCCCTCGATGAGCTCAACCGGCCGGCGGGCATCTGGATGGGCAAAACACAGGCGAAGGATTCGCTCAGAGCCGATCACTGAGACCGGGATCGTGAATCTCGCTGTGGTGGCCTCTTTCAGCCGCAGCGTGCCAACCTCAGCGCCATTTACTCGTAGCGTCAGAGTCTGCTCCTCATGTTTGCCGGGCACAACAAATGGGCGGCCCTGGATCAGCAGCTCAAGGGTCTGGTCGTGCTGAAGCGTTCTCAGCTCGTCCACCACCATGACCATCCAGGACTCCTCGCCCTGCATCCAGGAGTGGTGCTTTTCCCGGCCAACCCAGCCTGCGCGCAGATAGGGGTCAGCGTTGCCACCCGCGTGGAACTGGATTTCCTCGCCCAGCTTGTAGCTGGTGTCCGCCGGCTTTTCCGCCTCAGCAGCCGCGTCAAACAGATCCTGCGCGGCGTTTTTAAGGAGGACCTGCGCGGCAGGCCGTTTCGCATCGAACCCGGCATCAGCCTTCAGCAACATCACCCGTCGCACCGCCCGCTCGTCTTTGACGTAATACGAATCGGCGACAGGATCACCGGAAAAGTCCATCGTAAAGTCGTGAAGCACCTCTGGTTCGATAATCGACTTCAGATGGGAGAAAGTTCTCAGCGATAGGCGAAAACGGGGAATCTCCAGCGCTGCGAGATCAGCTTCGGTAATCAGCTCAATGAGTCCTCGCAGGGACGCTTCCAGCGACTTCACGGATTCGGCCGCCGAAGAGATGTCCAACCCGAGGCAAACGAGGTTGTAGGGTTTGAGATTCTGCACATCCAGATTCAGATCACCCACGCTGGCGTTGTGGATCATCAGATCACAGTCCTGCTGTTTGGCCCGCTCGCCAATTGTTCGGCGAAAATCGTCCGCCAGGTAGGGCTCCACGGCGTGAACCCTTTTGCACCGGGAAAGAAAACCCACGATGGAGTTGGGAAAGCCTCCAATCTCAACAACCGCCTTGTCCGCGTCGTCAATCCAGTCCGCCACCAATCGATATCTGGATTGGTAGGTTCCCGTATCGAGGTAGTCCCAGCGCTCAAAGCGGGCCTTGTGCTGACTTTCTGACGCGGACTCCGTCGCCGCATCAGGATTGACAGTCGTTTTTCGGTTGGGATCGGAAAGCTGAGTCCGTGTCTGTCCAAGACGCGGCGTGTCGGCCGGCAATCTCTTGCGCAAAATGCCCGTTCCACTGCCAATTTCAGGAAAAGAGAGAAACTCAAGATGCGGGTTTTTCCCGATAATCTCGCTGAGGGCTTCCTCGACGCCCTTGAGGCGCAGATCATGGAACGTCACGATCCCCCGATCACTCAGCAAGGGCGAGTAGGCAGAATAGTCAGCCAGCACGCCCCGGGCCGAATGATCCCCATCGATGTGCAGGTGATCGATACGCAGGCCTTCCGCCGCGAGCAGGGGGGCAGCGTCGGCGGAGAGCATGGAAAGCACCTGAATATCCTGTTCCCGCTCCAGAAATCGGTTCTCGTCGGTCAACCACCCGCCCGCCGCGCCGGGACTGCCAAAAGCCAGGTCCGGGAGATTGGCATCGATCAGGATGGTAGACGCCGGCTCGATTCCAGCATCCAGCTGAGCGCGCCGCATTAAACTTGGGACAAAACCGCCGCCGGACCCGATGCATACAGAGACCTGGGAGCGAACAACCTGTCCGAGCGTGTAGTACAACATGCCGGCCCCAAGGTAGCGATCAAAGGCGCCGTGGCTGTCAGCATACGCCACGCTTGAGAAGTCGCCGACAGCGGTTTCCGGGTCGACCAGCGGGTTGCGGCGCGGAGCCGCCGGCGGTTGGGTAAGGGTCAAGAGCGCTCCGCGGGAGCGACCTGCATCCTTGTGGATCTGAGGCGAACCGGAAGCATCGAGGAGGTCAAAAACAAGCCGGTATTCGCCGGCTTCCAGTCCCGCTGTTGGCACCCGTAAATCGATGTCCATCGGCACGTCAAACTCAAGCGGTGTGGCGGGCAGCGTTTCGGTGGTCTCCCGACAAACCTCCTGAGTACCTACCGGAAAAATCTGTAGACGAGCCGTGACCGGGACACCGGCACGTTCCGGCCAGGCATCGATCGAGTTATTCACGGCGCGGCAGGACATCGTCAGTTCCTCTCCCGCAACCGCCGTCTCGATGGGTATGCGATATCCAAATTCCAGCTTGAGCCCTTCCTCGCGTCTCGCCGCCAGCGCTTCTTCAGCAATCGTCTCAAGCTGAGCGGCCGCTGCTGTCGCGCCAGGCAGATCCGTTTCGGCGGGCAGCAGGCACCAGAAGAAATCGACGCGCAGCAGGCGGCGCTGGAACCGCTCCGCGAGGCGTTGGGCACCGGCCATAACATCGGGAAAACGAGGCCGATAATCATCGCCGCAAATAATGCCTGCGGGCCGGAGTTTTTCCGTCCAGAAATCAAGATTGCGGGCCAGCATCGGGTCGGTGTGAACCGCGTCCTCATAGTAGAGATCTATTTCGGACGTCCAGTCGGAAAAATCTTTCGGGCTGTATCCCTGGTGGGCCTGGACGTTCGGGCAGTCTTCGGTAAATTGCAGGAACGTTTCCAAGCCGTAGGTGATTCCAAGACGGCGTTCCATGGCCCGGACGCCGAGATTCTTTTCCCAGGGATCGATGCAATGAACGGTCACGGAGGCGTCGACGCTTTTCGCCCATGCCCAGCTTGACCGACCAAAAAGTGACCCTACTTCAACCACGTTGCCGCCCTCGGGAACGAGTGCAGCAACAGTTTCAATCGCGCGGAGCTGAAACTCGGAAACCTGGCCAGGAATACTCGTGTTGTAGGGCATAGATCGGACTGGCTACGTGCTTTTCGACCGGCGCATCTTAACAACGAAAACGCTCAGGGAGGACCTGCAGAGCGTAATTTGGCTTGTCCTCGCGTTCCAGCGGCTGTTTTGCCGGTTTTGCGCTGACGCCGCAGTCTGGACATGGCAGGGGACCGCCCCAGGTGCGTTACAATCAGGGGCCTTCGTACAACGGGATGGTCCTTTGAACCGCCGCAACTTTCTCACGCAATCGTCCGGGATCGCCGTCGCACTTGCCTCGGGCGTCGCCGGGTCGGTGGACTCTCTCCGCCCCTCGTCGGATCAGGCCTCGGGCCTTGACCTGATCGAGTTGCCGGGCGGTTTCCGCTACCGAACGTTCGGTTGGCGAGGTGACCCGCTGGAGCAGGGAATGTCGACCCCTGGGCGGCACGACGGGATGGCCGTGGTCTCAGCGCAGGATAACCAGCTGACACTTGTACGCAATCACGAAATGGTTGGGGATAGCGGCGCGTTCGGACCGGCGGAAATGACCTACGATCCGGCAGCCATCGGCGGAACCACCACACTCACGGTTGACGCCCGCAGCGGCGAACTGTTGAACGCCCGCGCAAGTCTCGCTGGTACTTTGACCAACTGCGCCGGCGGCGCCACGCCCTGGGGAACCTGGCTGTCCTGCGAAGAGGACTGCGTCGATCCGGGGCTGATTGTCCAGGGTCGAACGATTCGGTTGGAAAAGAAGCACGGTTTTGTCTTCGAAGTACCGGCGACAGGCGGCGCAGACCCACAGCCGATCAAAGCGATGGGGCAGTTTGCGCATGAAGCTGTGGCGGTCGATCCAGCCACATCCATCTGCTACCAGACCGAAGATCGTTACGTCGCAGCGGGGCTATACCGCTACCTGCCAGACGAAGCGAAGAATCTTCACGCTGGCGGCCGACTGCAAATGCTGCGGGTCACGGGCCGCGATCAGATGATCACAGACGTCCCGCGGGGCGCGTTGGACGTCTCCTGGGTGGATATCGAAAACCCTGAGCGGGGCCACGTTAATCCGCTGCACCAGGATCGTTCCGGCGTGGTCAGCCAGGGGCTGGCCGCCGGCGGAACCGCCTTCAGCCGGCTGGAAGGCTGCTGGTTCGATGACGGCAAAGTATTCTTTTCTTCCACCAACGGCGGCAACCTCAGCCTGGGTCAAATATTTGTACTCGACGTGAAACAGCAGACCCTGGCACTGCTCTACGAGTCTTCGGATGCGGCCACCATGGACAAGCCGGACAACCTCACGGTCGCCCCGAACGGAGCGGTGGTGATCTGCGAAGACGGCACCCGCAAAGGCCAGCTGCTGCTTGGCTTGACGCGCGCCGGGAAACTGAAGCCGATCGCGCGCAACGTGGTCAACCTGAAGGGCGAACGAAACGGCTTTGAGGGCGACTATTCCGACGCGGAATGGTGCGGCGCGTGTTTCTCCCCGGACGGCCAGTGGCTGTTTGCCAACATTCAGAAACCGGGCCTGACGGTGGCCATTACCGGCCCCTTCGAGGATTACCTCAGTTGATCGAGCTGGTTCCAGTTACATCCGTCTACGCCGGCCTGCTCGGCATTCTGATCGTCGGGCTGGCCCTGCTGGTCGTGCGCCAGCGGCTCGCCCACGGCGTGGGCCTGGGGGACGGGGAAATCTCTGACCTGTCGCAGGCTATCCGGGTTCACGGAAACGCCGTCGAGTACATTCCGATGGCGCTGATTCTGATGGCGCTGCTGGAGTTTAACGGCGCGCCGGAGATCATCCTGCATATTCTCGGATCGGGACTGATCGCCGCCCGGATACTGCATGCCTGGGGGCTTTCCACCCGCAAAGGCCCCTCCATAGGGCGGTTTTACGGCACCTTGTTCACCTGGATCGTGATCCTGTCTGCGTCGGTGCTCAATCTCGCCTTTTAGTTCCAGCCGGAGGTTGCCTCGGCAACTCTAGCCCTCCACGATCGTCCTGCCGCCACCCTGCTGCCGCGCTTTGTACAGCGCATTGGTAGCGTTGGCGATGACCGTATCCGGACTTTGATCACCCTTCACAGCGGCGATACCGATGCTCAGCGTGATCGGCTGTTTGCGGTTATTTTTGAGGGCTGTGGCAACCCGACCCAGCGCGGTGCGGGCGGCCTCCGATTCAACCCCCCACAGACCCGCCAGAAACTTGTGATTGCCGTGGCTCGCCACCCAGTCGGAGCGGCGCACGTGGTTCACGATCAGATTGGAAACCGCGGTCACCAGCTTATCCAGCGATCCTTGCGGATACTGCTGCTGCAGCGCGTCCATATTGTCGATCTCAATCAGCGCTGCGCAAAGCGGCCGCTCGTCGCGGCTGGCGCGCAGGATATCCTGGCCAAGGCGGCGGATGGCGGACCGCTGATTGATCAATCCGGTAATCGGATCGGTGGTGCGGTCCTGGGACCGCTGCCGCCGCACGTCGTCCAGCAGCGCCACCGCCTTTTGCGCGTGGGCCATCACCTGCCCGAGCTCATCACGACCATCCGTCGGCAGCTGCGGCAGGGCTTTGGAGTTGGCAAAGTCATCCAGCGCCGCCGCCGTCTCCTTGAGCGGCTTCACGAGAGACCGGATCCCCAGCGCGGCGATGCAGATGCTGGCGACCAGCCCAGCCGTCAGGAGCAGGCCGGTGCTGACGCTATCCAGCCCGGGCGCCAGGCCCACCACGACTGCTGCGCCGGCGAGAGGCAGCATGGCCAGCAGCGCCGCCACCGTGAGCTTCCCAGCGTAGCTGCGCGCCAGCGGACCAAAGTCCAGCGCACGATACAGTCCTGATCCCAAAAGCGATCCCCCGCAAAAAGGCGGGGTCATTGTAAGTCATTCCCTGGCCTGGAGGATCGTCGGCGCGGCAGACCGCGCCGCAGTTGGCTAGGCGTTTTCGCTCACGTCCTGGTAAAGCATCAGGGGATTGCCATCGGGATCGTAAAAAGTCACCAGCTTGACCATCCCGTCGATCACCTGGATCTCGTCATCGACACGAACGTTTTTGGCCTTCAGGGCCCGATGCGACGCTTCGATCTCCCTGACCCCCCAGGTGGGCGTGGTTTCGCCGACGGTGACCTTTTCCACCTGGCTCAGGCCAACGTTGACCCGCTGCACTGGGGACTTAAGCTCACACCAGCCTAGATCATCCATCTGATACAGCAGCTCCATGCCCAGCACGTCCCGATACCACTCAATGGACGCGGCCAGGTCGCTGACCGGCAGGGAGAGGGTAAGCCCTCCGTCAAATTCCAAATCACTCATGGCGGCACTCCCTCCGAGAAAAGGGCAATCTCCCGTCAAATCCCAGGTCGCTCATGGTCGTCCTTCCTTGTTGCTTCACAATGGTTCTATTTTTATACTTAGTATTCTTTCAATCATCAACCCTATATTATTTCATTGGCCGAACTGACTGAGCTGACCCACCATCGTTGGAACCTACGGGTGCTGGCGGCGCTGCACGCGCGCGGCGGCGGCGCAAAGTTCGTCACGCTGACCCACGATTTGGGCTGTGGCCGCAGCGCCCTTTCCGCCAGCCTGAGTCATCTGGTCGAACGCCAGTGGATCGAGCGCAGTCAAGGCGTTGCCCATCCGTTGCGGCCGGAATATCGACTGGCCCGCGGCGCAGCCACGACGGCAGGCACCTGCGCGCTCGTGGCGAAACTGCTGAGACGCTGGGACTGCGAACGGCTGGGTTATCAGAAGTGGACGTTGCCTGTTGTCGCGGCGACCGGGAATACGCGCGAGTCGTTTAATGATCTGAAACGCCGGCTCACGCCGATCACGGCGCGCGCCCTGACGCTCACGCTGAAGTCTCTGCAGGAGCATGCCTGGGTAATCCGCCGCGTTAAGGACCGTTACCCACCGAGCAGCGCCTATGAGCTGAGCGGACGCGGCCTTCAGCTCCAGCGCACTCTAGCCGACCTTTAGGCCAAGCCGACAACAAAACCGGAACTGCATCGCGGCATCCAGGTGAGGGACTGCTAGGCTGAAAAACGGAGTCTCGCTGGAACAGACCGCACCGCGGTTGCAAAGGATCGCCATGTTTTTATCAGAACTCAGGCCCGGGGCGCTCGCCGTGCTCACGCTGCTACTCGCCCTTGGAACACCCGTCTACGCTCAGGGGGTGCCCGATTTTCCCCGCACCGACGATTATCTTCTGCTGGAGTACCATCGCTTCTCCCTTAAGTTCGCCAACCGCGACAAGACCCCAGCGCTGCGGATCTACGGCTCCGGCCGTGCCGTTGTCTACTGGCCCGCCTACACACCCCGGGCAGGAATCTACGAGCTTCAGCTCCCGGCGAAGGAGGTTGATCGGCTGGTCGGTCGAGCAACGCAAAGCGCCCTGCACACCGTAGATTCGGTCGAACTGGTCGAGGTGGCCGAGAAGGCGGAGGCAAAGCGCCGGGAAACATCCAATGTGGTGTACTACACCTCGGACCAGACGCTGACGGAGCTCAGCGTTTTCCTGCCCGGAGCGCGGAAGTATCCGCTGGTGGCAACAAACCTTCTGGACACCAACAAAAGATTGCCCGGCCTTCCGGGAGTGGCTGACTTTGCCGCGCTGGCGCGGGAACTGCAGGCGGTGGTGGACGGAGAACTTGGCGTCGCCAAGGGTCAGCCCACCCCCATGTCGGCGCTGAAGCGATGAGCGGGCCGCTGCGTCATCGGGCGCTGCGGCTTGCTGCCGGCTGCACTCTCTTGGGATCAGTGCCAACCGCTTTTGCGGGCGCTTACGTCTTTGCCGAAGGCAACAACGAAAACTCGGTTGCTCACGCGTCCGGCTACAACGGCACGGGTGGAGCCCTCAATGTGCAGGTATGCATCGCCCCCACTTCGCCAAACGCAGCGGCGATGGAAATCCCGGTACGAAATGCGATCACCCGATTCAACCTCCTGGTGCCCACCATCGGTAACGTGAGGCTGGGCGGCGACAACGAGATCGCTCCAGGGGAGATAGACTTCGAATCGGTATTCACCCACGAGCTGGGACATTGCCTCGGGCTGGCCCACCCAAACCTTGCGTCCGAGTCCGGTCTGAGCGGCTCTGACCGCAACTACACCAAATCGCGACGAGGGGGAAACAACGCCTACGACCTTGGCATCGGCGCGGACGGCGTTCGCGGTTCAGCCGACGACCAGCGCAACGACGACCTGAATCTGCACTGGTTTTTCACGGGCGTTAACAACCCCTTCCAGCTGCCCGCTACGCCGGAGGCGGGCACCTTCAGCCGCGATCTAGCGGACCTGCCGGCCGGTGACACCTACGCGGTCAACGCTGACCGCACCGTAGCTACCGCCGTCTATGGACTGCCCATCACCGAGGCGGTTATGCAGCAGGGATCGTTTTCCGATGAAGATCAAAACGCCCTCTCAGCGGATGATGTCGCCACCCTCCAGCATGCGCGCGCGGGCGTCGACCGCACCGCCGGCACCGCCGACGACTACACGGTCAATCTGACCTACGGCGGGCTGGCCACGGGCTGCGACATCAACGTGGCGTTTGACAACGGTGAGACGGGATTTGCCGTCTGTAAGCTCAGTGGAACCACGGTGAGTGGCAACACCAACTGGCGGATTACCGCAGCCAACACCTTTTACAACACCGGCTCCAACTGGGTCTTCAGTAACCGTCTCATCCCGGTGCCCGGCGTGGACTCAGTCAACGTGTCCTTCGGTGGATCTACCGGCACTTTGAATGGCGGTGGCACTTCGCTGCTGACCAACGACGCCGATCCGGAAGGCGACGGGCTGGTGATGAACACCGGCACCTTTTTTGGACCCAGCGCCGGCAACGTGACGCTGAACCCCGACGGCACCTTTAACTACACGCACGACGGGGTAAGCGCCGGCGACGACCTGTTTGTATACCGGGTCTGTACCGACGACGGGGCCGGTGGCGAAACCAACACCTGCGCGCACCAGTACGTCAACGTCAACGTGGGTTCCAGCGGCAATACGCCGCCAAGTGCGGCCGACGACGCAGCCACGGTCAACCGGGGCGATTCCGTAACGGTGCTGGACAGCGGCCAGACGCGGCTCCTCGCCAACGATTCGGACGCGGACGGCGACGCCCTCACGATCGATACGACACCCGTGTCCGGGCCCTCCAACGGCACACTCACGATCAACCCCAACAGCACCTTCAGCTACGAACACGACAACAGCCTGAATTCAGCGGATAGCTTTGTGTACCGCGTGTGCGACGACGGCACACCGTCGGAATGCGCCACGGCAACGGTGACTATCACCGTCGACCTCGGCGATATCGTCTGCGAAGCGCCCGGCGTTGCAATACCCGACGGAGGCGCATCGACGCTGACGCGCACCCTGAATGTCGCCAGCGGCCAACCGCTGGCCGATCTTAATGTGCAGCTGATGATCGCCCATACCTGGGTCGGGGATCTGACGGCAACGCTTGAACACGATGACACGGGCACCACGGTTTCGCTCCTGGATCGTCCGGGTCTGCCTGCAGTGAATCCCAACTTCGGCTGCGGCGAAGACAACATCAACGTGACCCTCGACGATGAAGCGGGCAGCGCCGCCGAAGATCAGTGTGACGCCGGCGGCACCGCCATCAATGGCACCTTTACCCCGAGCGGCAGCCTGTCTGATTTTGACCAGGAGAACTTCGCCGGCGACTGGACGTTGCGGATCGTCGACAACGTCGGTCAGGACATCGGTTCCCTAACATCCTGGTGTCTGGAACCCACGCTGACCGGCGGATCGCCTACGGCGACCAACGACGGCCCGGGCGGGGACTTTACGGTTAACGAGGGCGGCGTCGTCGATCTGCTCGCCAGCCAGCTCAGCGCCAACGACAGCGATGCGGAAGACGGCACCCCGCCGGGTGGCGTTGTTTCCATCCGGGGGGGCGCCACCAACGGGACGGTCAATGACAACGGTGATCAGTCCTTTACCTTCACCCACGACGGCTCAGAAACCGCTGCGGCGACTTTCCAGTATCAGATTACGGACAACGACGGTAACCCCAGCAATACCGCGGTGGTCATTCTGACGGTCGTGCCGCAGAACGACCCGCCGGTGGCCGTAGACGATGGTCCCGGCGGCGCCTTTGTCGTGATGCAGGGGGCATCGGTCACGCTGGCCGCAGCGTCGCTCAGAGCCAACGACAGTGACGCTGAGGACGGCGTACCAGGCGGCGCGGTGGTGCTGACCGGCACGGCTGCGAATGGGTCCGTGGCCGACAACGGCGATCAGACGTTTACCTTCACCCACGACGACAGCAGCGCCGCCAGCGCCTCGTTTGAGTACCGTGTCAACGACTCAGACGGCACCGTAAGTGCGCCGGCCCAGGTCCGCCTCACGGTAATCCCCGGCAATGTCGGCAGCGGCACCGCCGCGGCCTGTGGCCCGGGCGGTCGCCGGGTGCAGGTGGGAGTGCCGGTCAGTATCGCCATGGCGGGAGAATTCAGCGGCTCTGGCCTGAGCTTCAGCGCTGACGGTCTGCCGGCTTCCCTTTCCATCGATGATGGAAGTGGAGTGATTAGCGGCACGCCCGAGATGAGTGATCTCAGCGGATCACCTTACGACGTGACGATTACCGCAGGTACCCAGACCCTGTCTTTTGTGATCACCGTTGACGCCACGAATGACGTGCAGTTTTACAGCAGCTTTGAGGACACCTGTATCGGGCTGTAGGCGGTTCATGACGCGACCGGGTCTAACCCGGCGCGCGTCGGAAATTTTTGGGGCCATCGGGAACCTTTCCCGGGCGGGGGCTGGCACATTTGGCTCCGGGCTTCGAGACTGCTAGCGTTACTCCACCGCACCATTAGAAACCAACAATAGCGGGAGGGGGTATGCAACGTTTTGTCTTCTGGACCGGCGTCTACAACGTCGTGCTCGCCGTCATCCTTTTGATTCCCGGCATGCCCGGTCGCTTCGGCCTGCCAGCGCCGGAACCAATCGGCTGGCTTTATCTCACCGTATTTTTTGTCTTCGTCTTCGGAGCGATTGTGATCGTCGCCTCCAAAGACCTGAAGAACCGCGCCATTTTTGTGGTCTGGGACGGCATCGGCCGGGTTTCGGCGCTGGCCGCCGCCGTGCTGGGCAGCATGGGGCTGGGGGCCATTGCCTTTGGCGCGGTCGACACGCTGATCGCCCTGGTTTATTTCATCAAACTACCGGGTTATGTCGGCACGTCCCTGTGGAACCTCATCACGGGCAAAGTCCTGCCGCCCGCGACGGAGGAGTCGTCCCATGCAGGCACCTAATCACGGCTACAAAGCCATTTTCATCATGCTGGGACTGCTGGCGATAGCCGCCTTCATCACCCTGGACACGGTCACCGAACCCAAGCCGCTGATGACAACCCCAACGCCGTGGGGTTACACCAAGTCCCTCACGCTGTTCATCTTTCCAGTACTGGCGCTGGCCGTCTGGGCTACTTTTCACCATCACGACCGCATCCCCCGAAAGGCCATGTGGATCACCATCGGTATTTTTGCGCCGCTGGGCTTTCTACTGGATATCTTTCTTGGCCTTTTGTTTTTCAAATTCCCCAATGAGGGTGCCACGCTCGGTTTCCGGGTCTACGGCTTCGACTGGGAGACCATGGCCTGGGTCAAAAAAATACCCATTGAGGAGTTTGGCTTCTACGCCTTCGGCATTGCGTTTGTGGTGTCGTCCTACGTGTGGATGGACGAGCACTACCTGCGCCTTTACAACCGCTTCGATTACCAGGAAGGACCGCCGGGCATCATCCGCATCAACTGGGCGGCCCTGGCCTGGGCCATAGTGCTGATTGTTGCTGGCATCGCCTTCAAGAAATTTGGGCCGGATGCGGGCGATGGGGGGTTCCCCGGCTGGTTCATTTTTCAGGTGCTGGTGGCCTTCCTGCCCGCCGCGCTGCTGTATAACGCCACCAAAAACTACGTGAACTGGCGAGCCTTCGGGTTCACCGCGGTCATCATGCTGCTGATCAGCGTGATCTGGGAGGTGACGCTCGGATTGCCGTATCAATGGTGGGGTTTTCACGACGAGCAGATGCTCGGCATCTACGTGTACGCGTGGTCGCGCCTGCCGATTGAGGAACCGCTGCTGTGGATCATGGTGAGCTTTACCTGCATCATTTTTTACGAGGCTTTGAAGCTTTACCTTTCCATTCGCGAGCATCAGGACCTGCCCAGGATGCAAGTCCTGCTGCCGCCTAAGTCCGAGCCCCAGGAATAGCCGCCCAGCACGGTGAGTCAGGTTCAACGGATTGAGCTTGGGAGTTTTGTGCCGGCCATGCTACGTCGCCGGCTGGCCGCTGATGCCGTCGCCACCGAATGTCGCGGCGCAGCGCTCTTCGTCGACATTTCGGGCTTCACGCCGCTCACCGAGCGCTACAGCCAGCAGGGGCCAATCGGCGCAGAACGGCTGGCGGAGGTGCTGAATCAGTTTTTTGGCCTCCTGATCGATCTGATTCACGAGCACGGCGGCGACGTGATCGACTTCAGCGGCGATGCGGTGCTTGGGTTCTGGGAAGGTAACCCCGCCGCACCGGATGAAGCGCTGGCCGCCGCAGCCCGATGCGCGCTGAAGATTCTCACCCGGGGTGATGGGCATGCGGCAGAGGACGACACGGTGCTCCGGGTGAAGCTGGGCCTGGGGCTTGGCGCTGCCTTTCCGCTGAAGATTGGCCGGCCCGGCGTGGTGCGAAAGTTTGTGCTCGGCGGCGAGGCGCTGCGCCGTATGGGCAACGCGGTGGCGCTCGCTGAGGCGGGCCAGGTCATTGTGCACGAAGCGGTCATTCCCAGGCTTCCCGGTTGCAAAAGTGAGTCTCACCAGTCCGGGCATGTGTTACTGCTTGAGGTCGACACGCCAGAACAGCCGGAGGTAGCCGCCCCCATCGACCTTGCCTGCCAGGAGGAGACGCTGCGCGATCACGTGATCCGGGCGGTGCTCAGCGAGTACGATGCCGGCGACACGCGCTGGATTTCCGAGTTTCGTGCCGTCAGCGTGATGTTTGTCCAGTTCCCCAATCAGCACTTTACCGAGGCCGCGCAGCGCGCAGCGTTTGAGGCAGCGGTAGTGCAGGTCATGGACGTGGTGGTGCCGCTGGAAGGTGACGTCCTGCAGGTGCTGGTGGACGACAAAGGGGCCGTGCTGGAAGCGGTGTTTGGCCTGCCGCCCCACTCCCATGAGGAAGACCCGCTGCGGGCGGTGCGGGCCGCGCTGGAAATTGATCAGGCCCTGACCACGCTCGGCGTTGAGTTTGCGGTCGGGGTCACCACCGGGTCCGCCTTCTGCGGCACCTACGGCAATGACCAGCGGCGCCACTACGCGGTCGTGGGAAAAATGGTCAACCTTGCCGCGCGGCTCGCGGCCCGGGCTCAGGGCCGGGTCCTGGTCGATGAGGTCACCCGCCGGGAGGCGGAGCGCCTGGCCGTCAGCTCTCGGCTTTCCATCACATTCAGCGAGCCGGAGCAGTTTGCTGCGAAAGGGGTGAGTAATCCGGTCAACGCCTACGAGCCAAACCTGGCGGCGGCGGCACCGGAGCAGCGCCGCGGCGGCGTTTCCCAACTTTTTGTCGGCCGCCGCGGCGAGCTCAAGCAGCTGGATCGGGCGCTGGAGCGCATCGTACAGGCGGAGCCCGCCACCACGATTGTTGAGGGGGAAGCGGGCATTGGCAAAACCATGCTGGTAAACGCGGCTGCCGATCGCGCAGCGCAGCGGGGCATCCGCGTGCTTCGCGCGTCCGCCGAGGCGATGGAGAGCAACACACCTTATTTTGCTTTGCGCGACTTCTTCTCAAGCCTGACGCACAGCGACGCGGATGGCCCGGATGAGGTTCGAGAACGCCTGATCGCGGCGGCGGGAAATCTGGCTCCGTTACTCAACGTGGTGCTGCCATTGGAATTGCCCGAAACGCCGATTACCCGCCAGATGCTCGGGGAGGTCCGGGCTGACGCAACCCGAGACCTGCTGCTGCGCCTGTTTGCCGACCGAAAAGATCCTCGGCCGCTCCTGGTGATTATCGAAAACCTGCAGTGGTTGGATTCCGTTTCCTGGGATTTTGTACGCACACTGGTGTCGTCGGCCACGCCGGTCGGACTGCTGCTCACCCATCGGCAGCTCAGTGATCAGCCGCCGGCGGGCCTTGCCGCCATCAGCGATCACCCCGACGTCAGCACCATTGCGCTCAAAGCCTTCGACGCGGATCGGGTGACCGACCTGCTGCGTACCACGCTGAAGGTAGATCAAGTGGACGGCAAAACCGCAGCCCTGATCGCCGAGCGCACCGAGGGCCACCCGCTATTCGTGCGGGAACTGGCGCTGGCGCTGCGGGAGAGCGGGCTTCTGCCGGGGGGCAAGGCCGGGGTGACGCTTACCGAGGAGGACCTGGCGGAGGTGGTCCCGGACAATCTCCAGGGTGTTATCGCCAGTCGCCTCGACCGGGTCGCGGGCCATCGCAAGGTGACGGTAAAGGTAGGTAGCGTGCTTGGACGCACGTTCTCCGGCGAAGTCGTGGCCGGAATCCATCCCAGCGCTGCGCTGGACGAGCCGGTGCCGGTGCAGCTCGAAGCGCTGGTGCTGGATGAGCTGCTGGAACATGAGCAGGAGGCCTATACCTTCCAACACGTGCTGATCCGGGACGTGGCCTACGGTCAGCTGACCTTCGCCCAGCGGCGGGAATTTCACCGCAACGCGGTCGACTGGATCGAGTCTCACAGCGGCGGCGCGGACCGACAATCCCTCGCCACGCTGGCGCATCACTGCCGCCACGCGGAGCTGCACGAAAAGTGCCTGAATTACCTGGAGCAGGTGGGCGATCTGGCGCTGGCGGACGGCGCCAACCGAGAATGTATCGGCTTTTTTGAGCAGGCGCTGGAGATTGCCGGTGCATCCCACGCCATCTCTCCGCTGCGGCGGGCCCGCTTTGAGCAGCGCATTGGCGAGGCCCACTACTCCGCCGGCAACGTGGCGGACAGCGAACGCTGGACCACCGCAGCCCTCACCCGCCTGGGGGAACCGCTTCCGACCAGCCCCTCCCAATGGGGCTGGCGGGCCGCCAAAGAAGGGCTGCGCCAGCTCTGGCACATCGTTCGGGGCTATCGGAAACGACCCCGCAAAAGGGCACGACCGGAACGCAAGATTGCCGCCCAGGCCTACAACGTGCTTGGGGAACAGCTGTATTTCAAAAACGATCCCACGCAGTGGCTCGCCATTACCCTGGCCGGCATCAATACCTCCGAGTGCACCGAGCACCGGGATCTGAGCGGCCGGCTGGGCGGCGGCCTCGGCTACGCCATGGGGGTGGGCCGGCTCGACCGGCTGGCGCGGCGCTACCTGGACATGGGCTACGCGTCGGAAACCGACGTCAAGGCCCGCGGCATCGCCCACTGCGGCGAGGCGAACTGGCATATCGCTTTTGCTCGTTGGGAAGAAGCGGACGAGGTGATCGAGCGGGGGATCGAACTGGCCCGGGCCGCCAGTGACTACTTCAGCCTCGGCTTCGCCCACGTGATCCACGGCCAGGGCAAAGACTACCGGGGCGACCTGCACGCGGCCAAGGCTTGTTTTGCCGAAGGTCTGAAGCTTGCCAGAGAGCAGGACAATCACCTCTACCTGGCCTGGTTTCCCGTCGACCTTGCCGGCAGCCATCTGGGGCTCGGAGAACTCGACGAGGCGATGACCCTGCTGGACGCGGCGGACGCCTACGTGTGGGATGCCGATTCGTTTTCCGATATCCGCTACTGCGGCGTGCGCGCCGGGGTGCGCCACCGGCAGGGACGCTTTGATGAAGCCTTCGAGTTTGCCCGCAAGGCACTGCAGCGGATGCGCGGCAAACCCCAGTTTCATCAGAGCTTCTACTGGACCATGAGCGGCATCATCGAAACGCTCCTTGGACAACTTCGGCGGGCGGAACGCGCCGACGCCGAGCTCCACGCACTGGTCAAAGAGTCGTTTCAGCGCTTCCGCGGCCTTGCCCGGGCATTCCCCTTTATGAGATCCCGCTACGCCCGCTATGACGCCGAACTTGCGCTGGCCCGCGGTCGGCCGGGGCGAGCAGCCCGGCGCATGCGCCGGGCCCTGTCTCTTGCTGAGCACTATCGGATGACCTACGATCAGGCGCTGTCGCACTGGGGATGCGCAAACGCCACCGTCCCGGCCTTCGCCGTCCACTTTGCAGACCAAGACCACAAAAAAAAGGCGCGCGAGCTGTTGCAAAGCATCGGCGCCAGCCAGGTGCTGAAGACCCTGGACGCTGCGCCGCGCTAGCGGGCAGCGGCCGGCCGAGGCACCGTCCAACCAGGGGGATCAAAAATGCAGGAATTTCTGAAAACGAGCCGTGCCGCGGAGCGCCTCGAGGAGATGCGCAGCCAGCTGGATAAACTGGCGGAACATTACGATGCGCGAGCCGCCAGCGGAGACAACGACCCAGCCACGCCAGCGGAAGCCAATCCCGTTTTTGCCGTGGAGGTAGGCCCGGTTCCGGTCAACACGTCCGTCAAACACTTTGCGCCGGCCATGGCGCCCGAATGCTGGAGCCGTTATGCCAGCGGTATCACCATCGAGATGCACGAACGCGTCACCGAGGAGCCCGGCGGCTGGACCGGCTACGGTCAGGAGCTGCTCAAACCGCTTCCCGGCGACGGCCACCTCGCCCGCCTGCTCACCATCAACAACATCATGAATTTTGAGATGAAAGAGCCGTCGGAGGCGGTCCCGGACGGCGCCGATCTCAACTTCTCTCTGCGCGAAAGCCTCGACGGTGTGGTCACCGTCGACGAGGGATTCTTCCGCGCCCGCAAACACAGCTTCCTGGGGCTGAACTGGACTCATATCTACGGCAAAAAATCGGTGCAGCTCGCAGTGCCCACGCCGCACTGGTTCAATGCCATGGTGCCCGGCCTGCTGCGGGGCATACTGCGGTTCTGGCTGTGGGAGTATTCGATGCGTTTTATGCTGGATCCGATCGATGCCAAGCAGGCTCACCACAGCGCCGGCGAAGCGGCGGAGGCCGTGCTGGGTCATGCCTTCCACACCTTTGAACGGGAGTTCAACGCATCCGTGGCCGGCATGATCAAGCACGTGGAGCAGGCAGCCCCCAGCGGCAGCTGATTCCCGTGTCCTCCAGCACTTCGGCGAAAACCCGGGTTGCGGTCCTTGGCGGCGGCCTGGGGTCCCTGAGCACCGTCTACCATCTCACCTCGGATCCCGACTGGGCCGAGAAGTACGACATCACCGTCTACCAGCTGGGCTGGCGCCTGGGCGGCAAGTGCGCCAGCGGCAGAAACCTGGACTGCGGCGAGCGCATCCAGGAGCACGGCGTGCACATGTTCATGGGCTTTTATAAACATGCCTTTGCCATGATGCAGATCTGCTACCAGGAACTGGACCGCCCCTCGGGCGCGCCGCTGGCGACCCTTGATAAGGCCTTCAAGGGCCACAGCCGCGTAACCTTCAAAGGCAAGAAGACCGGCACCTGGCATCTGAAATTCCCCCCGACCCCAGGTAATCCGGCCGACGCGCCGGATCATCTTTCCGTGTGGCACCTGCTGGTGGTTGCCCTTGAGTGGGTGCACCAGCTCACCTCCGGCGGGAAACCCGGGTGCCTGGGCGGCATCTGGCATATGGCATTAGTCGCCCTCAAGCTGCGCCAGGCCGCTTCGGCGAGCCCGGCGGGTGCTGAC
>JBCCVP010000026.1:0-43339 GCA_039195135.1 Pseudomonadota bacterium | reverse complement strand
CGTGAATCTGTTCGGCGTCCCGCAGCGAGGCGATCATCGATTGCCGCAGCAGAAACTCATAGCGCTTCTGGGGGTCATCGCGGGTGGCCTTCATGCGCGCAAAACGGCGCGCGTGGCCTTCCTCGGCGCCATGCTCCAGCAGCTCTTTGTTCTGCATGGTTTGCGCCTGGATAAACGAATTGGTAATCGTCCGGCGCCGCAGGCCCCACAGGTCAAAGGCGGCCGGGTCGTGCCCTTGCTTCAGGCAGTGCACCAGCTTTTCCTGCAGGCTCCACACGTCGTGGATGCCGCTGTTCATACCCAAACCGCCGAGCGGATTGTTGAGATGGGCTGCGTCCCCCACCAGAAAGACCCGGCCGTGACTGAACTGGCGCACCACCCGTTGGTGAACCCGATAGATGGTACGGTGGCACGTTTCGATGGCGGCCTTACCAATCAGCCGGGAAAACACCTCGTCCCGCATCTCATCGGAAAGCAGTTCGCTGTCGTCGGTCTCCTCGGACGCGGGGAGCAAAATGCGCCAGACGCTGGGCACCCGGAGCAGCACAAGCCATTCCTCCGGATCGGCCACGTAGTTCACGTAGGCCAGCCCCTCAATGTAGTCGGCAAGCTCCGTACGGGTCGACAGGCAGAGGAATTTCTCAGGGTAGGTAAAGCCGTCAAACTCAGCCCCCAGCCACTTACGGATCAGCGAGTTGCCGCCGTCAGCCCCAATCAGATAGCGGGCCCGGATCTTCTTAACCTCCAGCGGGGTTTCAAACCAGGCCACCACGCCATCATCGTCCTGCTCAAAGCCCAGCGCCCGGTGCTGATAAAGGACCTCCGCGTGCTCATGGGCTTCCAGGCGATCGGTCAGCATGCCGGCCATTACGTGCTGCTCGCACTGCACCCGATAGGGAAACGGGGTGCTGTCCGAAATCTCGGTCATGTCAAACTCGATCACCTCACCGGTCTGGCGCTCCCGGAAGTGATATTTGGGGGCGACCAGACCATAGTCGATCACTTCCTGGGCAATGCCCAGTTCGTGCAGCATCTCCAGCGTAGGGGGGTGAAAGGTGGACGCACGCAGATCCTGCGCGCAGGTGGTCCCCGCTTCACAAATTGCGACCCGCACGCCTTTGCGGGCCAGCACGTAGGCAGCCACGGTGCCTACCGGTCCCGCGCCGACTACGATCACGTCGACGTTCATCATGACGTCTTCCCGTGCCTTAAGAAAAATCAGTCTAACCGCGGCCTCTGTCGGGCTTTATTCAATATTGCGATGCGCCGCATCCCGTAATTGAATGGCCTTTCCCGGCGCAAAAATGTGTCCGCCGCGGTCCCCTAATCACCCCAAAATCAATCACCTGGTGTAGTATCCCGGGTTATGGATCTGCGCCAGCTTCGTTACTTCCTGGTGGTTGCCGACCAGGGCAGTTTTACCCAGGCGGCAGAGCGCATCCCCATCGCTCAGTCAGCCCTCAGCCGGCATATGCGGCTGCTGGAGGAGGAGCTGGGTGTCAAGCTGCTCATTCGCACCGGTCGAGGCGTCACGCTGACCGAACAGGGTGAGTTTCTGTACGAGCGCGCTCGCTCGGTGCTTGCCCAGCTCGAAGACACGCGGCGCAATCTGCAGAGCTGGTTTGAGAATCCCGCCGGGGTGGTGCGCATCGGCATGCCCCCGTCTACCACGCTGGTTATGGCAGCGGGCATCTTAGAGCGGATGAAAAAGCAGTACCCCGACATTGTGGTACAGCTGACGGAGGGCCTGAGCGCAACGCTTGCCGAATGGCTCGCGACAGACCGGCTGGATCTGGCGGTGCTGTTTGAGCCGCCGTCCAACACCTCCCTGTCGGCGCACCGCATTGGCCGCGAGTCCCTCTGCCTGGTGGTTCCCAACGGCCACGACTGCCCGGACCCCGTCAGCATCAAACAGATGGCGGACCTCAGCCTGATTGCGCCGTTCGAAAAAAAGGGTATCCGCAACCGGATGGCGGAGGTGTTCAAAGAGGCCAAGGTGCCGTTCGAACCCGCGTATCAGATCGATGCGCTGCCGGCGATGAAAGACCTGGTTCGCGCCGGCGCCGGCGCCGCGCTGCTGGCCCGGTCGTCCGTGGTCCGGGATATCCGCCGCGGCATTGTGGAGGGGCGACGAATCGATTCAGACCGGATGACGTTTGACGTGTGCCTGGCCTTCAGCCGCTCCTCCCAGCACAGCCGCGCAGCGCGGGCCGCCGCCGAGGTGGTTCGCACCGCCGCAGCGGAGTTTTTTGAGCAGTAGGTCGGGCTGAGTGCCGCGGACCCAGCAGGCCGAGATTATTTCTTCTTGGTCGGCTTTTCCCAGCCTTCAATCACGGTCTGACGAACCCGCGATATAACCAGCGTGTCCGGCGGCGCGTCCTTGGTGAGGGTAGTTCCCGCACCCACGGTGGTGTTCTGCCCCACGGTGACCGGCGCCACCAGCTGGGTATCTGAGCCGATAAAAACGCCGTCTTCGATTACCGTCTGGTGTTTGTTCGCGCCGTCGTAGTTGCAGGTGATGGTCCCGGCGCCGATGTTGACGCCCTCGCCGATGGCGGCATCACCCAGATAGGACAGATGACTGGCCTTGCTGCCCTTACCAAGGCGAGCCTTTTTCGTCTCCACAAAGTTGCCGACTTTGGTTTCAACCGCCAGCTCCGTTCCGGGGCGCAGCCGGGCGTAGGGGCCGATATCGCAGTTGCCTTCGGTGGTGACACCTTCCAGCACGCAGTGAGACTGCACCCGGGTACGCGGACCCAGCTGGCAGTCCTTCACCACGCAGTGGGGGCCAATGATCACGTCCTGCGCCAGGGCCACGTCACCTTCAAATACGGTGTTCACGTCGATGACCACGCCGGCGTCCACCGATACGGTGCCGCGAATATCCACCCGCGCCGGATCCAGTACCAACGCGCCGTCGTTGCACAGCTTGAGCACCGCGCGCTGCTGCCAAAGCCGTTCCAGCTGAGAAAGCTGCCAGCGGTCGTTGGCACCAAGGATTTCTTCCGCGTCAGCGGCCATCACCGCTTTCACCGGGCTGCTGGCCTCCCGCGCAATCGACACGCAATCGGTCAGGTAAAACTCACCCTGCGCATTGCCCCGGTCCACCTGATCCAGCCAGGTTCGCAGGTGCCAGGCCGGCGCACCGATCACGCCGCTGTTCACCTCGTCGATCAGGAGCTGCTCCGGCGCCGCGTCCTTGTGCTCGACGATGGCGGTCAGGCCGCCGTCGTTGCCTCGCACAATACGGCCGTAGCCGGTGGGATCGGGGACCCGGGCGCTCAGCACCGCAAGTCCGACTGCGGCCTCGTCCGCCACCTCCCGCAGCGACGCGGCGGTCATCAGCGGGGCGTCTCCGAGGAGCACCAGCACCTGGGCCTCGTCATCGATGGCGGGCAGCGCCATCTGCACCGCATGCCCGGTGCCGAGCTGCTCCGCCTGCAGCGCCCAGCGCAGGTCCGGCTGGTTCTCAAAAGCCGCCTGCACCTGCTCGCCGCGGTGGCCGTAGACCACGTGGATGGCTTCCGGATTGAGCTCCCGCGCCACGTCGATCACGTGGGCCAGCAGGGGCCGGCCGGCCACCGGCTGCAGCACCTTGGGCAAATCGGAACGCATGCGTTTCCCCTGGCCGGCGGCCAGGATCACAATATGAAGTGGGGCCATGGTTTACTCGCAGTATTCTGAAACTTTTTGCTCGTACTCAGCGATTTGCTGATCCCGCTGCTCGTCCTCGACGTACACGCGCTCCCCCGCGGCATTGCGGGAAAACACCGGGCCCACGGTGCTGAGTACCTCCAGGTTGTACCGGGCATCCTCGCAGCGGATCTGGCGCTGCTGCCGGGCTTTTTCCCGCTCCACCTCAAGCGCCGCCAGCTCCTGTGCGCTCAGGGCGCGGTCGATGCGGTTCTGGTTGAGGGCCCGCTCCGACTCCTTAAGCTGTTCCCGGCCGGCGATGCGGCGCCGATCGCTGAGCTCCGCGTCCACCTCTATCTGCTCCGCCTCCTGCGTTTCCGGCGGCCGATCAGAAAAATAGACATTGCCGTCAGCATCGACCCAGCGGTACAGGGTCTCCGCCGCGGTGAGGGGCAGACTGGCCAGCAGCAGACCGGCGAAGAAAAAGGGCAGCGATCTCATGACGACTTCTCCAGCTTGACCGCAGTGCCGTAGGCCAGCAGTTCGGCAGCGCCGGCCATCACCTGGG
The DNA here is from genome assembly GCA_039195135.1 of Pseudomonadota bacterium. Taxonomy (GTDB): domain Bacteria; phylum Pseudomonadota; class Gammaproteobacteria; order Xanthomonadales; family SZUA-38; genus JANQOZ01. The sequence goes on along the minus strand of JBCCVP010000026.1, from coordinate 39,138 downwards.
CGGTGACAAACCGCAGCCCAACGACCGCGTCTGCGCCCATGGACTCGGCCTGCGCGATCATGCGCTGCAGGGCTTCGTTGCGCGACTCCAGCAGCATCTCGGAGTACTCCTTCAGCTCGCCGCCGACGAGCGTGCGCAGGCCCGCCATAATATCTTTGCCTACGTGTTTAGCGCGGATGGTGCTGCCGCGGGCCACCCCCAGGGTTTCGACAATAGTCTGGCCGGCGATAAATTCGGTGGTCACGATGATCACGTCAGACGTCCTCCCTCAGTTCGCGGTCGTGGTCACGTTCCCGAACCCGCTCCCAGATCAGCGAAGCCAGCAGCAGCATCAGACCGAGGCTGGCCACGCCAACCCCGATCAGCACCGGCACCGGGAGCGCCAGCAGCAGCGGCCAGAGGGCCCGCAGCGGCTCGATCAGCCACGTGATAATCACCAGCAGCCCGGACACGATGAGCAGAAATCCCATTATGCGAAATACGTCGATCATGGCAGCTCATCCTTCAGTTGCCCTTCCTCCCGTGCGTCCCGACGACGCTCCAGCAGCAGCGACACCAGGATGCACCCTGTCCCAGCTGCCGCCAGCCCAGCGCCTATCTTAATCGCCATTGGCCAGGGCATCACCTTCAGCGTCTGCCAGGCGCCGTAATACACCAGCGACGCCGCAGCGAACACCAGCCCGCCGCGCCACAGAATAAGCCCCACAACGGTCAAACCGGCTCGGCTCATCAGACTTCCATATCCGGCGGCAGCGACAGCACCCGCCGGATCTCGTCGGTCTTGAAGCCGAGCGCCATAGGGCGGCGCACCTGCGGCAGGCTGATCACGTCGTAAAGCTCTTCCACAACGCCTTCAATACGCAGCTCGTGCACCACGTCGCCGCGGCTCAGATCGATCACCTGCAGCGCGCACCGGGCACCGACGTTGCGCTCCGCCAGCTGCTGATCCAGCGCAAGGCCGCTGAACGTCTTGTTGCCGCGGGGTTTGGAAAGCCCGACCACGGCAAAGTTGCCGACAAAACACAGGCCGCGCAGATAGCCCGGACAGAACGCCACCGGTTGAAAGCGCCCCGCGGCGGAATCGACCCAGCCAAACTCGCCGGTACCTGAGTTGTGCAGCCACAGACGCCCGTCGTGCCAGCGCGGCGAGTGGGGCATGGACAGGCCGGCGCACACCGTTTCGCCATCGGGGATAGACAACACCTGGCCGCCGTCACGCCGGTGTTCTCGCCATCCCTCATTGACGTCGGTGGCGGCGACGCAGGTGGCAAACGCGGGCTGTCCATCTTTCAGCGCCAGGCCGTTCAGGTGGCAGCGGTCCTCCGCCGCCAGCCGGGACACGAAGCCAGGTTTCCAGACCGGCCGGAAGCTGTACCGCTCGTCGGGCCGGGCCACGCAGCTGAACAGCGTGTTGACAAAAACTGGCGTCTCCTCGTTCGCCGGCACCGCCACGTCGTGCACGTCCAGATCGCCGGTGGTGTAGCCAAGCTGCGGCACATACAGACGGTCGTAGCCCTGATGGGTGGTGCCCGGACCGAGCACATTTTCAAACCGCCAGAGCTGATACAGGGTGCTCACCCAGAGCGTATCGTCGGCCAGCGCCAGCCCCATGCAGCGGGCAAAGGTGCGCTCAAAAACCGACAGGCGACCGTCGGGGTTCACACCGATAAAGAAGAGTTTGCCTGCCTGATAGGTGGAAAACGCCAGCGACGCGCCGGTTTCCTGCAGCCAGGGCGTGAACTGGCGAGAGCCCGTGAGCTCGAGCTGGGGAGTGTCCGCCAAAACCTAAGCGCCTCAGTCGAAAACGTTGGCGCAGCCGCCAAGCTTATTAAAGCGGGTATCCCAGCGGCGCACGTCGTTGGCCCGGCGCCAGCGGGTGTGAAAAAACTCCATCAGGCAGGGTCCGCTCGGGAGTTCCACCAGGAACAGGTCCAGCTCCTTCACCTGGGCATAGGGCGGGTATTCGGCTCCCCAGCCCCAGGTGAGGCCACCGCGGCTGGCGGCAAAGCGATCCCAGAACTCAAACGGGGTGACCCAGGTTTCACTGGCCTGGTGCCAGGCCTGAAAAGAACCGTCCGGGCGCTCCCGCAGCTGGCCGTTGCTCAGCGCGTCCTGAGCGAAGGCCGGCAGGCTGGCCAGGGCGAGTAACGCAGCCGCAAGCGAGTGTTGGCGGAGTGTCATAAGGCGTTCCCTCGAGATTCATGAGCTCTGCGGCCCAGCATCGGCGATCCAGCCGCAGATCAAGAATCAGCGGGGCGGCGGCGCGTGTCAACCGCCCGCCTGGAGGTCATGGTGCCCAATGTCGGTTCTAGATCGAGCCGAGGACAAGGATGGTAAGGGCGAAGTCTGGATGGACGCGAACTACATCCTGTAACGGGAGGGAGGTTGATCAGGTTTTTTCCTGACCTGCCAGTCATTTGGTTTTCAATACGGGGGCCGGAGCTTGCCTCTGTCGAGACCGCCCCGGCCCCTGCGGTGATGCGTCGATGACTCCAAACTACCCGGTGTCAACAAATCTTCAAGCAGTTTGTCAATTGCAGGTCCCAGGCGGGGCGACTGTCCTCGCACAGACCAGGGTTCCCGAGTCGATGGTATTGCCAAACTGAATTATGTTCGATGGCGTGTTGTGTACATTGATTCCAGCGCAATCTGCGACACCGCTCAAATTTCCCTGGAAAAAACTGTTGCTTTCAAACGTGCCGGGGCCGCTTTGAGCTTCGCTGAAGTAGATGCTGCCACGACCGGACCTTTTGATGGTCACATTTTTTACTTCAAGGCCGGGAGAACACGGTGCATCAATCGCCCACCCGGTCGAGTCCCAGATGTACAGATTCCTAACAATTGCGTCATCACACCCGTTCAGGTAAAAAGCGCCAGTACCGATATCACGCATATTGGTGCCGATAATCTCTATGTTAGTCGCCAGAGGCCCGGAGCCGCCGCCGGTGAGTACCCCGCGGGTACACTGAATCGTGCCGTCGCCGTCCAAAGAGCCAGCAAACGGTCCTGAGGGAATGACGTTTCCCGGCCCCCAACCGGTTACGGTTCCGTAATGCACCTTGATGTTGGATCCACCACGAATCCAGATTGAGGGAGCTGGAACATCATCATTCGGGTCCCCGATTTGGCTGATCGAATTTGAAGCCAGGTCCACGGCGCTTGATTCAAACAACCCGACGATGATCCCGCCCCGTGAAAGATCAGTATTCCAAATCGTGATGTTCGTTTTGCTTTCCGCGGAGATGAGATATCTGGGCCAATTTGCTGGGGACGAAAAACTCGAGGTCACCGTCACGTGTTGCAAGCGGGAGTGGTTGCCCATGATGAACGCGCGATGGTCCGATGATGTTCGAACGATCACATCAGACTTGTTGCCCGTACCGCCAGCGACCGTTTGATTGTCTCGGACGACAATTGGGGTCGTGGAGTTGTACGTGCCTGGATTCAGGCATAGTTTGCCGGACCCCATACCGGCCAGCGTACCATTGATGTCGGTTCCTGGACTGATCGTTAGGTCGCATGCGCTCGCTTTGCTCTGACCTAAAGCCAGTCCTCCGATAAGCGCTGCAAAGTAAACCAAAGACTTCGCATTAACCATCTTGCTCCTCCATAACCATAAGTAGTTGGGCTGTGATAGCGGTCCTGCTCAGAACCGGACCTTCAGCTTAGGAAAGCGACGGTTAACTTGTGATTAAAAAATACTGAAACTTTTTATCTTTTTTCCTTATTTTTTGGTTAAGTCTCAGGATGGGGAACTCGAGCTCGTTGTCATATCCACCCGGCGTCCAGCGGGCAAGCCAGATCATTGATCAAGAGTATCCGGAGGTGCTGATTTTGCGGCTGAAAAGGGACTTATGTGAGAGAGCCCCGGACAGCGGCTTGGCAAATCGGCGGGCCGGCGGCGCGCGTCAAGTCCGCGCCGGCCGGCCCACCAGGGCGCTCATGATCGTTCTAGTCGCGATCCATGGGGAGCGCGTAGGCACCCACAAAGGTCTCGCTGTCTTTGATTCGGGTTTGAAACAGGTGGCCGATGACGGGCAGGCCGACGAAGGTATGTCCCTCAGCGGAAACCAGTTCGCCGTCGAACGTGAAACCCACCTCACCCTGATACGCATCGTTCGCCAGAAACAACTCCGCGTCGGCCAGATCACAGACGTGGCTGAAGGCGATAAAGCCGACCAGGCTGACAATGTTCAGCACGCCGGAATAGCGATCGCAGGCCTGGCCCGCCGGGGGTGTCACGAGCGCATCCTGGGAGGCACCTGCGCTGTCAACCAGACCGGCATTTAGGGTCCCATCGCCGACGCCGAGGGGCTGGCGCTGGTCAGCGCCCGGATAGTAGCCGGCCCCGAAGGTTCCGTAGGCCTGGGTGGGAAAAAGCAGCATCGTGCCGGCGAACGTGCGAGCTCGGTCCACCAGACTGTCATACTCAGCTCGCAGTCGCTGAGTCATCAGGACCGCTTCCACCGCGTGGATCGGTTCGTCGGGAAACGTCGATGTGCGTTCGGTGAGGGTCAGTGTGGCGGCGTTGTCGTCAACAACCAGCACCTCAGCCCGGGCCGGGCGCACATCAGACAACGCCGGCCGGGCCGCAATCGCCGGGGCGGTTTGCAGTGGCGCGTCGCGGAACTCGGCAAGACCGGTGGGCTGGAAGGCAAAGGTCATCCCGCGCCCGTTGCTGAAGGCCCGCCCGCTCAGTCCACCGGTGGGCGCCGCGAGGTCTTCGTTTTGCACTCCGGACCCGCTCCAGATGCCATCCTCCCACCGGCTGACGATAGCGCCGCAGTCGTCAGCGAGGGCCGCATCCATGCTGCCCATTTCGTAGACCTCCACAAAGCCAGCCTCCAGCAGACTGCCGGGAACCCGACCAGCGTCCAGATCGCCGTTTAGAAAACCGCGCAGGGAACGCAGACCGGTAGCGCCCAGCTCAGGAAACGTGCAGCTTTCATCCGTGCTGGTCAGCATTGCCGTTCGCCCGGGACCGGGGTTCAGGCGACCGGTCCATCCGTCACCGGGTTTGAGATAAACATTCAGGCTGATGAAGGGCCGCCCCGCCACGGCCTCCTTGATCACCACGCGAACTGCTTTGCCATCCTGGCCTCGGTTTCGGATGGTCAACTCCGTGAAAGCGTCCGCCTCCACCGAGAAAAAAGGGAAAATGAGCACCTGGGCATCGTCCGTACCGGCGATCTTCACCGCGGCCGCCGGAAAAGTACAGAAGCCGAGCAGTACAGCTGGCAAAATAATGCGAATCATTCTTACGCTACCTTGAGCCTAGCAACGACCTTCTGACGCGCCCGGGTTGCGATCCCCCTAAATTTCTCATGGGAATTCACCCGGCACCATTCAGATCGAATTCAGATTTTAGGCGATACTCTCGCCGTTAATCTCACGCCATTGACTGATCATGTCGTCCAACACGCGTTATCTGCCGGACATCGACGGGCTGCGAGCCATCGCGGTATTGGCCGTCGTGCTGTTTCACCTGGACATCGAATTGGTGGCGGGGGGCTATATCGGCGTCGACGTGTTTTTTGTCGTATCGGGATTTCTGATCACGGGGATTATCACTGACGCCATCAAACGTGGCGATTTTCAGCTCCTGCGCTTTTATGCAAACCGCGTGCGGCGGCTCTACCCAGCGCTGATCGCCACCGTCGCCGGTACGCTGCTCGCGGCCGTCTGGATCGTCCAGCCGCTGGAATTCAAATCCCTGGGGCAGACCGCAGCGGCGGCTATTGCGAGTGTTTCCAATCTGGTTTTTTTCTCCCAGGCAGGCTACTGGGACGCGGCATCGGAACTGAAGCCGCTGCTGCATACCTGGTCGCTGGGCGTGGAGGAACAGTTTTATCTGATCTGGCCGGCGACCCTGATCGTGCTGGCTCGATTTCGGACCCCGGCGCAGATGGTCCTGGTTTTCCTGTTCCTCGTCGTGAGTCTGACGGCTTGCATTGTGGTCACAACGTCCAACCAGCCCGCTGCTTTTTATCTGACGCCCATGCGCTTCTGGCAGTTTCTGCTCGGTGCGCTCACCTTGGCTCTCTGGCGTCAACAACCTTCAGCCTCGCCATTGCGCCGATCAACCCAATGGCTGGGGGTTGTGATCATCGTCCTGTCGACGATAGTCGCGGCCGATCCGAGTGAGTTTCCCGGCTGGGTTGCTCTCTTGCCCAGTGTCGGAACCGCCATCGTGCTGTTTGGCATATCGGAACATCGCAACCCGCTGCTGTGCCATGGCATTGCGCGGTGGCTCGGGAAGGTGTCCTACTCGCTGTATCTGGTGCACTGGCCCGTGGTTTCGCTTTACAAAAACGCTGCGACGGTCGAACTGTCCGTTCAATCCCGCTGGGTGCTGGGGCTGGTGATGCTGATCCTGACCGTCATCCTGCATTACGGTGTTGAGACCCGTTTTTACCGGCGCAGTGTTCGCGTCGGTGGTGCCAGCAAATCGGCGGGCCGAAACACCCAGCCGCTGTGGCCCGTCGGCATTGTCGCGGTGCTGGCCGCAGGACTGGGCATCCACGCCTGGCAGGGAGACGGATGGCGCTGGCGCTACCCCAACCTCCAGCTTAGCGCTGAGGATATTCGCTTAGGAGTCCAGCGACGCTGGTCCGACTCGAGCAACGCCTGCCAGATTGCCGATCTCATGAGTGAACAAGGATGCGTCACTCCGCCGCAGGAACCGGTTTTGGTGCTGGGCAATTCTCACGAGCCCGATGGATACAATTTTCTGCGCACCGCAGCGCCGGAATTGCCTTCGGAGAACATCGTGGTGTTCGGCACCACCAACGGCTGTGGGGAGCTGATTGTCCGGGGCGCAGAAGTATCCGCCACCAACGCCGCTTGCAATGAACGGTTGGCGGCCCTTCAGGCCTCGTTTCAGCGCGTACCCTGGCGAGCGGTGGTTTACAGCGCCAACCATCCGTTTCATAACAACAAAGTGGCTTTGCTGGCCCTGCTTGAGGCCCTCGACCGGCAGCAACCGGAGGTCCGCATCATCACAATCGGTGGCTACTTCAACACCGTCAAAAACTGCGCCCACTACACCAATGAATTTGCCACGACGGACGCCTGCGCCTGGCCGGAACACGTTCAGCCCGTGCCCTTCGACCCCGAGCTCTGGCCGCTGTGGGATCGGTTTTCGGCGCTGACCGATCATTACCTCGACCGGATTGGGCTGCTGTGTGGAGAGCTGGTTCCCCAATCCTGCCTCACGCAAACACCGGATGGCATTCCGGTTTTTTACGACCAGCACCACATGTCCTATGAGTTTGCCCGTATGGCGGGCGAGATGTACGCAAGGGCCAGGCCCAATTGGTTTTCCAACCTGCTTGGCGGTGCCCCAATGACGTCACCGTGAACCCACCGTGCCACCCGGCTCCGGTTGCCATATCAACCCCACATGGCGAGAATCTGCAAGCCATTAAGAGCAACTCTCTATGAAACGACGCCACCCCTGCACCTTGCCCACGCTGATGCTCGCCACCGTCCTGGCGGCTTGCTCCGGCGAGCATGAAACCTCGCGCCCCCAATTGGTGTTTCTGGGTGTTGACGGCGCGACCTGGGAAGTGATCAAGCCGATGGTGGAGGCCGGTGAGCTACCGAACTTTGGTCAGGTGCTGGCGGAGGGTTCCCACGGGACGATGATGACGCTGGGCCCGCAGGTTTCGCCGGTCATCTGGACCACGTTTGTCACCGGGTTGTTCGGGCGCCAGCACGGCATCCTGGACTTCACCTATCCCTACACGCCGGGCCCCAAAGTGCCGGTGCAGTCTGGTCAGCGGCTGGAGCCGGCCCTTTGGAACCTGGCGAGTGATGCCGGCCAGAGTGTCGCCGTAGTGGGCTATTTTGCCTCGCATCCCGCCGAGGAAGTCAACGGCGTCATGGTCACCGACCGCGCCATCCAGAATCTCAGCGACAGCGTCTATCCGGCGGACTATCTTGCCGAGCATCAGAAAGATCTCAACTCAGGCAGCAGCGTCAGCGGTCGGCGCAAACTGTTTGCTCGATTTTTTGACTGGCCCCACCGATTCAATGCCGATCAGGCACATCTTGCGTCCTTGAACCCTGCGCAGCGCGAAGCTACATCCATGGTGGCCCGGCGCGTCGATTCCAATCTGATTGCCTCAGAGTATCTACGTCGCGTGACCCGCTTTCTCATGGACCGGGAACGCTTTGACCTCCTGATCACCTACTTCCGCAACGTCGACTACGCAAGCCACAGTCTGTGGTGGTATCACAACGATGACGGCTATCCCGACAAGCCGGACCCGGCGGTGGACGCGCTGCTGGAGCCCGTTGTGGCCGAGAGCTACCGCTACGCTGACGACGTGCTTGGCGAAATCCTCGATCGCATGCAGCCTCAGGACAGCCTGCTCATCGTGTCCGACCATGGCTTTGGATCCGCCACCGGCGATTACGCGATTAACGGGCCAAACCCGCATCGACTCAACGGGAATCACCGGCCCGACGGCATTATCGCCGGCTTCGGCCCGGCCTTCGCGAGCGGACAGGAGGTAGCCGGCGTCACCATTCTCGATGTCATGCCGCTGCTGCTTAAGCTCATGGACCTGCCGCTGGCGGATGATCTTCCCGGCACCATTCCGTTTGACCTGCTGTCGCCGGAGGTGGCGGATCGTCCGGTGAAGACGGTGCCTGACTACAACAGACGCAATGTGTCCGGGGGCATCGTGGAGGTGGACGACCAGGCGCAGCAGGAGGCGCTGCGCCAGCTGCGCGGACTGGGCTACATCAATGAGGACTTTGAATCCGGCCAGCGCGACGAGGAGTTTGAGTTCTGGCAGATTCCGCCCAACATGCTGCTTGAGCACGTGGCCGGCGAAGTGATTTTCCATATCCTGCGGGACAACCCTCAGGTGGCTCGCTCAATCCTGCGCCAGGCGGCCGCCAGTCGACCGGAACTGGCGCGCGTCTTTGAAAACTACGTTCGGCGAATCTGGTCGCTGCTGGAGCGCCGCTTCCCGTCCGATGTGCTGGATCCCGGGAAACTCACAACCTTCGAAAGCGGGCAGGCCGCCAACCCATGAAACAATTACTTTCCACTTTGCTGGCGACGCTGCTGCTCGTAGCCTGCGGTGCCAGCGAACCGCCGGAGCGCGTGGTGATTGTGCTGGGCTTTGACGGCATGGACCCAAACCTCGCGGCCCGGTGGATGGACGAGGGTCTGCTCCCAAACTTCGCCCGGCTGCGCGACGAGGGCCATTTTGGCCCGCTGGCCACAAGCAATCCGCCGCAGTCGCCGGTGGCCTGGTCGGCCTTCGCCACGGGCCTGCCGGCCGGTCAGCACGGCATCTACGACTTTCTGCGGCGGGATCCCACCACGCATTCCGCGGCCTACGCAATTTCAGAAACCCGGCCTCCCAAAACGCTGAACGTGTTTGGCCTCAAAGTTCCTTACACCGGCGGTGCGCTGGTCAATCGGCGCCAGGGGGAACCCTTCTGGACCCGGGCCGAGGCGCAGGGGCATCAGACCACGACCCTGCGGGTGCCGGTGACTTATCCGCCGGACGACGTTCACCGCATGCTGGCGGGAATGGGCGTGCCCGATCTACTAGGAACCCAGGGCACCTATACGCTTTATTCAACCTCAGCCCGGGCCGGCGGCAGCGGGAACACCCGGTTTCGGCGTTTGCGACTGGACCGAAACGGACAGTTCACAACCGCCTTTGAAGGTCCGGCCAATCCTAGCGATGTATCTCAGTCCATGACGGTGCCCCTCACCATTGCGCCGGAAGGGACAGCCATCCGATTTGATTTCGACGACAACGCCTTTACGCTCAACGAAGGGCAGTGGAGCGACTGGATCCGCATTGAGTTCGGCTACTTTGGCGTGCTAAGCGTCAGCGGTCTGGTGCGGGTTCACGTGAATCGCGCCTACCCGCAGCCGGAGTTCTACATCTCCCCGATCCAGATCGATCCGGTAGATCCGGCGGTGCCTATCTCTTCGCCTAGCAAATACTCGGAGCGGCTGACCGAACGCATCGGCTTGTACCACACCATCGGTATGCCGGAAGAAACCTGGTCCCTGAATGAAGGAGACCTTTCCGACGACGCCTATCTGGAGATGATCCGCACCACGCTGGCGGAGCGCGAAGCCATGTACTACGACGCCCTGGATCGACGGGACAGCCGAATCGTGACCGCCGTTTTTGTGCAAACCGATCGCGTTTCCCACATGTTCTATCGCGGTATTGATCCGGAGCATCCGCTGCACGCCGAGGTCAGCGAGACCGGGCGCAACGCGATCGCGTGGATCTACCAGGAGGCGGACCGCATTGTTGGCCAGACGCGAGCCCGCATGAAGCCGGGAGATCGCCTGATGATCGTGAGTGACCACGGGTTTGCGCCGTTTCGTAAGGCGGTTCATCTCAACCGGGCGCTGGTCGATCTCGGCTACCTCAAACTCAAGCCAGGTCAGTCCACGTCGGCCGAGGGATTTGCTGCGGTCGACTGGAGCCAGTCCCGAGCTTACGCCCTGGGTCTGAACGGCGTGTTCATCAATCAATCTGGCCGGGAGCAGTTTGGCGAGGTTGCGCCCGGGGCGACCCAAGCGCTGAAAAAAAACCTGATCCGGGACCTTTCCGCGCTTAAGGACCCAGCCACGGGCGAACCGCTGATCCGGCGACTGTTTGACGGCGCAACGCTGTACGCTGGGAATGCCAACGGCGATGCGCCGGATATCGTGGTCGGCTATCACGCGGGGTATCGTGCTTCATGGCAAACCACCCTCGGCGGCGTGCCGGGCACGCTGCTAAGCCCCAACAACAGCAAGTGGAGCGGTGATCACTGCATCGATCCAGAACTGGTTCCCGGGGTGGTGTTCCTGAGCGAACCCGACGACGCTCCGCCCCGATCTATTCGCGATGTGGGCCAGTGGATTCTGGGGCTTCCTCTTGGCGGCTGACCCGAACTCCTCAAGCGCTCCGCTGTCGTGATGAAGCTGATCCGGACCTCGCTTCGCTATGTCCGGACTAACTGGCCGCGGGATTTCACGACCGCGAGCCTGCCGAAACCGTCCGCCGGGCTTTCCTTTCGAGGCGATACCTACGCCAGCTTTGACGATTTCCCGTTTGAGCGTTTCGCCCGGCAGCACCAGTACGAAGAGCGTCTGATCGATATCCTCGAGGGCTGGCCTCTGGGCCTGCTGAAAATACCCGGCTACTGCGAGGCATGTACCGCGCCCACCACGTTTTCGTTCAAACTCCTCGAAAATGAAACGCCCAACTGGAGGGAATCGCTGGCTTGCAACACCTGCCATCTGATCAATCGTTGGCGCGTGTCGGCCTACCTGGCAGGCGCCGCCATCGCGTCCGCTCCGGCCGGCTCCATCAGCTATATCACGGAACGGCGAAGCCCCCTGTTTGATTGGCTCTCCGACGCCGGGATAGACCTGCTGGGCAGCGAGTATTTTGGTCCGGATGCCACACCGGGTGCTTATCGCTTTTTCCGGGGCGCCAACGTCATGCACCAGGACGTGACGCGACTGTCCTTCGACGACAACAGCCTCGGCGTGGTGATGACCTTTGACGTGCTCGAACACATCCCGGATTACGCCGCCGCCATCGGTGAGTTTCTTCGAACGCTGAGACCCGGCGGACAGCTGGTTTTGTCCGTGCCGTTTTCCATCACCTCCGAAAGCACCGTCACGCGAGCCACGGTGAACGCCGAGGGCGAAGTAACGCACCTCCTGGAGCCGGAATACCACGGTGACCCGCTGAACGGGGAGGGCGTACTGTGCTTTTACAATTTTGGCTGGGACCTGATGCAGACCATGAGACAGGCCGGGTTTGAGCAGGTTCGACTGATGCCTATCTGGAGTCCGCAGCTGGGATATCTGGGCGTGGGGCAGAGTTTTATTATCGGAACAAAACCAGCGCCATCAGGTCTCCGCTAAGGTGGCGAAACGGCTTGCCAGTCGGGCACGGACCTGGCGCTTCCCCTAGTCCGCGGCGAAACCCGTCGCCGCCCAGTTGCGGGTGCAAGTGCCTCCGCTGATCGTGCCAAATCGCAGGTTATCGGTGTCAATTCCCGCCTCGAAGTGGACTAGGGCACTTTCCCCGGCGGCAAGATCCCACCGACGAAACGGTCGATCCGAGTATTCGCCAAGGCCCTTAAAAACCAATTGATTTGTGTTGAGTGGTCGGGGTTTGGTGGCAACGGTCGTGGTTGTGAACAGCGCGTGGAAGCGGCGCTTGAGCGGCGGCCAAAAGTGAGACACGGATACTTGCACCCCCGCAGACCGCCGCCGACAATCAGCGCCATGCAACGCCTTTTTTCCCCATGAGCAGCACGACCCCCTTCTGGGAACAGCTGCCGACGATCCTCAGATATCCGCTGAAGGTGGAAAACCAGCTGGCGATCGGCGTGCTGGCCATCCTCGGCGCCCTGGCCAGCGGGTTCTTTATCCTCTCCTTCTTTGTGTGGATCGCCACCTACAACTACGCCCACGGGGTGCTGGTGCACACGGCGCTGGGGCATATGGAGCCGCGGCGCGGCTACTTTGATCAGATCGCCAGCACCACCGCTTTTAAGCAGCTGGCCCTGTGGTTCATACTCGGCCTGCCGGCCGGCATCATGCACGTGAACTTCGGGTACCTCGCCTCTGTTCCCACCGCGCTGGCGATGCTGTCTGTCCTGCCGATTGCCACCATCTCCCTAGCTATGGATCAGAGCCTGACAGCCGCGCTCAATCCGCTCACCTGGCGCACCGCTATCGCGCACATGGGTGGCGACTACGGGCGGCTGCTGGGGGTGCTGGCGCTGATTGTGCTGCCCACCTTTGCGATCAGCTTTGTACTGAGCCTGATTCCGTTTTTTGGCGTTCTGGCCAACGAGTGGCTGCTGCGCTGCATGATCGTGGCGGTGTTCTTTCTGCTGGGCTATGTGGTCTACCAGTACCACCACGAGTTTGAAACGGCGCTGGACGAGATTGTGGTGCTCGAGCAGACGCCGGCGGCGCCGGATCCAACGCTGAGCGCCGCGCAGGCCATGCTCGACGACGGCGATGTCGCCGGCGCCCGCCGTTTTCTCTTCGAGGCTATGAATTCGGAGGGCCCCCGGTCGGCCGCAGCGGACGCGCTGCTGACGCTCAGCAAAGCCCAGGGTGACGTGGCGGGCAAAACCGCCGTGCGCACCCGGCGGGTGGAAATGTACCTGGCCGACGAGCAATACAGCGAGGCGCTCGCGGAATTCGACGCGGCCCGGGTGGATGATCCAACGCTGGCGATGCCGGCACCGGAGTACAGCCTGCAGCTGACCAAGGCGGTGGAAAAAAGCGGCGACTCGCGGCGCGCGCTTCAGCTGGCCCAGGCGTTTGTGCGAGACCACCCCGGGCACAAGGACGTCATCGGCCACGCCTTTCTGGCCGGGCGCATTCTGACCGACCGGCTGGGTCGCGATGAAGAAGCGCTAAAGATCTTTCGCCAGCTGGTGCAGCGCTATCCCAACCACCCCCAGCTGGATCAGATTGTCCGGCAGCGCGACCGGGTTCAGGCGATCGTTTCCGGCAAGGTCTGACTGCCGGCAGCCGGTTCATGCCCGATCAAGTGATCGAGGGCATAATGTCGGTCTAACAGCGACCCCACCGGGTCGACGACTTTCTGGGGACTAGCCGGATATGATGAACATCAAGCGTTGGCTGAGCCGCTGGCGGAAAGATGCCCCCCAACCGGCGTCTGGTTGACGCTGCCGGCCATGAGCGTTGCGCCGCCGACCCCGCTTCCTGAACTGGAAGCCATGTTCGCAAAGCACGGCATCACAGATGAGCAATATCTGCACATTCACTACGGGCGCTATGCGGCCACCCTGAGCGAATTCCTGGAGTCCCGACCCGCTTCCGCCGGCTGCCGGCTGCTGGACGTGGGGGCCCATTGGCTGCACCAGGCGCTGCTGTGGAAACTGGCGGGGTTTGAGGTCACCGCGGTGGACTTGCCGGAGAACTTCGAACACTCAAGCATCGTGAGCCTCGCCGAGCGGGAGCACATCACGCTGCATCCGGTGCCGGACCTGTCGGCGACGGATGCGCTGGCGGGAATTGCCGACAGCAGCGTCGACGTGGTGCTGTTTGCCGAGATCCTCGAACACCTGACCTTCAATCCCGTCGACTTCTGGGCCGAGGTGCATCGCGTGCTCAGCCCCGAGGGCCGGGTGGTGGTGACGACGCCCAACTACTACGCCCTGCGCGGTCGGGCCTGGGGCTTCTCCCGCTTTGCCCGCGGCCTCGGGGGCGGCATTCCGGTGCACGAGATCCTGACCCTGCCGACCTATGGACATCACTGGAAAGAATTTTCCCGGCGCGAGATCATCATGATGTTCTGCCTTCTGTCCCCGGACTGGGTAACGGTGAAAGCAAAATACATGCGTAACTATTTTCCGGAGCGCCGCCCGAAGCGGCCAGCGGCCCGGGCGGTGCGCGCCATCGAGCACTGGGTACCGGCGCTGCGGCCCAATCTGCACCTGGAAATTGCGCTGACCGAGAAAACCACCGCAACGGCAATCTCCCCCAGCTGGCACGGCGTCGCTTGAGGGCCACAAGGCCGGTCGTCGCAGATGAGCTCCAGCGTTCCCACCTCGCTTTATCTTAAAACCCGCAGCGTCATGGCCACGCGGCGCCTGTGGCTCGCCCTGGCGCGGCTGGAAACGGCGGTGCTTGGGGACGAGCTTGCGGCGATCGAGCTTGAGGCCCCGATCTACGTCACCGGCCTCGCCCGGGCCGGCACCACCATCGTCACAGAGATGCTGGCCCAGGTGGCCGGCGTGACCAGCCATCAGTACGCCGACTTTCCGTTCATCTTTACGCCGTACTGGCGCAACTGGCTCGCCCAGCGGTCCCAGGTGGGAACGCCGGTGACGGTGGAGCGCGCTCACCAGGATCGCATCCGGGTCTCGGTAAACAGTCCGGAGGCGTTTGAGGAGGTGCTGTGGATGGCGTTTGACCGGCCGCTGCACCATGAGCGCACCGCCACACCGCTGGCGGCCGCCGCCGCGCCGGCGGGTTTCGACCGTTTATACCGCGATCATGTCAAAAAGCTGCTGGCGGTCCGCGGCGTCCGTCGCTACCTGGCAAAAGGCAACTACAACCTGCTGCGGCTGCGCTGGCTGACGGAACACGTCGACAACCCCCGATTCATCATCATGATCCGCCACCCGCGCTGGCACGTGGCTTCATTGATGAAGCAGCATGCGCTGTTTCTCAAAGCCCAGGAGGCGGATGACCGCACCGGCCGCCAGCTTGCCGCCAGCGGCCACTTTGAGTTTGGCCCCCTGCGCCGGGCCACCGGCTTTGCCGGGGAAGACGGCGCGCGGGAGGTGGAGTCCCTGTGGGCCGCGGGCGAGAACGTGCGGGCCTGGGCCCGGCTCTGGGCCCAGGCCTACACGGTGCTGGCGGAGGCCATCGCGGATCCGCAGCTGCGGCCACACCTTTATTGTTTGCAGTACGAAGAACTCTGCGAGCGCCCGGAAAGCAGCATCGATCAAATCGCCGCTCACGCGCTGCTGGAGGACATCGCCGACGTGCGCAACCGCTACGCCGAGAAACTCTCGGCCCCAACGTACTACGAGCCGGAGTTCACCTTTGCCGAGCGCGACGCGCTGGAGGAGGAAACGGCTCCGGTGGCGGCCAAGTTTGGCTATGGGCCGCTCTGAGCGGCAAACGGCCCGGGCAGATCGCCGGGGGCCAGCCGTGATAAAATCCGCCCGCCTTCACACGAGTGCATCGTTTTGACTCATTTAAGAATTCTGCTGGCGGCGCTCATCGCGCTGCTGAGCTGCGGCCCGGCGGCCGCGTACATCGGGCCCGGCGCCGGGATCAGCTTCCTCGGTTCTATCGGCGGCATCATCATCACCATTTTGGTAGCGCTCGGCGCGATCCTGCTCTGGCCAATCCGGCGCATGATGAAGCGGCGCAAAGCGGCCACCGGCGACGCCAGCGCAGCGGCGGATCCCTCCGCCAGCGACTCCGCCGGCGACAATCCGCCCTCCAGCCCGGCGCCCTGACCTGAGCGCGGCGCCCGCGACCGTTTAACGACGCAGACGGCATGGGCCTTTTTGACCTGCTCCGGCCGGTGGTATTTGCCGCCGACGATGCGCTTCAGTTTCTGCCGTCGCTGCTGCGTCTGCTGCTGTGGGCCGCCATCGCCGCGTTTGCCGGCATGTGGCTCTACCGCCTTGCGTCGCCCCAGGAGCGCCTCAAAACGCTTAAGGAAGAAGTCCGCCGCCACCGCCGGGCCATGATGACGTTTGACGGCGATGCCGACGAGATGTGGCCCATCATCCGCAACAGCCTGAGCAGCTCGCTCCGCCATCTGGGCCTGACGTTTTTTGGCGCGCTGGTCGCCGGCGTGCAGGTGCTGATGATCATCAGCCCGGTCGCGCAGCGCTATGCTTACGTTGATCCCGCCCCGGGCACCGAGGTGGCGGTGATGCTCCACGGTGCCGGCACGGCGCAGTGGCAGTGGCGGAGTCAGGCGTTCACCCGCCCGGCGGCAACCGGTGCCGAAGGAGATCAGGTCATCTGGCCCGGCCCCGGCGGCACCCTGGTGCTGGAGGCTGACAACCAGCCGGTAGCCACGCTGCCGTTGCCCCCCGGCTCCGGGGTCATCCATAAGAAGCTCTGGTGGAACGCGCTGTTTGCCAACCCCGCCGGTTACCTTGAGGACGACGCACCGCTGGAGGCGCTGGATGTGGACCTGCCCGCCCAGGAGTTCATCCCCGCCGGTCCCGGCTGGGTGCGCGGCTGGCTGCTGACTTTTTTTGCCGCGCTGATCGCCATTTCCATCGTGATCAAGATCTGGTGGCGCGTTGAATAAGCGGGCCACCTTCGCGGTTGTCCTGCTGACGGGTCTGCTGATCAGCCATAGCGCACTGGGCTGGGGCATCATCGGCCATCGGGTCACCGGGGTCATTGCCGAGCAGCACCTGAGCGGCTACGCCCGAGCGCGGTTGACGCAGATTCTGGGTGCCGAAAGCCTAGCCGAGGCATCCACCTGGGCTGATTTCATGCGGTCCAACCCCAATCAGTTCTGGCAGAAGACCTCGTCCCCCTGGCACTACGTCACGGTGCCGCCGGGCAAAACCTACGCTGACGTCGGCGCGCCACCTCAGGGTGACGCAGTGACGGCCCTCGAACGTTTCACCGCCGACCTGAAGAACCCGGACACGCCGCTGCGCGATCAGCAGCTCGCCCTGCGCTTTCTTGTCCACATCATCGGCGACCTGCATCAGCCGCTGCACGCCGGCAACGGCCGGGACCGGGGCGGCAATCAGTTCGTTTTGTCGTTTCACGGTGACGTCACCAACCTTCACTCGGTGTGGGATGTGGGGCTGATTGAAAAGGAGCTGCTGTCCCATACCGAGTGGGTGGAGCGGCTTAACGCGCACCTGTCGGAGGACGACGTGATCGCCTGGTGGGATCCTGATCCGCTGACCTGGATTGCCGAGTCCACGCAGATCCGCGACACCATTTACCCGGAAGACAGAGAAGTCCGCTGGGAGTACAGCTACCAGCACATCGAGACGGTCCGCCGCCGCCTGGTCCAGGCCGGCGTCCGCCTCGCCGCCTACCTAAACGAAGTGTTCAAACCCTGAGGGAAAACCGGATGCAGGAGACCCGGTGCTGACCCTTATCCTGAGCCAGACCCACTTGAGGCCTGACCCTCGATCCTCCCCAAACCACACCCGGCCCAAACCGGTCCCCCGTAACGTTCGTTCTCATTGCCCAACCCCGCCTGCGCCAATCTCGCGTTATACTGAACAAGTCAATTAATTCACGAACCAGGTGTAGCAAGACCCAGAAACCCATCCAAAAAAGGAGACCGCGCTTTATGCAAGGACCCACCGCGGAACGTTCGCTGCCCGGCTATTTTCATCGTGCTCTCGGTGCTGCAGCGAGCAAACATGGAAGTCAGCCCCAGGAAGCAACCCTGTGGTACCTGACCAACCTCCTCACCCGCTTTGCCCGCAGCGAAGCGTTTTTTGACGCCGGCAGCGGACGCAGCGGTCTCAAACCCCTCGCCGTGCTTTATCTTGACGCGGCCAATGCCCGCAGCGAACCCGAACGCCATCGACTGCTCCAGCGCCTCGGCGATGTGGCGCTTTTTGTCGCCGGCCTGTTTCACGAGTCCTATGCCCGCCGAGCCCTCGGCCGCGACTACCTGGTTACCATGGGCGGCGGCGCCTACGGCTATCTCGCGGACAATGCATCTACCGACCTGGGAGTGTTTGAGGAGCTCTCGCGCCAGTTTGTGCCGTTTGTGAACATGCTGTCGGAGCTCATTCACGGCAACCGCGCCCAGTTCGACGCCAGCGACATTCTCAAGCTTTACGAACTCTGGCAGGACACAGGAAACCGCCAGGCGCAGCAGCAGCTGACGGCGCTGGGCGTCAGCCTGGAGGGTGGCCGGCAGGCGCACTGACGGTCCATGGCACCCCTTCAGATGGCCAACCCGGACGGTCTGCCGGACCGGCTACAGCAGCTCTTTACCCGCCAGTATGATCTGCCGCCGGGGCAGCCGGTTTCGGATTTTCTGATCAGCGAGCCCAACCTCGCCCGGGCGCTGGGCGCGCGTCCATCGCAAAGTCCGGAGCAGTTGCTGCTGCTGCAGGAGGAAGACGCGCTCAATCTTTCCCTGTATCTCGATGCCGGCTTGTTCAAGTCGCCACTGTCGCTAAACAGCTATCTGACGGTGGCCGAAGGCGTCAGCCACTTTACCTACATCAGCTACTGCGCCCGCCACGACCGATCCACCTCCCAGCTGGAACTGGAGCTGCAGGCCGAGGTGGACAAGTTTTTTGCTTCCGCAGGAAGTCCGGAGATGTCACTGAGCGAGCTGCACCAGCTGCTGTTTGAAAAGGTTCGCTACCGCGAGCATCTGTCAGCGCAGGAGCGCGATCGCTACGCCGCGGCCAACCGCATGGCTGCCAGCCTCTGTCAGCAGTGGATCAGTCGCTACGGCGACAACATCCGCCATCCGTGTTGGCAGGCGGATGCGCGCCGCTTTTACCGGCTGCCGGCCCAGCGCAAGATGCGCCGCGCCCGTGCCTGACACTTCTTGAGAGTCAGTTCGCCGGTTTGCGGAACTTAAAGGTGAAGCGGTCCGTGCGGCCGGTCACCGCGTCGTTGCCCACCTCAAGCGTCAGCTCGTCGCCGGGCTTGTAGTGCAGGGCCGTATAGTCTTCCAGCACCAATCCCGCATCCTGAATCTCTTTGATCATCTCCACGGGATCGGCGCGCCGTCGGTTCTCAGAGGTGATCGGCTCCATGTGGCGCCGGGTATGGTCAACCACGCCGTACACGCCGCCGGGGGCCAGGGCGTCGAACACCGCCGCGTTCAGATGCCGGCGGCCCGCTTCGTCGAAGTTGTGCAGATTGCGAAAGGTCAGTATCACGTCAAAGCCGGTTTCGCCAAAAGAAAACGGCCCGTTGATGGTGCGAAGATTGAATTCGGCGCTGCGGGCCATTTCCATACCCTGCGGCTCAATCACGTTGATGTGGTCATAACCTTTTTCCGAGATCAGGTTATCGATCACCCAGGTGCCACCAATGGAGATATGGAAATCGTCGATGGCCGGCGCCAGCACCTTGGTGTACCAGCCCCGACCTGGCACCAGTTCCAGCACCTTCTGATCGCTGCTCACGCCAAAAAACTCAAGCGTTGCCAGCGGCTGGCGATTGGCGTCGCGGGCGGTATCAGCCTCGGTGCGAATATCCGCCGCGAGCGCGGCGTTAAGCCGCTCCGCGAAGGAGCCGTCGCCGGCAGCCAGGGCTGCCGTCAGGAGAACGGAGTTCAAAATCATGGTTATTCCTTATGGGTGCTGCCGAGGGAAACCCGGCGATAGGTGAGCTTTTCCTCACGGATAGTGTCTTTGCTACGCATCACGATATAGCCATCCAGGTGATCCGCGTCGCGGCGGTAGAAGCTTAGGCCGGAGAAATGCACCGCGTCCGGCTCGGCGCGGACGAACTTAAAGTGAACGTAGTCGGATTTTTCTTCCCAGGCCGTAAAATCCGGGTGAAAGTGTTTGACCTTCATACCCAGGCTGCCTTCCTCTTCCACCAGCAGCAAAATCTCGTAGAACACGACCTTGTCGCCGTCGAGCAGCTTAAAAAAGCCCACCATGGAGCCGCCGGAAGGGGGATTCCACACCGCTTCAAAGGACTGACCAAAAGCCTCCCCTTTCCAGGCACCAATCAGCAGTGCCGCGTCCGCCAGCGTGGCGGCCGGCCGCTGGGCGGGATCATCCAGGCCGAAGGTGTGCTCGGTGCGAGGTGACTGGGCTCCAGCTCCGGGGCTCAGGCACCCCAGCAGCACGGCGAATACTAGCGGCAGGTATCTCATCAGATCGCACCCTCTGCGACGGCGGGACAAAAATGTAGCAGATTCCGGCGCGGCAGGCGGCGCGGCGGCGGCTTAGCGGCGCCGGTTTCAAGCACAGGTGAGGGAAACCCGACCGGTTCCGCGTCTTGATCTTACGCGGGCGGCAAAAGGGGTATGTCGGGTCGCTGCTGGTCCCTACGGCCAGCCGGATGTTCAACCGCTTTATTCATGGATGGAGGCAGCCATGCAGTGCAAATCTCAACCCGCTCAACCCGCCACACAGCCGCTCGGGGCACACTCGCGATCGATGCTGGAGGGCGCGGCTCAAGCGCTCCTGCGGGAGCAATCGGCATTGTTTCACCGGGCCACGCTCGCATTTACCCGGGATCCTGGCCTGCTTTGTCGGGAGATTCCGGGCCGGGCCGTGGAAGTGACCAGCGCGCAGGCGGCTTTGGGATTGGAGGAGGCCCTGCCGCTGCTGGCCACGGACGGTCAGTTTGGGGTGGAGTTCTGCTTTCAGGTTACCGACTGGCGCCTTGAGGATCTAAGGATTTCCCCGTCGGGCGGCGCAGCCACCATGCCGATGACCCTCGCTGGCGGAGTGATCTGCCCGCGGTCCGGGGCGGCGCAGGCCGGCAGCTACTGCCTGGTTCAGGGATTTTGCCTTGAGCTGCTGCTGCTGCTCGACACGCGCTGGGTCGGCGGTGGCCGTTGCCCGCAGCTGGAGGTCAGCCTCAGCGCGCTGGAGATGGCGGACCTGCGGCCCGAGCTGCTGGAGGACGACCTGGCCTGTTACGTCGCCACCACGCTGGAGGTGGGCATTGTGCCGCGCATCCGCCGGGCGCTGGACTGCATCCTGTTCGAGCTGGGCCATGAGGTCAGCCGACGGTCAGCACCGGAGACGCTGCCGGGCAGCCGCCGGTCCACAGAACTCGTCCGGGTGAGCTGACCGTCGATCCGGTCCGGCCGCCAGCGGCAGCGGCTGCTAACATTGAGTGATGAGCCGGGACGCTGATATTACCGGGCTGCTGGTTCGCTATCAGGAAGGGGACGCAGCGGCGCTGGAAGACCTGATGCCGCTGGTCTACCAGGAGCTTAAGCGCATTGCCCGGCGGCAGCTTTCCGGGTCCGACCTGACGGCGCTGAACACCACGGGCCTCGTCAACGAGGTCTACTGCAAGATGGCGGCGCAGGATCGACTGGCCGTTTCCAGCCGGGGCCATTTTTTTGCCGTGGCGGCCCGCGCCATGCGCCAGCTGCTGGTGGACCACCTGCGAGCGCGCTTTGCCGCCAAACGCAACGACGGCGTGCGGCCGCTGCCCCTGAACGACGACCAGATCAGCGCACCGGACCAGGCCGAATTCTGGCTGCGGGTTGATCGGGCCCTTCAGACCATGGCGCAGCAGGATCCCCGGCTGGTCCAGATCCTCGAGTGTCAGGTGTTTGCCGGCTATTCCCTCGGGGAGACGGCCGAGACCCTCGGCGTGTCACTGCGCACGGTGCAGCGCGACTGGCTGCGGGCCAAAGCCTGGCTGTCGGACGCGCTTGAGGCGGGACCCTGATGGTTTCGAAAGGCTCATCACCAGGGTCATCACCAGCGTCCTGGAAGGCCCTTGATTCACTGCTCACCGAGGCCCTTTCCCTGCCGCCGCAGGAGCAGTCGGCGTTTATCAGCCAGGTGGATGATGAGGCGGTGCGCCGCCACCTGAAGCGGCTGCTGGCGGCGGCCCATTCCTCGCCCGCCTGGCTGCGCCGGGGCGCCGCCATTGGCGCGGACATGCTGACCGCGCTGACCGCGGCAGACCAGCAGCTCGGGCGGCGTATCGGCCCCTTTGCCTTATGCGAAGAAATTGGGGCCGGCGGTATGGCCCAGGTTTACCGGGCGCGCCGCGTGGACGGCGCCTACGATCAGGACGTGGCGGTCAAGATCATGTGGCCCGGCCTGATCCGGCCGGACCTGCTGGCCCGCTTCGAACGCGAGCGACAGATTCTGGCCCGCCTGGACGACCCTCATATCGCGCGCCTGCTGGACGGGGGGGTCACCGAGGACGGCCGGCCGTGGCTGGCGATGGCTTTTGTGGACGGTCTGCCCATCGATCAACACTGCCGGGACCACGCGCTGGACCTGGGGGTGCGACTCAAGCTGCTGCGCGACGTGATGGGCGCCGTCGCCGCCGCCCACCGGCGCGGCATCGTGCATCGGGATATCAAACCGTCGAACGTGCTGGTGGATTCGGCCGGCGCGGTGCGGCTGATGGATTTTGGCATCGCCAAGCTGGTGGATACGCCGGCGGAAGCCAGCACCGTCACGGAAAGCCGCGTGCTCACGCCGGAGTACGCCAGCCCGGAGCAGATCGAGGGCGGCGAGATCACCCGCGCCTCGGACATCTATCAGCTCGGCCTGCTCATGTTCGAACTGCTCACCGGCCGGCGGCCTTTCCTCCGCGAAGACGGCTCGGCGCTGAAGTACCAGCGCGCGGTGGTGGAGCAGGCGCCGCCGCTGCCCAGCCGCACGGCGCGGCGCGCCGGACTGGTGGCTGAGGTGGACTGGCGCCGCTGCGTGGGCGACCTGGACGCGATGGTGCTCAAGGCGCTTGAGAAACAACCGGCTGACCGCTACGCCAGCGTCAGCGACCTGGCACGAGACCTGGCCAACTACGCCAGCGGGCTGCCGGTGACGGCCCGGTCCGGCAGTCGGCTCTACCGGCCGCGGAAGTTTGTGTCCCGCAACCGGATCCCGGTGACGGCGGCGGCCGCGTTTGCTGCGCTCCTGACCGCCTACGCCTTTACCGTCACCGTCCAGAACCGGCAGATTGCCCTGGAGCGGGACCTGGCCCGGGCCGAGTCCGCGCGGTCCCGGGAGCTGGCCACCTTCATGCAGGACCTGTTCGCCAACGCGTCGCCGGAGGTGCATCAGGGGGAGGAGCGGTCCATCCGCCAGATGCTCGACCAGGGCAGCCGGCAACTGAGCGCCCGCCTCGACGACCAGCCCAGCCTGAAGGCGGACATGCTGAAGTCTCTTGGCCGCATCTACATCAGCCTGGGGGAGTACACCGCGGCGAAGGATCACCTGACCCGGGCCCTTGCGCTTAGCGAGCACACCGAACGCTCCCATTCGTGGCAGGCGCAAACCCGCCAGGCGCTCGGCGTGGCGCTGCGCGGTAGCGGCGACTTTGACAAAGCCCTGGCTGAATTCGAGGGCGCTCTCAAACTGCTGAAGAGCGAGAGCGACGCTGATCCGCTGGCCCTGGCGTCGCTCTACGCCGATCTTGGGGTGACCTTCGGCGAGCTGAGCGACGACGATCGCTCCGGCGAATTCCATGCACAAGCGCTGACGCTGCGCGAGCGGCACCTGCCGGACACCGCGGTACCGCTGGCAATTTCCCGCGCCGACTACGGCGTGGTGCTGCACCGGCAGGCGCGCCGGGAGGAGGCTGGCGAGCTTTACCGGCAGGCCGCCGCGGTCCTCACCGCCGAGCTCGGCGACCGGCATCCGCGGACGCTCACCACGCTGCGCAACCTGGCAGTGCTGGAGATTGGGCTGAACAACCAGCCGGAGGCCAAACGGCTGCTGGAAGCCGTGCTGGCGCGGGAGCTCAAGATCTACGACGGCGACCACCCGAAAATGGCCTGGACCCGGGGCTATCTCGGCCGGGTCACGCGAGACCTGAAGCAGCTCCCGGCGGCGGAACACCATTGGCGGGAAGCGGTACGGCTGCTGGCCGCCACGCTGCCCCGGGACCATCTGCACACGGCCGGCGCCAACCTTGAACTCGCCAAAGTGCTGCTCGAGGCAGGACAGGTGGACGAGGCCTGTGAGCGCATGGAAAGCTCGCTCAACCTGCGCCTCCAAAAACGCGGTGAACAGTCGGAACGAACCGCGCAGGCGCAGCTGCATCTGGGCCGCTGCCTGTCCGCCCAGGGCCACCGCGCCCGCGCTCGGGAACTGCTGGCCGCCGCCCAACCGCTGCTGAAGGCGCCGGAAGACCTGGAGCTCCTCAATGGCACCCTGGTGGAACTGGACCAGAACGCTTCCGCAGCGCTTTAAGCAAACCGCCGCCAGCCAAAAAGCCACTCCCGATTCCGCCACAGGGGGTACGGATGGAGCGCGGAAACGGGAGTGGAGTAACCTGGCTGCAGCGGAATTTATTTCCGACAACTTGAGAAACGGCCGATAAACCGATTCTCCTCACCAGGTTTGGCTGCAACCCGGCCGGGCTGGTCTTAGCAGAAGGGATAAGGGATGGGGTCAGAGTAAAGCCTTACTCTGTCCCTTTACTCTGACCCCATTACTCGAAAGGCTTTACGCGGCGGCGCGGGGGGATGATTCTGCCAGCAACCAGCGGCACAGGAACGTCGCGGCGAGCGCCCCGGCAAACTGAGCGGCAATAAACCAGGGTGCGTCCAGCGGCCGAATGCCTGAGAAGGTGTCCGTGAGGGCCCGGGCCACGGTGACGGCCGGATTGGCAAAGCTGGTGGAGGCGGTAAACCAGTAGGCAGCGGTGATGTATAGACCCACCGCCATGGGGACCAGCGCTGCCCGCGCCCTGAGCGTCGCCAGGATCGTCAGCACCAGGCCAAAGGTTGCAACCGCCTCGGCCAGCCCCTGGGCTGGACCGGCCCGCACGTTGCTGGACAGCTGCCAGAGTGGTTCCTCAAACATCAGATGGGCCAGCCAGACACCGGCAATGCCCCCGGCCACCTGCACCACCCCATAGGCACCGGCCATGCCAAACGAGGTCTCGCGGCGGAGCAAAAAGGCAAAGGTCACGGCGGGATTAAAATGGGCGCCGGAGATGGGCCCAAGCATCGTGATCAGCACCACGAGGATCGCGCCGGTGGCCAGCGTGTTCCCCAGCAGCGCAATGGCCACATTACCGCCGGCCAGCCGCTCGGCCATGATGCCGGACCCAACCACGGTGGCCAGCAGCAGCGCGGTGCCCAGCGCCTCGGCCACCAGCCGCCGGGCATGGTCTGGCTCAGCCATGCAGCGTCCCCTCCCGGGCCAGACCGATCTTCGCAAGAAGCGGGTCGCAGGCGCCCCGGTCACCGCCGCAGCAGTCCTCCAGAAAATAGCTGAGCGCTTGGCGGATGCCTGCAAAGTTCGCAAAGTAGCGAATCGCGCGCCCTTCTCGTCGCGTGGTTACCACGCCCGCCCGGCGTAGCACCGCCAGGTTGGCCGACATGGTGTTCTGCCGAACCTTCAGGCGGGCAGCAATCTCCCCGGCCAGGATCCCCTCCTGGCCGGCCTGCACCAGGAGCCGGGTCACATCCAGCCGGGTGGGCTGACTCAGGGCGCTGAAAAACCCCAGCGTTTTGACCTGACTCGACATTTTTCTATCCATATATCATGAATATTCGATATAAAGGAAAATGTCCAGCTTCGTCAGGCACCCGGGTTACTCAGTTCAGTCTTTTTTCGGCACCTGTGCCCGGATCCAGCAGCAGCTGGCGGACCTCCATCGCCGCCATCCCCTGCCGCAGCTTTGCGGCCACAAGCGTCTTCCGGCCGATCATCTGAAACCCGGCTCGCTCGTAGAAATGGCGCGCCCGCCCCACCTGCATGGTTTCCAGCCACAGGGCCGCCCAGCCCCGGGCGCGAGCGTCTTCGATCAGCCGTGCAAGGATCTGCTCACCCAGCCCGCGCCCCTGGCAGGCGGAAGACAGATAAAGGCGCTGGAGGTAGCAGGCCGGCGTCACCGCGGCGGCGTCCGGTGAGCGCTGCTGGTCCACCAGTCGACAGAAACCCTCCGCGCACCCGTCAACGAGGATCTGATAAGCGCGGGCGGCCGGGTCCGCAAACTCCTGCGTCAGGGCCTCGCGGCTGTAGGTCTTTGCGATGTAATCCAGCCCCGCGTCGGTCCACAGGTAGTCATAGGCGGGCGGATAGTGGGCCTGCATGAAGCTGCGCAGCCAGTCCGCATCCTTCTGGCTCAGGCGACGAAAACGGATGGCCACATCAGCCAAAGCGTACATAAAGGTAAAGCAGCGCCAGCGCCGTGAGGATCACGGTGCTCGCCAGACTCCAGGCCTTGAGCAGCGGTGAGGGCCGATGCACTGGCGCCACCAGAGCCGATCGCATCACCAGATGATTGAGCACCGCGGTCAGCGGACCGACCACAAACGCGGTGATGGTGACAAAGTCGATGAACCGCTGAAAGCCGCTCATGAGAAAGAGCAGCACCGCGGCCGCAGCCACGCAGATGATGGCCGTCACGATGATGCGAAGGCCAAGCGGCGGCGGCGGATCCGGATCGCTCACCGGCGGGTCCAGCACGGGCTCGCGGATCGGCAGCAGCACCTTCTGCACACCCACCGCCAGCGCCCGGGGAAAACCGTCCACCACCGTGAGCAAGGTGGTAAGCATCACAAAAAACGCCGCGATCCCCACCAGCAAACCGGCCCAGCCTCCCAGCGTACTGGCGTACAGGTTGATCACCTGGCCAGCAAACGCGGCGGCGCCAGGCGCCGGCTCAATCTGCTGGCTGTGCATCACGCCGGCTCCCATCAGCAGAAAGCAGATGGCCAGCACGGCGGTGCCAAGATACCCCACGTGAAAGTCCAGCACGGCGTCCGCCACCGCCGGCGGCTGGCCGGTGGCGCGGGCCTTGGCCACGGTCCACAGGGAGTGCAGCACCGACGCGTCCATGGCCGACGGCATAAAGCCGATCAGGGCAATCAAAAAACTGAAGGTCGCCACGTCCTTCAGGGAGATTGGCGTGGGCGTAAAATCCCAGGTGACCTGGTCCAGGGTCAGCACCGCCGCCGCCAGGGTCAGCACCGACAGGATCACGACAAATATTTTCGTGAGCCGATCCAGCAGCGTATAGCCGCCGGTGAAGCGCAAGACCACAGCAAAGACGATAAGGCCCACCCCCAGCTGGCGCGCGTCCACCGACCAGCCGGAAAGGGCGGCCCCAATCGCCGCGGTGACCACCGCGGTGGCGGCAATGATGATCGGCGCGATGGTCGCCTCCACCAGGCAGTAAAGCCCAACCACCCAGCGTCCCAGGAGGCGATAGCCGTGTAGCAGGGAGCGGCCGGTGGCGGCGGCGTAGTGGGGCCCGAAGCGGAATGCCGGGTACTTGATCAGGTGCGCCAGCAGCACCGCGCCCAGCAGACCCAGGCCATAGACCGCGCCGGCTCGGGTCGACTGCACCAGGTGAGAGGTGCCGATGGCAGCGCCGGCAAACAGGATGCCTGGGCCAAAAGCGACCCAGAACCGTCGCTGCGGTGCGCTAGTCACCGCAGGTTTCGAGCTGGCTTTCCAGGTAGCGGGCCAGCGCGCCGTTGTAGCTTTGCAGGTAGGTCAATATCGCGTCGTCTTCGGCGAGACCGTCAAAGACGCGCTGGGGTAGCCGCTTGGGCAGGCAGTCCAGATGGGCACTGATGCCGGGATAGCGGCTGCCCTCGGCGCCCGCCAAACCCAGAAAAAACGCGCGCCGCCCGTGCAGCTCGAGCGCGAGCCGCTCCAGCGGCCGGTTTGCCGTGACCCAGGCCTCGAGGTCGCTCGCCTGGCGCGGTTCCGCCCCGGGATCCTGCACCGCCAGCCACCGGTCGTTTCCCAGCAGTCGCTTCAGCGTCTTCTGATCCGCCGGCGCTTCGCCCACGTTGTCCATACCCTCAAGCACGGTGCCGTCCGAGAAGATCAACTCTTGCATCCGGATTTCCCGGTTCTTCAGGCGGTGAACCCAGCCGCTGACCTGCACCGTAACGCCGGGGAGCAGACCCATCATTGTGCGCCTCCGGCCGTCCGCCTTAGCCTGCGCCGGCGACGACATGCTCACGGTCCACCGCTCGCCTTTGCCGTCAACCACGTAAAGCTCCACGTGGGGCGAGCGAAAGGCCAGCCGCGCCACCTCACCATTGATGACCTTCAGGTGGCCACCGTTGTAAAGGCTGGCGGCGTGGTGCGCCCAGGCGGAGCCCTGGAGCGCCAGGCTCAGCGTAACGATAGCTTTGAGCATAGCGAATGCTAACCCAGTGTAATGTCAGGAAGAAACCGGGAACCGTGCCCTTGCATCGTGGGTCTTACCGATCGATCATGCCGCGACCGCTGACCCCGAGGAGCCAACCTTTGACCGCCCAGGCCGACACCTACCATCCGCTATCGAGGTTTCTGCACTGGCTGGTGGCCGCGCTGATTGTGGTGCAGTACGTACTGGCGCAGCTGGCTGAGCGCGCCGAACACGCGGATGCTACGGTGCGGCTGCTGGGGCTGGTTGCCAACCACAAGTCAGTGGGCATGACGGTGCTGGCCCTCGTGGCATTTCGCCTGGTCTGGCGCTTCCTCAAACCGGTGCCGGCGCTGCCGCCGATGCCAAGCTGGCAGATCACCGCGTCCAAGGTCAGCCACGGACTGCTCTACGCCCTGCTGCTGGCGCTGCCGCTGACCGGCTGGCTCATGTCTTCCGCCTCAGCGTATTCGGTGAGCTGGTTTAACCTCTTTCAGATTCCCGACCTGATCGGCCCGGATGCCGATCTCAAAGGAACGCTCGAAACCATCCACGAAATTCTCGCAAAGGCTTTGTTCGTCATGGCTGTGATACACGTGCTTGCCGCTCTGAAACACTTTGTGGTTGATCGCGATGGCGTGCTTGAACGCATGTCCTCCACCGCCAGCGTGCTCCTGTTTTTTGCCGTCAGCGGCGCCGGCATCTACCTGCTGTCGGATACCGGTGGTAAGGCCCGGAGTTCGGTGCCGGCTGCGCCAGCCGCGGCGCCGGCCGTCGCCACTGAGCCCGGCACGACCAGCAGCAATGACGCAACCGCCGAGGCCAGCGCCAGCAACCTCCCGGCGTGGCAGATCGACTACGAGACAAGCTTCATCCGCTTTGTCGGTGACCAGGCTGGCGCCGAATTTGACGGCCGCTGGACCGCCTGGGCAGCGGATATCCGGTTTGCCGACGATCAGCTGGACGCTGCGCGCTTTGACGTGCGGATCGACGTGCGCCAGGTGGACACGGGCGACACCGACCGCGACGCCACGATGCAGGACCCGGACTGGTTTGATTCCGCCAATCATCCCTTTGCCTACTACCGCGCCAGTAACTTTGGGCGCAGCGACGACGACGGTTTCGTTGCCCGGGGCGAGCTGACCATCAAGGAGCTGACCGCGCCGGTTGCGCTCACCTTCAAGGTGACGGAAGACGACGGTCAGCGCGTGCTGGAGGGCACCGGCCAGGCGAGACTGCTCGAGGGCAATGCGCTGCTGGATCGTCTGGCGCTTAAGCTTGGCACCGGCGACTGGGAAGACACCACCTGGGTCGGCCAGGAGGTTCAGGTGGAAGTCAAAGTAGTAGCGACGGTGGAGTAAGCCGACCCGGCCTTCCCACTGGTGTAACGGAAAAGTTTTCCGATTGACTGCGCCACCCCGTTCGGGAATCCTGCGGCTGGGGTCAGCGCGGGGCGGGAACACGAAACACAGTCCCTTAAGGCAGTTCAACACGCGGCAGCGTGCCGGTTACCTGCGGCTTGTTGTCGTGATACTCCTGGTGGTTATCGCCATCGGGGGGTCGCTGGCTGTTGCCCGCGGGATGGCTCAGCTCCTTTGGTTTCTTATTCCACCCGTCTTGGCCTGCGCGCTGGTGCCCTTTGTTTTCCGCCGCGGCGACAGAAATTCGTTTGTCGCGGAACATTTCCTCACCACGGGTGCGCTGCTGTGCGTGCTCGGCATTGGTATCGCCACCGGCGGCGGCCATCTCAGCGTTCTCATCTGGGCCATTTTTCTGCCGGCGCTGGCGGTGATCATGACCGGCTGGCGCAGCGGGGTGATCTACCTGGTGGTGAGCTTCTGTGCCCTCACGCTGATCTATCTGCAGCACCGACTTGGGTGGCCCGTCTGGGTCGAGGTGACGCCGGAATACGCCCTGGACGACGTGCTCACCAAAGCGCCCCTGGCGCTGATTGCGGTCACGTTGCTGGCGGGCGGCATTCGCTCGCGGCTGCACGCCGGTCAAAAGGCTCTGGCCCGTCGGGAACGGTTCGACCTGATGGGTCAGCTTACCGGTAGCGTTGCGCATGATTTCAATAACCTGCTCGGGGTCATGGTCGGTAATCTCGAACTGCTTGACGACGCCACCCAGGACAACGCCGAGGCCCGCAAGCTGATCGCCGACATGCGCAGCGCAGCGATGAGCGGCGGGGAGCTGGTGCGGGGGCTGCAGTCCCTGTCGGACAAACGGTTTCTATCTCCGCGACCGCTGCCGGTCAGCGCACATATCCGTCAGAACCTGCCGCTGATTCAGCGCGCTGTCGCCAAAAACGGCGTCACGGTTCGTCTGCGAGATTTCAGCGACGGGGCCGTTGCCAAAGTCGATCCGGCCCAGCTGGACAGCGCCGTTCTCAATCTGTGCATCAACGCTCGGGACGCCATGCCCGACGGTGGAAGCATCGAGATTGCGGTACTGAGCAAACCCACGATGCTGCAGATCGAAGTGGTGGATACGGGCGTGGGGATGTCCGACGCGATCGTGCGCAAAGCGGTCGATCCGTTTTTCAGCACCAAAGAAAAAGGGAAAGGCACTGGCCTTGGGCTGAGCATGGTCAAAGCCTTTGCCGACAACTCCGGCGGCGAGATGTCTATCCAGTCGACCCTCGGCCAGGGCAGCCGCATCCGGCTCGAACTGCCCCGGGTGCCGGGCGCGCAGGCCAGCAGCGAGCTGCTGGACTCGGAACCGGCACCCCGGGGCCAGGAACACGTGCTGGCGGTAGACGACGAAGCGGAGCTGCGCAAGCTTTGCGCTCAGATGCTTCAGTCCCTGGGCTACCGGGTCAGCACGGCGGCCAACGCGCTGGAGGCGCGCAAACTGCTGGCCGGAGATTCGAGCATTTCCGCGGTGCTGACCGACTGGGTGATGCCCGGCCAGAGTGATGGCTATCAGCTGGCGGAGTGGGTGCAGGCAAACCGACCCGACGTGACGGTGCTGATGACGTCCGGCTACAGCCCCGGTGCGCCGCAGCGCCCGGGGCTTCCGCTGCTGCCCAAACCCTTCACCCGAGCCCAGCTGGCCCGATGCCTGCGGGAAGCGCTGGACGGGCGGTGGGATTCCTCAGGCGTCGCAACGCCGTGAGCAGACCAGCCTACAGCGCAGGCCAGGAGCGGGTCTCAGAACAGCAGCGCGCGCGCTATTTTGTCTTGACCGCCGCCGTTGCACTGACCGCGCTGATCTGGGGCATCAGCCTGGCGGTGTACAACGGTTACCCCGAGTTTGCCTGGTTTTTTGTATTCCCCATCGCCGTATCGGTACTCTCGCCGCTTTATGTGCGGCGCAGTGGCCGGGCTCTGCTGGCGGAGCACCTACTGCTCATCTCCACGCTTTCCTGCGTGCTGGGGCTGGGGCTGTATACCGGAGGCCGGGCCACCGGCACGCTGTTTTTTTCCGTTTTCATTCCCGCCCTGGCGGCGGTGATGACCGGCTGGCGCACCGGCGCACTTTACGGCCTGGTGAGCTTTGTCGTCCTCACCGCCATTTTCCTGATCAACCTGTTTGAACTGAGCGTTCCCGTCACCCTGTCTACGGACTACTCGGTGAAGGACGTACTGATCAACGGCCCGTTTGCGGTGATTGCCATCACCGTGCTGGCGTGCGGCGTCAACATTCGCCTTGAGGCCACCCGCCGGGCACTGGCAGAACACCAGCAAAACCGCATCCTGGGGCGACTCACCGGCAGCGTGGCGCACGACTTCAACAACGTGCTGGCGGTGATCTACGGCAATCTTGAACTGCTCACGGACACCGAAGATTCCCGGGAACGGGCGGAGCTGCTGGCCGACATTCGGACAGCAGCCCATAGCGGATCGCAGCTGGTGCGCACGCTGCAGGCGCTCAGCCAGGTCCGGCCTTCCCAGACGCGGCTGGTGACGCTGGGTCAGCAGCTCGGCAGCACCATCAGCGCGCTGCGCCGCACCGTCGGCAAGCGCGCCATTGAGATCGAGTTTGAAGACCGCAGCGCCGGGGCCCGGGTGCGGGTCGACCCAGCCCTGTTTGAAAGCGCCATTTTCCACCTGTGCCTCAACGCCCGGGATGCCCTGCCGGCCGGTGGCCTGATCCGCGTCAACGCGGCCCGCGACGGCGACGACCGGGTAACGGTCACGGTGCAGGACAACGGCCGCGGCATGGGCCGGGAAGTGGCGCTGCAGGCCCGGGATCCCTTTTTCTCCACCAAAGCCGGCGGTGAGGCAGCGGGCCTCGGGTTGCCGATGGTCGACGCCTTTGTCAAAGATCTGGGCGGCACTCTGCAGATCCGCTCCGCGCCGGACCAGGGCACCTCGGTCACGCTGCGGCTGCCCCGGGACCAGTCCGAACCTGCCGGCAGCGGCGGAAAGGAACCGGGCATACCGGCGGGCGGAAAAATCCTGGTGGTGGAGGACGAGCCTGCGCTGCGCAAGGTGGTGTCGCAGATGCTCGAGGCCCTCGGCTACTCCGTACAGGTCGCCGGCGATGCGGCCCAGGCCCAGCGAATCCTGACGACGGGCCCGCAGTTTGATCTGGTCCTGACGGACTGGCTCATGCCCGGCGAGATGGACGGACTGATGCTCGCCCGCTGGATTCGCAACAAGTATCCGCACATGAAGATTCTGATCGCGACGGGCTACTCGGACGCGGTAGAAGACGCCACGCAGTCCGCCGAGTTTCCCGTGCTGTTCAAGCCCTATTCACGGGCGGAGCTCAAGCTGCGCATTGACGAGGCGCGGGCGCCTGGCACTGGCTCCCGGAGCCGCGCGTCAACCTGAGCCCCTAATCCCCAACCAGCGCCGCCATAAGCTGCTGGCGCGTGAAAGGTTTGGCGATCATCGGCAGATCAAGGGGACGATCCGCGGGCTCGTTGAACCCGCTCATCAACAGCACCCGCATGTGCGGAAACTGCTGGGTGGCCCACTCAGCCAGGCCGTAGCCATCCATTTCACCGGGCATGCGGATATCGGTGAGCAGTACGTCAAACTCAGATTCCGTCTCCAGCCGGGCGCGCGCCTCGTCGGCCGAACTGGTCACGTCGACCTGGGCGCCGGCGCTGCGCAGAATCGTATCCACAGTGCGGGCCACCAGCGCATTGTCCTCCACCAGCAGCACCCGCTGCGAGGCAAGCTGCGGATCCAGCTGTTCCCGCGATTTTGGTAGGGGGGTGGCGGTTGCGTTTACCGCCGGCAGCGCCACGCTCACGGTGGTGCCCGCCCCCGGGGTGCTGTGAATTTTCAGACCGCCGCCGGACTGGCTGGCAAAGCCATAGACCGAACTCAGCCCCAGACCGGTGCCGTGGCCCTCGGGCTTGGTGGTAAAAAACGGCTCGCAGGCTTTTTCCAGCGCTTCGTCGCTCATCCCCTCGCCGTCATCCGCAACCTCGATCAGCAGATAGTCCCCGGGCTGCAGCGACCACTCCGCCATTGCCGCTTCGCTCATGGGGCTTATGGAGATCTGGATTGAGCCGCCGGCCTGCATCGCATCCGCGGCATTGCGCACCAGATTCAAAAGGCCCGTGCTCAGCTGCGCCGGGTCCACCAGCGCGGTGACCTTGCCGGTGGGTTCCATAAGGTTCACGCGGACCGCCTCGCCGGCGGCGGAGCGCAGCAGCGTGTGGTTGTCTTGGAGGAGCCGGAAAACATCCACCGCCCGAGCCCTCAGCTTCTGCTGCCGGGCGTAGGCCAGCAGCTGCTGGATCATGGCCCGGGCGTACTGCACGGAATCGTTGGAAGCTTTAAGCATCTGACAGGCGTCCGCGGAGCTGGCCTCGTCCGCCAGCTGCTCGTTGGAATTGGCAATCACCTGCAGCAGATTGTTGAAGTCATGCGCGACGTTGCCGGTCAGCTGGCCGATCAGCTCCGCCTGCTTTTTCCGGTCCAGCGCCTGCTGCAATTCCGCCTGCTCTTCCAGCTGGCGACTTAAGGCCTCAGATTTCTCCGCGACCTGGGCGGCGAGCTCCCGGTTTTGCTCCTGCTCCCGGGTGAGCAATTTGCGCTGGTAAGCACGGCGGGTTACCAAATAGGCCATCAACATCAGCGCCGCCGCCGCCAGGGTAATCACCGCCACGGTGAGATTGCGATTCTGCCGCAGCGTCTCCTGCCGCTGCTCCAGCACCCGGGCGCGCGCCGCCGCATCCTGCGCTTCATCAGCCAGCCGCGCCTCGGACAGCTTGATGCGCTCAATCTCCGACTGCTGCTGCTCGGCCAGTAGCTTTGCGTCGTAGTAGCGCACGTACTGCACCGAGTCCTGCCGGTTTTCCGCCTGCAGCGACTGCACCAGCCGCTGCACCTCCGCGGCGGCGGCGTCCAGACCCCGCTGGCGAAGCTCCACTTCCAGCTTCAGGCTCGCCAGATTGCTCCGGCGGTAGGCAGGCGCGTCCTCCGGCTGGGCAATTTTTTCCAGTTCCTCGGCGGCCGCAGCAAAGTCCTCTCGGGCCAGCAGCGTGCGCACCAGGGCAATCTGCGCGTCCGGCAGCTCAAACGGGACGGCCGCAAGGATGGAAACCGCCTGCGTTGCTTCCGCTTCGGAGGCCTCAAGATCGCCACTCTCGCGCAGCGCGTCGGCCAGGAACTCATGCGCGCTGCCCACGATCGCGGCATGATCCTCATTGGCGGAGACGAGGAAATTTCTAAGCTGTTCCGCGGCGCCCTCGGGGTCGCCGAAGATGCGCTGGAGCTCCCATTCATGTAGCTGCAGGGAGTTGACCAGCGCAGCGTAAGACGATTCTTCGCGCATGGGTTTGAGGCGGATCAGCCAGTCCCGGGCGTCTTCATAGAGGCGCCGACTCATCAGCAGCACCACCAGATTGTTGCCCATAATCAGCGCTGTGCGCGCGTCGTTCTGCGCCAGCGCCTGCGGGATCACCTGGTAGTAGGCCTCGGACGCAGCCAGCACCTGGCCGGCCTCGTGCAGCGACGAGGCGTAATTTCCCTGCACCTTCAGCAGGTCCTCGGGCGCCACGTCGGAGTTATCCATGGCCAGCAGCTCTTCATGGGCGACCACCGCCGCGGCGGCATCTCCGGACGCCAGGAGCAGGCTGGCGCGACCGGACTTGAGCCGCACCCAGGGGCCGGGAGCCTGACTTCGAGTCAGATTTGCCAGGGCATCGTCGAGGACCACGATGCCCTCCTGGACTCGGCCGGAGGCAAGCAGAACACGAGCCTGCAGCCGATGCGCCTCGGCAATTGTGTCCGCGGGCGTGGCGTCGTTAAGCTCGGCAAAAACGCGATCGAGAAGCGCCTGCTGCTCCGCCAGGGAAAGGCCATCGTTGCTTGCCTGCTCCAGCAGCGCTGGCAGGTTCGTCTGAGCGTATGCCGGCAACCACGCCAGCAGCGCGAGCAGCAGCACCAAGCCGAGTTTTGGCTTACCGGTCACAAGCATCCCTGCGATGAAATCGGGAATAACATCATACACGCCAGCGGCGCCGGAGACGCCCCGCCTTTCGGGTAAGATCAGCGCCATGAGACAAACCTGCCCCAAGCCCTTCCCCTACCGCTGGCTGAGCCTGACCCTGGTGCTGTTCGTTGGCGCCTGCGGTGCCGTGCTGAAAGATCGCCCGGCAGCCCCTCCGGCACTGAACGTTCTGTTTGTCGGCAACAGCTTCACCTACTACAACGACAGCCTGCACAACCATGTGCGGGCACTGGTCCGGTCCGCCAGCGCGGACGGCACAGCGCCGGGCCGCATGCGGGCGCTAACGTTGTCGGGAGCGCGGCTGGACGAACATCTGCCGGGTTTTGGTGATCGCCTGCAGGGGGCTTCCTGGGACTGGGTGATCCTGCAGGGCCACAGCCGCGAAGCCTACGACGGCGACGTGTTGAAGTTTCAGGACTCGGTGCTTCAGCTGACCGCCCTGGCCCGGAAACACAACGTGCGCCCGGCGCTCTTTATGACCTGGGCCTACACCGACGAACCGGAGATGACCGGCATCGTCAGCAGCAACTACCGGCTGGCGGGGGCGCGCGGGGAAGCGCCGGTGGTTCCGGTGGGCCTGGCTTTTCATCGGGCAACGCAGGAGGTTGCCGTCCCGCTGCGGCACGACGACCAGCGGCACCCGACGCTTGCCGGTACCTATCTGGCAGCCTGCGTGTTCTACAGCTGGCTCTATGAGCAGCCGGCCACCGGACTTTCCTACACGGCGGGTCTGGACCCGGCGCTGGCGGCGCAGCTCCAGCACATCGCCAGCGAAACGGTCGCGAGCTTTCGTAAGGCTCAGCGCCCGGCAGATGCCTGATCCGCGGCGGTCGCCAGCTTTCGGCACATCTTCTGG
The DNA here is from genome assembly GCA_039195135.1 of Pseudomonadota bacterium. Lineage (GTDB taxonomy): Bacteria > Pseudomonadota > Gammaproteobacteria > Xanthomonadales > SZUA-38 > JANQOZ01. The sequence goes on along the minus strand of JBCCVP010000026.1, from coordinate 2,575 downwards.
CACTGGCGCTGACGGCGCCCCGTGCGGGAAGCTATAGGCATGCTCAAGGCGATCGGTTTTATCGCGCTGGTCTACGTGGCGCTGCAGGTGTTGGGTTTTGGCGGGTCCTTCGACTGGCACGGCGTGACGCAGGGCGTCGGCCACGGGTTTAGCCAGGGCTTAGGTTTCGACAATCCGCTGGCGCAGCTCGCCGGCGGCATCCTCGGACTGCTGGTGGGCGCTGCGTTACTGCTGATGGTTATCGGGCTGGTGATTTTTGGTCTGATGATGGCCGCTGGTCTGCCGCTGCTGCTGCTGTTTGGCCTCATCGCCCTGGTGCTGATGCCGGCGCTGCTGCCGCTGGTCCTGCTGGCCGGCCTCTTCATGCTGGTCGTCGGCAGCCTCGGCTGCCTTTTTGCCTAGCCGAGGCTCCCCCGCCCGGGTGGATTAATCCTCACTTGCTTCATCTCCGGTAAGCCGTTCCCGGACTCGCTGCTGCTCCACGTCCAGCAGCCGCTGCTCCTGCCGCTCAATCGCCGCGCCGAGGGCATCGAGCTGCTGCTCCAGGATCGTTCGCTCCTGACTGAAGCGTTGATTCATCTGCCGCAGCTGCCAGGACTGCCAGAGCAGCGCCGCCAGCAGGCCCAGAGCCACCGCCCAGCCCAGCGATCCATGCCACCGCGGCGTCGACCGGGACGCCGGCGTCCCACCGTCCCGCCGGGCCATCTGCTTAACGTCGAGCGCAAGCTGGGCCCGCTGGCGCAGGCCCGCCGAATGGCTGAGCATGCGGGAAACCCGCTTCGCCTGCTCCCCGGTCAGGGTTCCCTCCGCCAGTTCGTCGAGGAGCTCCGCCTCGGCCGCAAGGAGTTCATCAAACACCTGGTCGTCCGCCAGCACCGCCTGCTCCAGCGCGGCCCGCTCCGCGTCGTCCATGCGGTCGGCGATCAGCCGGGACAGCTGGCCCGCGGCGTCGCTTAGGCTTCGCTCAGTCATCACAGACGGTGGCGGTCGCCGCCGCCAGCTCCGCCATGTGCTTTTCCAGCCGCGCCCGCACCCGGTGCACCCGAATGCGCAGGTTGCCGGGCGAGACCGCCAGCTTCTCGGCGAGGCGTTTGCGGGTCTCTTTTAATCCGTCGCCGGCGTCCCGGTAATACTCGAGCACCAGCTGACGATCGTCGGCAGGGAGTTCGCTGATGCAGTGTTCCAGCTTCAGCAGCTCCGGATCCGTCGCCTCCCGCTCCGCGAGCGAAGCCGGCTGATGGCGCAGGGCGGCGTCCACCGAGCGATCCCGAGCGCGGCTGCGCAGCACCTCGAGGTAGATCCGGTGCGCGACCCCCACCGAGAATTGCTCCACGCGGGAACCCACGGCGCTGTCGTCGAGCACCCGGAGGGCCACCCGATTGATCGTCTCGTCGGCCAGCTCCGCCGCGTCGTGGCAGCCGCGCCAGGTAAACAGACGAATGAGCTTCTCCCGCAGCCGTTCGTAGCGGCGGGCCGCCTGCAGCAGATCTGGGTCGAGGGCACCCAGCAGCGCGGCGAAGGCACCGGAGTTGAGGCTGTGTTGCTTGCCAGGCATTCACACCTATCATGTCCCAGTGGAGCAAAGTGTTACAACCCGGGGCGTGAGGGCTTGAGCCTCAATCTCCGATTGCTGGAACGTCTTCGCCGCAGCCTGAGCGGCGGGCGGTCGGCGCCGGACGGGGCGGCGCGATTTCAGCCGGGCGCGCGGCTCGCTGACCGCTATGTGATCCAGCGGGTGCTGGGCGCCGGCGCCAACGGGCAGGTTTTTCTTGCCCACGACGAGTCCCTCGCCACGCCGGTGGCGCTCAAGGCGCTGGCCCCCGCACTGCTTGCATCAGAATCGGCGCAGCAGCGGCTGAAGCAGGAGGTTCTGGCGGCGCGGACCGTCTCCCACCCCAACGTGTGCCGGGTCCATGACCTGGTAGAACTCGACGAGGATCTGCTCGTCAGCATGGCCTATCTTGAGGGCGAGACGCTGTCCGAGCACCTTGACCGGCGCGGGCTGGAACGAGGGGATGCGCTGCGGATCCTGCGCCAGATCATTGCCGGCCTCACCGCCATTCACGATCAGCAGGTGGTGCATGGGGACATTAAGGCCAGCAACGTCATGCTCAGCGGCGGGCAGGCCGTGATCACCGATTTTGGCCTGGCCCGGCCGGTGCGGCCGGACGCGGACGGCTCAGCGTTTGAGGGCACGCCGCTCTACATGGCGCCGGAGCAGATCAGTGGCGGACCGCTAAGCCCGGCCACCGACGTTTTTGCCCTGGGCGTTTTGATTTATCGGATGTTTGTCGGCCGCTGGCCGTTTCTGGATTCCTCCCCCCTCAGCACAGCGCTGAAGCGGCTGCACAGTTCCCCGGAACACACCGCGGAGCTTGAGCAGGCGGCTGGGCCGGCGCTCGCGCAGCTGGTGCTGCGGTGCCTGCACCCGGATCCAGCGAAGCGCTGTTCGCTGCGGGATCTGGATCAGGAGCTGAGGCAGACCACCGCGGCGCCGGCGGCGGCACCGGCGCGGCGGGCACGCTGGGTCTGGGCCGGCGGCGCCCTGGGGCTGGCGTTGGTGGCCGCCGGCGTG
>JBCCVP010000025.1:0-43501 GCA_039195135.1 Pseudomonadota bacterium | reverse complement strand
TGCAGCGGTTCCAGCGGCCACCGGGCGTTGATCTGATCGTGCAGCTGGGCGCTGGACACCACCTCGCCGGCGCGCCAGTTGTTGCGATTTCCCACGTCCATGTACTCGATCAGCCGCAACTACTGGCGCGCCGGCGAGGTGGTGTCCAGCGCCCAGCTGCACGATCAGATCAACGCCCGGTGGCCGCTGGAACCGCTGCATCCGGCCCAGCCCGGCGAGGTGGCGCGGCGATTTCGCTTTAAAGACGGCGCTGGAGAGATTGGCCTGATCAGCTCCGTGACCCAGCCGTTCTGTGGCGGCTGTAACCGGGCCCGCTTGTCGTCCGACGGCGCCCTCTACACCTGCCTGTTCGCCACCACCGGCACGCCGCTGCGCGAAGCGCTGCGGCGCGGGGCAAGCGACGCGGAGCTGACGGAGCTGATCAGCGGTGTCTGGCGCCGGCGCGAGGATCGCTACAGCGAGCTGCGCAGCGATGTGCAGCCGGTGGACGTCAGCAAGGTGGAGATGTACCGCATTGGGGGTTGAGGCGCCGAACAACTCCCGCTTACAGCCGGCCCAGCGCCCGCGCCGCCGGAGCCACGGCAGGTTAGACTGGCGCTGAATTTCTGGGTTACGTAGATGCAGCTGACCGTTCGCTATTTTGCCATTTACCGCGATGCCACCGGCATCGATCAGGAGCAGGTCGAGGCGCCCGTCGCCACGCCCGCGGAGCTGTTTGAAAACCGGCTTGCGACCTACCCCGGGTTGGAGCGCTTCGAGGCGGCACGGGTTGCCGTCAACGATGAGATGGTTCCCTGGGAACATCCGCTGAAAGATGGCGATCAGGTGCTGTTTTTTCCTCCGGTGGCCGGCGGATGAGCTTTTTCCGCGTGTCCCGCGAGCCGCTGGCACCGGCGAAGCTTGCCCAGGAGCTGGCCCACCCGGCCTGCGGCGGCTACGTCTCGTTCGAAGGTTGGGTGCGCAACCACCAGGATGGCCGGGGCGTCACGCGTCTGGCCTATGAGGTCTATCACCCGCTTGCGATGACCGAGGCGGACGCCGTCCTTAGGGAGGCGCTTGAGCGGTTTGACGTGGTGGACGTGGCGGCAGTGCACGCTGAGGGCCCGCTTGAGATCGGCGGACTGGCGGTATGGGTGGGGGCGGTGGCCCACCACCGGGCCGAGGCCTTTGACGCGTGCCGCTACGTCATCGACGAGATCAAAGTGCGTTTGCCGATCTGGAAAAAAGAGTTTTATTCGGACGGCGATTCCGGCTGGGTCAACTGCGAAAGCAGCGCCGAACGCGATCCCGCTTAGCCCTTAGCCTACCCGTCGGTCAGCCGCGCAGCATCATCCTTTGTATCGATATCGCAGGCCGCCTCGGGCATGTCCACTGCGGTCACCGGATCGCCACCGTTGAGCAGCTTCCCGGCGCCCCGGTCGCCTTCCAGGGCCAACAGCCCGTCCCGGAAGCCTGCGGGAAAGATGGCGGGCACCCCCAGCCGGTCTGCATAGCGCGCAGCTGCCGGTTGGTGGGGGGCGTGGTGGAAGCGCTCGAGCAGGCGGGACAGCTGCTCGGCGCCCACCCTGGGCTGGTCACAGAGCAACATGGCGACGGAACAATCCCGCGGCGTCGCCCGCAGCCCGACGGCGATGGAGCTGGCCATACCCGCCTGCCAGTCGGTATTGACCAACGTGTGGCAGGGCAGGGCGGGCATCTGCGGCGCCCGGGCGCCAAGCACGCAGATCAGCCGGTGGCCGAACACGGCCTGAGCCTGCGCCACGGCGTGCTCCAGCACGGTGGATTGCTGGATTCTGAGCTTCTGCTTGGGCCGCCCAAGGCGGCGGGACCCGCCGGCCGCCAACAGCACCCCCCAGACGGGGCCAGCGTTTGGCTCAGGCACCGCAGACGTCACAGTCAGGCCGTCGCGTCAGCTTCAGGTGCTGCCAGCTGAGGGCGGCGCCGTCATACAGCGAAAACGCCGGCGCCGCGCGAGCGGTGGCGAGAATTTCGAGGCAGCGCTGGGCTGCGGCCAGGGCTACCGCACCGGCCACCGTCGACAGCACCCCGGCGCCGGCACAGTCGTCCAACACGCCAAGCGCGTCGCCGTAGAGACAGGCGTAGCAGCCGTTGTCCGCCGCCGGATCAAACACCGCGAGCTGCCCCTCCCGGCGGATGGCTGCCGCCATCAGCCAGCGCTGGCGCAGCTGCTCGGCCGCCACGTTCACCGCCAGGCGGGTGGCGTAGTTGTCCGAGGCGTCCAGCCAGAGGTGGGCGTGCTGCTGAAAGCTGACCAGGGTCGCGGCGTCGATGCGGCCATTCAGCGGCACCACATTGAGGTCCTTGCGCTGGCGGCGGAGCGCCGCGGCTGCCGCTTCCACCTTGAGCTGGCCAACATCATCTTCCCCGTAGAGCACCTGGCGGCTCAGGTTGGCCTCACTGACCCGGTCAAAATCGCACAGCGTGAGGGTGCCCACGCCGGCCGCCGCCAGGTACAGCGCCGCCGGAGCGCCGATGCCGCCGAGCCCCACCACCACCACGTGGGCTTCGCTGATGCGCTGCTGCGCCGCCGCGTCAAACCCGGCCAGTGCCAGGTGATTCCCGTAGCGGTGGGACACCGATCAGGCTCCGCTCAGGGCGGACCCGCTTCGGCGGTGGCGCAGCGCCTGCAGCTCGGCACACACGCTCAGGGCGATGGCTTCCGGCGTGTCGCCCCCCAGATCCATGCCCACCGGCCCGTGCAGGCGCGGACCCAGAGCCTGGCCTAGCTCACCGAGATCCTCCACCAGCTTGTCGCGCCGGCTGCTGGGGCCAAGCACGCCCACGTAGGGCGCTTCCAGCTCGACGACGGCGCGGAGAAACTTAAGGTCTGCGTCATAGCTGTGACTCATGATCAGCAGCGCATCGCAGGCCGCCGCGTCCGGTGGCGTCGGGCCTGCGAAATGCTTGACCGATTGCGCCGCGGGAAACCGCTGGGGCTGCACCTGGCCAACCCGGTGGTCCCACAGGCACACGCGCCAGTCGAGCTGATCCGCCAGCTCCAGTACCGGAAGCACGTCGGAGCCGGTGCCGAATATGCCGAGCTGAAAGCAGCCCGGCACCGGGTGCACAAACAGGTCCTGCCCCGCAGATTCAAGCAGGGTGGGCTGATCCACGGCGAACTCTCCCTCCGCGCCGATCCAGGTGTGCCCGTCCGCCAGCCGGGTGGCGAGCAGGCCGCCGCCGGCCTGCTCCAGCTGCTCCAGCAGCGCGACCGGGTCGGGGGTGTGGTCACTCAGCGGCTGCAGCAGAACCTGGACGGCGCCGTTGCAGCCCATGCCCAGCCCCCAAAGGATGTCGTCGTCGCTCCGCATGTCGTACAGCTGAGTCTGGCACTGGCCGCAGGCCACCACGCTGCGGGCATGCTCGATCAGGTCATCGTCAAAGCAGCCGCCACCAACGATGCCGGTCAGCCGCCGCGCGTCCGGATTGAGGTCGATCAGCATGCGGGCGCCGGCTTTGCGGTAGCTTGAGCCCTGGGTTTCGATCACGGTGGCGAGTACCGCCTGGGCTGGATCGGTCACTTTCTGCCGGGCCTTCGCCAGCGCCCGGATGCCGCTGCGGTTCATGGGCCGGCAGCTCCGGCGGCGGCGCCATCCATCTGTTCCACCAGCTCAGCTGCGGTTTCGTCTAGGCCCGCGGGATGCACCCAGCGCCCGCTTTTACCACCGCTTTTGTAGCGCAGGGCCACGTCTTCGATGCGCAGCGCCGGCTCCAGCGGCTTGGCCAGATCCCAGACCGTCAGCAGCGCGACGTTTAGACCGGTGAGCGCTTCCATCTCCACGCCGGTGCGCTCACCAATCTCGGCGGCGCAGTACATGCGCACAGCCCGGCTGGCCGGCTCCGCACGATGCAGGACTCGCACGCGGTTCAGGTTAATCGGGTGGCACAGGGGCAGCAGCGCCGGCGTCTGCTTGGCGCCCAGGATGCCGGCAATTTCCCCCAGCAGCAGCGCATCACCTTTGCTCAAGGTGCGCTCGATCACGGCCTCGTAGGCGGCGCCCAGCACAATTTTGCCGCTTGCGATCGCCAGCCGCCGGGTGATCGGCTTGCCCGCCACGTCGGCCATAGCAAAAGCCGACGAGCTATTGGTCCCGCTGGTCAAGCGCAGTCCTCGGGTGCCGGCCCGCGGCGGAATTCAGTCAACAAAAAACTGCTGACGAAACGCTACCCGGATCGGCTCATCGCCGCCCTCCGGCGTGACGTCCACGACAAAGTCCAGCGTTTCGGCATCGGTCACGCGGACAAAGCCCACGTAGTAGATCGCACCGCTGTCATCAATCCGCCGCATATCCACGTCGCGCCGCTGGCCATTGAGGTTGGTAGCGGCGGCGGTCATCGCGCCGCCGATGGGGGTGCCCAGGGAGTCTTCGCCGTCTTTGCGCAGCACCGTCACGTTGACCATGGCGCGGCTTTGGGAACGGGTGATGCCGTAGGCTCGAGCGACGGCCGGCGGCAGCTTGTCGGTGCTGATGGCGCTGTAGTGAACTTCGAAATTGTCCATGCCCACATACTGCTCGGCGACCGCGGTGGCGCTGAGGGCGGTCAGGCAGATGAGGGTGGCCAGGGAGAAAAGATGCTTCACCGGTCGTCTCCTTGCTGGGTTCCTCAAGATGTTACTCCCCGGTGTGACGCTGTCACAACCGGACCGCGAGATCGGTCAGCGGCTGCACCACCAGCATGCGGGCCAGCTGCAGCACAATCAGCGCCAGCATCGGCGAAAGGTCCAGGCCGCCGATCGGTGGGATCAGCTGGCGAGCCGGGTTCAGCACCGGCGCCGACAGCTGATACAGCAGCGGCACCACCGGGTTGTCACCCTGGGGGGCGATCCAACTGAGGACGATGCGGATAAAGATCACCACAATCAAAATCAGGATCACAAGATCCAGCAGCCGGGTTGCCGCCAGCGCGAGCAGGGTGATCGGCGAGGCGCTGACGCCGCTGATCTTCAGAATCAAAAACAATTCCACGGCCTTTAAAACCCAGGCCAGGACGATCGCCGACAGCTCCAGGCGTCCCCAGTTGGGCATCACCCGCCGCAGCGGCATCAGCACCGGGTTGGTGATCTTCACCAGAAACTGGCAGACGGGGTTGAAAAAATTCGCCTGCACGAGCTGCAGCATGACGCGCAGCAGCAGCACGGCGATGTAAAAGCCAAAGATGATCTCAATCAGGTAGGAGCCGGCGTTGCCGAGGTAACCCAAGGTCAGCTCTCCAGGTCGTCCGCCAGTTCCCGTCCGCGAATCGCCGCGCCGACGACCGCCTCCTGGAACAGGCTTTCAAAGCCGCCGACGCCCAGAATTTCCAGCGCTCGCTCGGTAGTGCCGCCGGGGGATGTGACCCGCTCGCGCAGCGCCGCGGGCGACAGCTCCGATTCCTGGATCATACGAGCCGCCCCCAGCGCCGTCTGCCCCGCCAGCCGGGCGGCAGTGTTTGGATCGAGCCCCAGTTCCTCGGCGGTGCGCTGCAGCACCTCGGTCAGTAGAAAATAGTAAGCCGGACCGCTGCCGGAAACGGCGGTCACCACGTCCATCAGCGCCTCATCCGGGATCCACACCGCTTCTCCGGCCGCGCGGCCAAAATCAAAGGCGATCTGGCGCTGGGCTTCGGTGGCGTTGGGCGTTACGAACACGCCGGAGATGCCGGCGCCCAGCGTTGCCGGTGTGTTGGGCATGACCCGCGCCACCGGCCAGGACGGGTTAAGCAGCTGCTGAATCATGCCCGTGCGAACGCCGGCCGCGACGGAAACAACCAGCGGCGCCGTCGAGCGGTTGCTGACGTTCAGCTCCTCCAGCACCTCCTCCAGCACCTGCGGCTTGACGGCGAGCACCACCACGTCGCACTCGTTGAGCACCTGCTGGTTGTCCTGGGCGATGCGGATGCCCAGCACGTCGCGCAGCACAGCGCAGCGATCAGGATTGGCGTCGGCCACGAGGGCCCGGCCGGCGGGGTAGCCGGCTGCGGACAGGCCGTGAAGCATAAATTCCGCGGCGTTTCCGCCGCCGATGAAACCGAGGGTGACAGAGGGATCCATGGGAGTCTTAATTCCTTGTGCAGTGCAGTCTAACCCGAACCAGCAGTTCGCCGAAAAGGGAAGGAGCGTTTTTCTCGGCGGGTCTCAGCCAGGCCTGGCACCAAACAGGGCGGTCCCGATCCGTACCCAGGTCGCACCCTCCGTCACGGCCGACTCAAGATCGCCACTCATGCCCATGGACAGCGTGTCCAATCGGTATTCGTCCGGAAGGCTCGCGAGCAGTTCCCGCAGCCGCCGGAAAACCTCCTGCTGGCGCTGCGGATCATCGGTGGGCTGGGGGATGCACATCAGGCCCCGCAGCCGCAGCCCCGGCAGGTCAGCGGCAAGCGCCGCCAGATCCGCAACACCCTCCGGCGCTGCGCCGCTTTTGCTGGCCTCCTGCTCCAGGTTGACTTGCAGGCAGACGTTGAGGGGCGGCTCGTCGGCCGGTCGGCTGCTACTCAGGCGGCGCAGGATTTTGGCCCGGTCAACGCTGTGCACCCAGTTGAAGTGCCGGGCGATGGCGGCGGTTTTGTTAGATTGGATCGGCCCAATGAAGTGCCAGGTGAGAGGCAGATCCGCCAACTGCTCCTGTTTTTCCAGCGCCTCGGACACGTAGTTTTCACCAAAGTCTCGCTGCCCCAGCTCCGCCAGGGCCGCAATGAGCGCAGCGGGATGGCGCTTGCTCACCGCGAGCAGGCGAATTTCTTCGGGCTGCCGGCCAGCCGCTTCCTCCGCCTGGTGGATTCGGTCACGGACCGCGGCAAGCTTGTTTTGTAGCGCGTCAGTCGGTCTCAAAGGTTTTTGCATCCATCTGAACCTTCACGTATTTTACGAAGCTGCCGATGATGGGGGATAGGGCGTAATCAGTGACGCCTTGGCCTTGAGGGAGACCTGAATATGGATATCGCTGAACTTCTGGCCTTTTCGGTGAAAAACAACGCATCGGACCTGCACTTATCCGCGGGTCTGCCGCCCATGATCCGGGTGGACGGTGACATCCGCCGAATCAACGTGCCGGCGCTAGACCAGAAAACCCTGCACGCGCTCATCTACGACATCATGAGCGACAAGCAGCGCAAAGACTACGAAGAGTTTCTCGAGGTGGATTTTTCCTTTGAGATTCCCGGCCTGGCCCGCTTCCGGGTCAACGCCTTCAACCACAACCGCGGGTCCGGGTCGGTTTTCCGGACGATTCCCAGCGAGATCAAATCGCTGGAGGACCTGAACTGCCCGGCTGTATTTCGCGATCTGATCGCGGTGCCCCGGGGGCTGATTCTCGTTACCGGCCCCACCGGCTCGGGCAAGTCCACGACGCTGGCCGCCATGGTGGATCACCTGAACAAAACGGACCATGGGCATATCCTCACCATCGAAGATCCGATCGAGTTTGTGCACCAGTCCAACAAGTGCCTGGTGAACCAGCGGGAAGTGCATCGCGATACGCACGGCTTCAACGAAGCGCTGCGGTCCGCGCTGCGGGAAGATCCTGATTTTATCCTGGTCGGGGAGCTGCGGGATCTGGAGACGATCCGCCTGGCGCTGACGGCGGCGGAAACCGGCCACCTGGTTTTCGGCACACTGCACACGTCCTCCGCGGCAAAAACCATCGACCGCATCATCGACGTGTTCCCCGCCGGCGAGAAGCCTATGGTGCGATCCATGCTGTCCGAATCCCTGCGCGCCGTGGTGGCGCAGACGCTGCTCAAGAAAAACGGCGGCGGCCGCGTTGCGGCGCACGAAATCATGGTGGGCATACCCGCCATCCGAAACCTGATCCGGGAAGACAAGATTGCGCAGATGTACTCCGCGATCCAGACCGGACAGAACCATGGCATGCAGACGCTGGACCAGTGCCTGCTAGACTTGGTAAACAAGGGGCTGGTGTCGCGTAAGATTGCCAGTACCCGCGCGGTGGACAAGAAACTGTTCCAGTAGGAGGCCGGCCATGGAATTTAATTCGTTTCTGAAGCTGATGGCGCACAAGAAAGCGTCGGACCTGTTTATCACCGTCGGGATGCCGGTGGCGATGAAGGTGCATGGTCGCATCAGCCCAATCTCCCAGAACCCGCTCACCGCGGGCCAGGCGCGGGACCTGGTGCTCGGCATCATGACGCCGAGCCAGAAGGAGCAGTTTGAGCGGACCCACGAATGCAACTTCGCCATTGGCGTGCAGGGGGTTGGGCGTTTCCGGGTCAGCGCCTTCTACCAGCGCAACCACGTGGGTATGGTGCTGCGCCGGATTGAGAGCAAGATCCCGACGATTGAAAGCCTCAATCTGCCGCCGATCCTTAAGAATCTGTCCATGACCAAGCGCGGTCTGATTATTTTTGTCGGCGCCACCGGTACCGGTAAGTCCACCTCGCTGGCTTCCATGCTGGGCTACCGCAACTTAAATTCCACCGGCCACATCATCACCATCGAGGACCCGATCGAATTTGTGCACAAGCACGAAGGCTGCATCATCACCCAGCGCGAGGTGGGGATTGATACCGAGACATTCGATGTAGCGCTGAAGAACACGCTGCGGCAGGCTCCGGACGTAATTCTGATTGGTGAGGTGCGAACCCGGGAAACGATGGAGCACTCCATCGCGTTTGCCGAAACCGGTCACCTCTGCCTGTGCACGCTGCACGCCAACAACGCCAACCAGGCCATGGACCGGATTATCCACTTCTTCCCAGAAGACCGGCGTCCGCAGCTCTACATGGATCTGTCGCTCAACCTAAAAGCGGTGGTGGCGCAGCAGCTGATTCCCACGCCGGACGGCAAAGGCCGCCGGGCCGCGGTGGAGATTCTCATCAATACGCCGCTGATGGCGGAGCTGATCCGCAAGGGCGAGATCCACAAGATGAAGGATCTGATGAAAGAATCGGTCAACCAGGGCATGAAAACCTTCGATCAGGCGTTGTTCGAGCTGTACCAGGCCGGCGAGATTTCCTACGAGGATGCGCTGCGCCACGCCGACTCGGCCAACGAGGTGCGGCTGCGGATCAAGCTGTCCCAGGGCGGCGACGCGAAAACCCTGGCCCAGGGGCTCGACGGCATCGGCCTGGTGGATTCGGAAGAAGAATCGGGAATGCTCTAGCAAAGTCGGGGCCCGTGCGGCCCCGTCTCGGTCAGACTGGTCCGATCAGGCGCCGGCGCTGAAAACCCGGCTGCCGCGGCACCACGTCCCCACCACGCGACCTTCAAACCGCCAGTTCACAAACGGCGTGTTTGGCCCCCCCGAACGCCAGTCGGCACCCGCCGGGGTGAACGGCAGCGAGGGATCAAAGGCCACCAGATCGGCCGGCGCGCCGGACTGAATTCCGAAGCACGTGCCGCCGAGAATCCCGGCCGGCCCGTCGACCACGCAGGCGATCCAACGCTCGAGGCTGATGCGCTCGTCGTTCACCAGGCGCAGCCCCAGATTGAGCAGCGTTTCCAGGCCCGATATGCCCGGCTCCGTATCCGCAAAAGGCGCCAGCTTGGCGTCCGGCGACAGGGGGGTATGGTCGCTGCAGACGGCGCTCAGGGTGCCGTCCGCAACGCCGGCGATCAGCCGATCCCGGTCGCCGGTGCTGCGCAGCGGCGGGCGCACGTGACACTGGGCGTCAAAGCCGATCACGTCGTGCTCGGTAAGAAACAGCTGGTGGATGGCCACGTCGGCGGTCACCGGCAGGCCCCGCTCCTGGGCGGCCCGGATCATGCCGACCGACTCGCCGCAGCTCAGCGTGCTGAAGTGCACCCGGGCGCCGGTGTCCGCCACCAGCGCGAGATCCCGCGCCAGACCTGCGGTTTCCGCCGAACGGGGAATGGCCGGCAGCCCAAGGCGGGTTGCGATGGCGCCGTCATGAGCGCAGCCGGCGCCCAGGCTGGGTTCCTCCGGCTTAAGCACAACCAGCAGATCAAGGGACGCGGCGTAGCGCAGCGCGCTGCGCAGCACGCGGGCGTCGGCCAGGGGTTTGAGCCCCTGAAAACCGGCGCAGCCGCTTTGCGCCAGCGCATCCTGGTCGGTGATCTGCTGGCCCTCATGGCGGCGGGTCATAGCGCCGAGCGGTTTCACTTTCGGTCCCGCCGGCAGGGCGGAAAGCCGCTCCCGCACCGCGCCCGGCTGGTCCAGTGGCACGCCGGGCGTCGGCGGGCAAACCGCGGTGGTGACGCCGCCGGCGGCGGCCGCCGCGAGCTCGCTAGCGGGCTGATCAAGCACCCGGGCGCTCATATCGTTCAGCCCCGGCAGCAGCCAGCAGCCCTTGAGATCAACCGCTGCAAATGCCGCTGAGTTCTCCGGAGGGGCGCCGACGGCGACGATCGCCTCGCCGTCGATCCAGACATCCGCGACCTGGTCCCGGCCGCGGGCCGGGTCCTTCAGATGGGCGCCCTGAATAACCTGCTTCATGTGTCCAGCCCCGGTGCGGCACCCAGCGCCAGGGCCATGATGGCCATGCGGACCGCTAGACCGTTCCGCACTTGTTCCAGCACGGTGGACTGGGGGCCGTCGGCGACGGCGCTTTCGATTTCGATACCCCGATTCATGGGGCCGGGATGCATCACCAGGCAGTTCGGCGCCGCCTGTTTTAGCCGCTCGCGGGTAATGCCAAAGCGCCGGAAATACTCCGCTTCACTGGTCAGCAGCGGGCCGCGCATCCGCTCCTTTTGCAACCGCAGCCCAATGACCACGTCCGCGTCAACGATCGCCTCGTCCAGGCTGTGCACCACGTGCACCCCCAGCGTCTCCACCGCCTCCGGCAGCAGCGTGGCCGGTGCCACCACCCGGATCTGCCGCACGCCGAACAGATTGAGGATATGAATCTGCGAACGCGCCACCCGGGAATGGGCAACATCGCCGACTATGACCACGTTGAGCTGCTCGAGGTCGGGCCGGTGCCGGCGGATGGTGAACAGGTCCAGCATGGCCTGGGTGGGATGCGCGTGGCGGCCGTCACCAGCGTTGAGTACGCCCACCTCGGGTGGGACATGGCGGGCAAAAAATTCTGCCGCGCCGGCCTGCGGGTGGCGCACCACAAACAGGTCGCAGTGCATCGCTTCCAGGGTGCGCAGCGTGTCCAGCAGCGATTCCCCCTTCACCGCTGAGGACGCGTTGATGTCCAGGTTGACCACCTCCGCCGAAAGGCGGCGGGCGGCAAGCTCAAAGGTTGTGCGGGTGCGGGTGCTGGGTTCGAAGAACAGGTTCAGAATGGTTTTTCCCCGCAGCAGCGGAAGCTTCCGGACCCGCTGCTCGGTGGCCGCGTGGAAGGACGCGGCGGTGTCCAGCACCGTGGTGAGCAGGTCCCGGCTCAGGCCTTCGATCGACAGGAAATGCCGCAGACTGCCGTCGCTGCGGGTCTGCGCCACCGTCATGCCGGGCAGACCTCGAAGCTGAGCTGCTCCGGCCCCGTCAGCCGCAGCATCTGATCCGCGGCTAGATCCAGTTCTACGCCGGCAAAGTCCGCCCGGATCGGAAGCTGTCGTCCGCCCCGGTCCGCGAGCACCGCCAGCCAGACCCGCGCCGGCCGGCCAAATTCAAAGATGGCATTCAGCGCCGCCCGAATGGTGCGCCCGGTAAACAGCACGTCATCCACGAGCAGAATCTCCCGGCCCTGGACCGCCGTTCCGAGACGGGTGGGGCGCGGCGCCCGGGTCAGGGCCCGGTCGGTGTAGTCATCGCGGTGAAAGCCGATGTCGATCTCTCCCGGTGCGGCGGTTACGCCCAGGTGCGCCGCTACCCGCTGGGCAATCCAGTAGCCACCGGTGTGGATGCCCACCACCTGAGGCAGGGTTCCGGCGTCCGGGAAACGGGCCGCGAGCAGCTCCAGCAGCTGCGCCAGGGCCTGGTTGGCGTCAGGTGCTGAGTTCGGCAAACCACCCCTCCAGAATCACCTGTGCCGCCACCGCGTCTTCAAGACGGGCAGCCCGCTGCCGTGCGGCGCCGGCCTGCCGCTGCTGCCGGAAGCGGGCCTGCGCTTCCCGCGAAGAAAACCGCTCATCGGCCTCAAATACAGGCAGGCCCGAGCGGGATCGCAGGTCTTCGGCAAATCGACGCGCGGCTCGCGTCATGGGTTGGCTTTCTCCCGGCACGGTCAATGGCACCCCCACCACCAGCGCGTGAGGTTGCCATTTGCCAAGCAGTAGTTCAATCCGCTGCCAGTGGCCGTCGCCGGCGCCGACGGCGATCACCTCAAGCGGTGATGCGGTTCCGGTGATTCGCTGCCCCGAGGCCACGCCAATGCGCTTAAGGCCAAAATCAAAACAGAGAAATTGTGAGAGGTCGGGCGTGGGGGCCCGCTGACTCATCAGTACAGGACCTGCTCAGGCGTGGCCGGCAACATCGGTGATGGTCTCGATATTGATACCCAGCCGCGCCGCGGCGTGGTGCCAGCGATCGTTCAGCGGTGAGCGAAACAGGATCTGGTCGTCCGCGTCGCTGTTCAGCCAGGAGTTGCTCAGCATTTCCGACTCCAGCTGGCCGGCGCCCCAGCCCGCATAACCTAGGGCCAGCAGCGCCAGGTCTGGTCCCTCACCAACGGCCAGGGCTTCCAGGATGTCGCGGGAGGTGGTCAGGCTGATCTCCTTGGTCACCGGAAAGGACGACTTCCAGGTCTGGCCGTTATCCCGGTGCAGCACAAACCCGCGATCGGTATGCACCGGTCCGCCCATCAGCACCTGCTGCTCCGCCCACTGGGGGTCGAGGCATTCGATGTCGAGCTGATCCAGCACGTCGCTGACCTTCAGCTCTGAGGCCCGGTTGATGGTGATGCCCAGCGCGCCGGCCTCGTTGTGCTGGCAGATGTAGGTCACTGCGCGGGAAAAGTTGGGATCGGCCAGGGTCGGCATGGCGATCAGCAGCTGGTCGCTCAGGTAATCAGTCTGATCCATGACGCTCATGATAGAGGATTTGAGCGTAGAAAAGGTGTCACAGTTCAGTTGTGACGCAGTGAACCTCCGGGGAGGAACTGCCAGGTCCGGGTGATGTGCAGGATGTCCACATCCTCGCGGATCTTTTCCGGCAGCGGCGCGTAGGGCGTGCCCAGCCGCACGATGCGGATCGCCGCCTCGTCCAGCAGCGGATAGCCGGACGGCTGAATCACGTCGATGGCCTCCACCGATCCGTCCCGGCTGATGGCGACGGTCAGCACCAGGGACCCCTGCAGCTTGCGCTGGCGGGCTTCGGCCGGATAGTTGAGGTTGCCGATCCGCTCCACCTTGGCCACCCAGGCCTGCATGTAGCTGGCGAACTCAAACTCCCGCGTGTTGGCGGAGATGAACTTACGCCGCGGGCGTTTGGCATACGCTTCCAGCTCCCGACCAATTTCCGCCTCCAGCCGGGCGATCTCCATGCTGCGCTGGAGCAGTTCCTCGGCGGTGGGCTGGGCCCGGTCGGGCACCGGTTTTTTCTCTTCCGTGGGCTGCACCTTGGTTTCCGCCATACGCGCGGTGAGCACCTCGGTCTGCTGCTGTTCCTGGGGCACCGGATTGGCCGGCCGCATCGGCGCCGGCGCAAGGCCCGGGTCGGGTTTGGGCACCTGGCCAGAGATCGGGCTCTGGGGCCGGACCTTTTCCCGCTCCGAGCCGCCGCCCTGCTGCGAGGCCTGGGCCAGGTAGTCCGCTTCCTCCGGCGGCGTTTCGCTTTTGCGCTGAACCAAAATCACGTCCAGGGAGGGCAGGTTTTCCGGCAGCGTGGGTTCGGCATAGGTAAACGTCACGCCAAGAATGATCACGGCGTGGCTGAGCAGGGCAAAGACGAGCGTGACGCTCAGGCGGTCTTCGATAGAGATCTGGTCAGCAGTCGTGTTCAAAGTCTCTTTTCAATGCAGTCAAAAAGCTGTCCGGCGATGTTTAGCCCGTGGGCCGCGTCCAGTTCGCGGATGCAGGTTGGCGACGTCACGTTGATTTCTGTCAGTCGGTCGCCAATCACGTCCAGGCCGGCAAACAGAACCCCCTGGGCGGTAAGCGTATCGGCCACCGCCTCGGCAATTTTCTTATCGGCCGGCGACAGCGGAACTGCGACGCCGCGGCCTCCTTTGGCCAGATTTCCGCGGAAATCGTCTGCCGCCGGAATCCGCGCGAGGGCATACGGTACCGCCACGCCGTCAACTAACAGGATTCTTTTGTCGCCTTCTGTGATCTCCTGCACATATCCCTGGGCCATGATCAGATGTTTGCCGTGGTCGCCCACGGTTTCCAGGACCACGTTGAGGTTGGGGTCATCCGCTGCCACCAGGAAGATGGAATGCCCGCCCATGCCGTCCAGGGGTTTGATGATCGCCTGCCCCTGCTTAAGCACAAACTCCCGCAGCACCGCGTGATCCCGCGCCACCAGCGTGGCTGGCGTGAGCTCCGGAAACGCGCAGATGGAAGCTTTTTCGTTAACGTTGCGCAGCGCGGCGGGATGGTTGACCACCAGCGCGCCGGCTTCCTGGGCGCGGTCCAGCACGTAGGTGTCCGCCACATACTCCATGTCGAACGGCGGGTCTTTGCGCATCAGGACGATGGCGAAGTCCCCCAGCCGGACGCGCTCCGCCGGCTCAAGGTCATACCAGTGGTCCGGGTTGTCCTGGACCTTGACCCGCGCCGCCCGGGCATAGGCCACGCCGGCATCGATCCATAGATGCTCAGGTTCTACATAGGAAACGTCGTACCCGCGCCGCTGCGCTTCCAGCAGCATGGCGAAGGTGGAGTCTTTTTTGATATTGATGTCGGCGATGGGGTCCATCACCACGGCCAGGCGATGCGTCACGTGAGGTCTTCCGCTGGTTGGGCAAGGGGTCTGGGCTGGGCGCCGGGGTGCTGAAGAGCGCTGTTTTTCATTAACAAAATTTTGCGCACGCTCACATTTGGCCCGAAACGGCGGTGCTATATTAGCATGGGCAGAGCTTTCTTCCGGTATCTACCACTGGTGCGTCAGCGGCTAATTTGGGGGCCGCCCACGCAGCGCCAGCGAAGGCTCGCCGCGATATAAAAAACACAATTGCCTGAAATACTTAGGCAACCAACTTGACATCGCTATTGAACATTGGTTAAGAAGGCCGATACGCCGGTCGAATGCGCGATTGGCCAATTGATCAAATGAGCGGGGAATGACGTGGAAGCAGCACCGGAAACATCCGGCCTGGAAGGCCTGAAGGTGATGGTCATCGATGACAGTAAGACCATTCGCCGCACTGCAGAGACCCTGCTGAAAAAAGAAGGGTGTCAGGTGGTGACGGCGGCGGATGGTTTCGAAGCCCTGTCAAAGATCACCGACGAACAGCCGAGCATTATTTTTGTCGACATCATGATGCCGCGTCTCGACGGCTATCAGACCTGTGCACTGATCAAAAACAACCGCGTGTTCAAGTCCACGCCCGTTGTGATGCTCTCCAGTAAAGACGGCCTGTTCGACAAAGCCCGGGGGCGCATCGTCGGCTCGGAGCAATACCTGACCAAACCATTTACCCGGGACGAACTGCTGGGTGCCATCAGACGCCACGTCGAAGACGCGGCGTCTCGTTAATCTAGGACCATTCGTCTGGGGGGACTATGGCTCAAATACTGATCATCGATGACTCGCCAACCGAACTCCACGTGTTCAAAACGCTGCTGGAGCGCCATGGGTTTGACGTGATCACGGCGGAAGACGCGGAAGAAGGCATCACCCGGGCGCAGCGGGAGCAACCGCAGCTGATCCTGATGGACGTCATCATGCCCGGCATGAATGGATTTCAGGCCACGCGTCTGCTGCAGCGCGATCCCGCCACCACAGATATTCCCGTCATTATCATCAGCACCAAAGGGGCAGAAACGGATCGCGTGTGGGGGCTGCGGCAGGGCGCCTTCGACTACCTGACCAAGCCCGTCAAAGATTCCCGGCTCCTAAAAACGATCAAGGGCGCGCTGGAGGCGGCGGTATGAGCACTTCTCCCTTTGACACGCTCAAGGCCTACGAAAAACGATCCCTGGTGCACGCCGTCGGGCTTCCCGAGCAGGCGCTTGCTTCCGGCACCTGGTCCGGTATCGCCTTCAGCGTCGCAGACCTGAACCTGGTGGGTGACATCAGCGAGATTGTGGAGATTCTGCCGGTGCCAGCCATGACCATCGTGCCCGGCGCCAAACCCTGGATTATGGGCGTGGCCAACGTCCGCGGCACGCTGGTGCCGGTGGTGGACTTCCGCGTTTTCCTGGGCGGCGAGCGGGTGGCGCACACAAACACAACCCGGGTGCTGGTGATTCAGCAATCCGGCGGCGTAGTCGGCCTGCTGATCGACGAGGTGCAGGGCCAGCGCCATTTCCTGAAAGAAGAGCGCACCGAAGACTCGCACTACGAAGGGCAGGCGATTGAGCCCTACCTGGTGCGGCAATACGTGAAGGGTGATGATCACTGGGGAGCAGTGGATTTCACCCGGCTAGTCAACAATCCCGTGTTCATGCAGGCCGCGGCCTAAGGGGGACTTAGTGAACGCTTCTGACACACACATAACCAAGGAAGGAAACACACAGCCATGAGCGCTTCAGCGGGAGCCATCCAGGCCAGGGAAAGCAATACCGGGTTGTACCTCTTGGGCGCGCTGCTGGTCGGCGTAATCATGCTGCTGGTGGCCAACTTTGTATTTCTGAACCAGGCCAACGAGCAGCAGCGCCGTCATCTCGGTCTGATCACTCAGGTGCAGGTGCTTTCCTCGGAGATTGCCAAGCAGGCCAACGAGGCGGCCGGCGGTACCTTCGACGCATTTGATGAACTGCGCGAAACCCGCGACAAAATCCAGATCAATCTCACCGCGCTCACCGACGGCAACGAGGACGGCGTTACGCCGCTGCCGAATGATGAGGCGCTGCAGCAGATTCGCGTGGTGCTGGTGGACAACACCTGGGACGCCATCAAAGGTGACGCCGCGGCCATTCTTGAGGCCGGCGGCGAGGTCACGGATCTGGCCAGCGTGGTGCGCCAGTTCTCCCGCGACGTTCCGGTGATGAGTGAGCGCCTCGATGAGGTGGCCAAGATTCTTACGGACATCAACGCGGACCGGCAGCAGATCTACCTCGCTTCCGGCCAGCTGGCGGTTTCCGAGCGGATGCTTCGGCGGGTGGCGGAAATCCTGTCCGGATCGCTCAACGCCGCGCCGGCCGCGGACGGTCTGCGCCGGGACGTGGATGACGTGCGCAAGATCCTCGATGGCCTGCTCAACGGCAGCCCGGAGCTGGGGATTCGCGCCATTCAAAACGACGAAGCGCTTGAGCTGCTCGGTGCCGTGTTCCAGGTCTTCAATGATGTGGAGGCCAACGCGCAGGCGATCCTCGCTGCCGCCGGCACCCTGTTTACCGCGAAGGAGTCGTCAGATCGGATTTC
The DNA here is from genome assembly GCA_039195135.1 of Pseudomonadota bacterium. Classification (GTDB taxonomy): domain Bacteria; phylum Pseudomonadota; class Gammaproteobacteria; order Xanthomonadales; family SZUA-38; genus JANQOZ01. The sequence continues at coordinate 26,165 of JBCCVP010000025.1, read as the reverse complement.
CGACGGTTCCCAGAAGCTGAAGGAGGATGCGGAGGATCTGCAGGGCCGCTACGAGGCGTTGACCCAGGGGGGTGAGCTATTTCCCTCCGCAACGCTTGGGTTCATTCTCGGCGCGGTGGCGGCCGTGCTCATCGCTATTTTGCTGTGGTACCTGTACCGGGATCAGCGCGCCCGCTTCCGCGTCACGGAAGATCTCAACCAGCGGAACCAGGAAGCTATTCTGCGGCTGCTGGACGAGATGGGTTCCCTCGCGGAGGGGGATCTGACGGTGAAGGCAACGGTGACCGAGGACATCACCGGCGCAATCGCCGACTCGATCAACTTCGCCATCGAGGCCCTCCGGTCTCTGGTAACCACCATTAATGAGACCGCGGTGCAGGTGGCATCAGCGGCGCAGGAGACGCAGGCCACGGCCATGCATCTGGCGGAAGCCTCGGAGCACCAGGCGCAGCAGATCACCTCTGCCTCGGCGGCCATTAACGAAATTGCCGTGTCCATCGACGAGGTGTCGAAAAACTCAGCCGAATCGGCCGACGTGGCGCAGCGCTCGGTGGCCATCGCAGCCAAGGGCGCCGACGTGGTGCGCCAGACCATCGACGGCATGGACAACATTCGTGAGCAGATTCAGGAGACGTCAAAACGGATCAAGCGGCTGGGGGAAAGCTCGCAGGAGATTGGCGACATCGTTGAACTGATTAACGACATCGCGGAACAGACCAACATCCTCGCCCTGAACGCCGCTATCCAGGCGGCGTCCGCCGGTGAAGCGGGCCGCGGCTTCGCGGTGGTTGCGGACGAAGTCCAGCGCCTGGCGGAGCGGGCCTCCAACGCAACGAAACGAATCGAAACGCTGGTACAGACGATTCAGGCCGATACCAACGAGGCGGTGATCTCCATGGAGCAGACCACCTCCGAGGTGGTGAACGGCGCCCGCCTTGCAGAGGACGCGGGCGAAGCGCTGGGGGAAATCGAAAAGGTATCCCACGACCTTGCGGATCTGATTCAGAACATCTCCGAGGCCGCCCGCCAGCAGTCGGCGGCGGCAACCAATATTTCCGGCACGATGAACGTGATTCAGGAAATCACCACCCAGACCTCGGCCGGTACGAGTCAGACGGCCGAGAGCATCGGTCACCTGGCGGACCTGGCCGCAGAGCTGCGCCGATCGGTGGCGGACTTTAAGCTGCCGGCTTAACGGCAGCCAGTGGATCTAGTCGGGAATGATGAGCGGTCACGCCAAAGCAGAGTTTCCCACCGGACCTTCCGGACCCGGGCCGCAGGTCATCGTGGACGACGCTGAATTCCAGCGCTGGGTCAAACTGCTCGAGCAGCGCACCGGGATGGTGGTGGCGGAAAACCGCCGCCAGTTTCTGGAGAGCAACCTGCGCCGGCGGCTCAGCGAACTGGGCTACAACAGCCTGGCGCGCTATCAGGCGGAGCAGCTGACGGGTCCCCGGGGAGCGGTCGAATGGGCCGTGCTTGTGGATCGTCTGACAGTCCATGAAACCCGGTTTTTTCGCCATCCGCCGTCGTTGGCGCTGCTGCGGGAACGCATTTTGCCGGAGTTTGTTAAGCGCGCTGAGGCGGACCAGGAATTTCACGCCTGGAGCGTGGGCTGCGCCACCGGCGAGGAGCCCTACACGCTGGCGATGATCATCGATCGTTTTGCGCGGGAGTCCCAGGCCCGACATCAGCGGCCGTTTCGCTATGCGGTCACCGGATCGGACGTGAGCCGGCCCGCCCTCAAGGCAGCAACGGAAGCCAGCTACCCCCAGGCGCGGCAGGATGAAATCCCCAACGTCTATCGCAGCTATTGCCAGCCCCATGCCAGCGGTGGTTTCACGCTGGGCGCTGCGCTGCGGGCGCGCGTGAACTTCGCCGCCCTCAACCTCCTGGAAGTTGATCGGCAGCCGATGAGCGGCCTGGAGCTGATCTACTGCCAGAACGTGCTGATTTATTTTCCCCGCGCCCGACGGCATGAGTTTCTCGACCATCTGATTGCCAGTCTGCGGCCCGGCGGGTGTCTGATCATCGGGCCCGGTGAGGTAACGACCTGGCACCATCCACAGGTTCAACGCATCGAGGACCGCCGCGCCCTCGTGTACCGCAGGGTTTAGGACTGCACATCATGAGACTCGAGGACGACATCGATTTCACCACGCTGAGCTGGGTCAAGCAGGAGCTGGACGAGACCCTCAAGCAGGCCCGGCAGGCGCTGGAGGCGTTTGTCGAAGACGCCACCGATACGTCCCAGATGCGGTTCTGCGCCACCTATCTGCACCAGGTGCAGGGCACGCTGCGGATGGTGGAACTGTACGGCGCCGCGCTGGTGGTCGAGGAGATGGAGCAGGTGGCTCTGGAGCTGCTCGAAGGCGACATCGCGGACCGGGAAGAAGCCTACGCCATGCTGATGCGCGGCATCGTGCAGCTCCCGGACTACCTGGAACGACTGCAGAGTGGCCACCGGGACATTCCTGTGGTGCTGCTGCCGCTGCTGAACGATCTGCGCGCGGCCCGGGGCCAGAAGCTGCTTTCGGAAACGGCGCTGTTTTCGCCGGACCTCACCATCGACCTGCCGGCAGATCTACCGCAGTCCGCCAACCTTGACGATCGCCAGCGTCGGGTGGCTGCGGCCAAGATCCGCAAGGTGTTTGAAGCCACCCTGGTGCAGTGGTTTCGCGCCGACGGTGACTTTGGGCTGATTGAACGGCTGCAGGTGCTGTGCCGGAAGCTGCTGCAGGTTACCAGCGATGAGGACGGTCGCCGCCTGTGGTGGGTGGCGGATGGCATCCTCGACGGACTGCGCCACAAGGCGATCACGCCGAACGGCGCGCTGAAGCTGCTGATCGGAAAGATCGATCGCCAGATCAAGGGTCTGGCGCTGCACGGCGAAACGGTATTCAGCACCGGCGACGCCCGGGAACTCGCGCAGGGCCTGCTTTACTACGCGGCCCACGCCGAGCGCGGCTCCCAGCGCGTGGAGCAGCTGAAAGAACATTACCGGCTTGCGGCACTGCTGCCGAACGCAGCGGAGCTGGAACATGCTCAGGGTGCCATGGCCGGCCACAACCGGGAGTTGCTCAGCACCGTATCCGGCGCGATCAAAGAGGATTTGATGCGGGTCAAGGACGCCTTCGATCTGAAAGTGCGCCGCAGCGACCTGAGCGCCGGCGGGCTGGACGAGCAGGTGGAAACGCTCGATCGCGTGGCCGATACGCTGGGCATGCTCGGGCTGGGCGTGCCGCGCAAGGTGGTGCTGGAACAGCGGGACAAGATCAACGATTTTGTGAGCGGCCAGGTGGCGGTGGACGAATCTCAGCTGCTGGACGTGGCCGGTTCGCTGCTCTACGTCGAGACCTCGCTGGACGATCACATCGATCAGCTCGGCGCCGTTGCGCCGGCCACCGAAGCGGAAGGCGAGGATGCCGATCCGAGCACGGACCTGCCGCGCTCCGAGGTACGCCGCATTCTCGACGCTTTGATGAAAGAAGCGTCCGGCAATCTTCAGGTGATCAAGCAGAGCATCGTCGAGTTTATCGAAGCGCCCTGGAATCACGAGCGGATTGCGGAAACGCCGGCGTTGCTGGAGGAGATTGTCGGCGCGCTGAAAATGCTGGACATGGACGAGGCTGCGGGGCTGCTCAGCGGCGTCGTGGCCTACACCGAAGTTGAGCTGCTGAAGCGCCGCAACGTGCCCGAAGCGGAGGAGCTGGACACCATCGCGGACGCCGTGGCCAGCCTCGAGTATTACCTGGAGGCGGTGCGGGAGCAGCGGCCGGGCCGCAACAATATTCTGGAAGTTGCCCGGCAGAGCCTCGACCGGCTCGGCTACCTCGGCGAGGAACAGATTGAAGCCCGCCGCGCCGAGGCCGACGCCGCGGCCCCGGCGGCGGAACCGGAGCCGGAGGAAGCTGCTCCGGCGGCCGAAGCGCCCGCGCCGGCGGCCACCGACGCGGCCGTCGAGGCAACGCCGGAAACGCCGAGCCCGGTGACCGAACCCGAAGCGGACGTGGAGGAAACGGTCGAGCCGGAGGCACCGGTGGTTGCCGCCGAAGTCCCCGAGACCGAGTCGGTGGAAGTGGCGGCGCAGGACATCGCCGTCCCGGCGCCGGAACCGGCGGAGCCGGTGGAAGCGGATATCTCGGAAGACATCGACGAGGAAATTCGCGAGGTCTTCATCGAGGAAGTGGAAGAAGAGCTTGCCGTGCTCAAGGAGCTGTATCCGCGCTGGCGGGCAGACAACGAAGACGCCGACTCCCTGTCGACCCTGCGTCGCACTTTCCACACCCTGAAAGGCAGCGGGCGGCTGGTGGGCGCGCTCACCATCGGTGAGTTCAGCTGGCAGATCGAAAACCTGCTGAACCGCATCATCGACGGCACCACCGAAGTATCGCCCCAGGTGATAGAGCTGATGGACAGCGCGGTCGCCGCGGTGCCCGGCCTGCTGGCCAATGTGAAAGGCGAGGGCCGGCCGACACAGGATATCGAAGCGATCAAATCCGTTGCCGAGAAGCTCGCAGCCGGCGAACTGGTCAGCCTGAGCGACGTGGCGGCGCCGGCGGCACCAGCTGCCGAGGCATCCGCGGCGGACGCCGAAACGCCGCTGGAGCCGGCGGCGGAGGCCGAAGCACCGGCAGACGCCGCCGAGGAAGAGGCGCTGAGTCTGCTGGCGGAGTTTGAGGAAGAGCTGGCCGACGAAGAGCCCGGAGGCGCAGAGGCGGAAACCACCGCCGACGCTGACACCGGCGACGCCGAGGAAGAACCGCTCGAGCTGCTGGACGAGCTGGATCTGGATCCGGTCACCGATCTGGAATCGCTGGATCCGGCGGAGGACAACCTGTCCGTGTTCGACGACGAAGCCGGCGTGGAGCTGTCGCTGGAACCGCTGGACGACGAGACGGGAGAAGCGGCGCCGACCACGGGCAAAGCGGTGTTCGATCTCGGCTTTGACGAGGACGATGAGCTGGTGCCGGAAGCGCAGGACGAGGCGGAGACGCCCGCGGTGGATGATCTGTCCGTCGATGCGCAGGACGCCGAAACGGATCCGGTCGGCGACGCAGACCCGGTGGCGGAGAGCGCTGGCGAAGCCGCGCCGGCGGCCGAAGGGGACGGTGCGCTGGATCTGGATTTCCTGGATCTTGATGAGCCCGGAGCCGCAGCGGACGACGCCCGGCCGCCGGCCGCCGATGAGCTTGATCTTGAGGATCTCATGGCCCCGGCAGAAGAAACTGCTGAGGAGGGCGCCGAGGCGCCGGAGTCCGCGGCCGCCGCCGGCGAAGAAGACTCGGAGATGTTCGACGTCGACGACCTGGATCTCGATGAGCTGCTGACGCCGGATGAGGACGCTGACAAAGCGGACGACGGCGACCTGGTCCTCAACCTGGACGACCTGGATCTGGACCTGGACGCGGAACCAAGTCCCGAGCCGGTGGGCGAAGAAGAGGATGAAAATTCCCTGTCTCTGCTCGACTTCGGCGACGAACTCAGCCTCGAGGATGAAGAACCGGCCGCCGGCGCGCTGGGCGCAGAGGCTGGCGGCGACGATGACGCCGGTCTGGCGGATTTCCTGGATGAGGTCACGGCGGAGACATCCGGAGATGGGCTGGATACGCTTGAAGACATCGCCCCCGCGACGGAAGCGCCGGCGGACGACGAGACGGCGGCACCGGCGGAAGAGACCGACTCGGGGCTGGAGCTGCTGGATGAACTGGCGCTCGACGAGGAGCCGGAAGCAACCGGGGCGGCGCCTGAGTCCGAGGCAGAGCCGGAAGCGGCGCCGCGGGAGGAGCCCGATACGCTGGAGCTCGCCATCCCCGACGAGCTGGCGGAAGAGGTCACCACGTCGCTGGCCGGCGAAGACGGCGAGCCCGCCACGCTGGAACTGGATACCGCAGCATTGGGCGATGAACTTGAGGTGGGCAGCGCCGACGAGGACACCGAGGCGACCGCCGAAGCGGAATCCGCGGATGAAGCGCCCGAGGAGCCCAAGGTCGACGACGGCGAAATCGTCGAGGAGTCGCTGGAGCTGGAAGCTGCCGATGCTCCGGACCTGTCGCTGATCAGCACCGATGACGCCGATCATTGGACCTCCGAGTCGATCGACCCGGTCCTGAAGGACATCCTGCGCAGCGAGGTTTCCGGCCACCTGGTGGTGGTGCGCCGGTACCTCAAAGAAAGCAAAGACAGCGGCGCGCCACAGCCGGTCACCGAGCCCCTCCTGCGGGCCGTGCACACGCTGAACGGCGCCGTATCCATGGTGGAGCTGCCGGCGCTGGCGTCGGTCGCCAGTCCGCTGGAGGGCCTGGTCAAGCGCTACCACGCCACCGGTCAGGCGCCTGACGAAGACGGCATGGCCGTGCTCGCCGATACCGCCGACCTGCTGGAAAACGTGGTGGGTCTGCTGGACCAGCCGGTGTTTGAAATGCCGGAAACCGCCACCCTGAGCGCCCGCCTGGTGGCCCTGCGGGACGACCTGCCGGAGTCGGAGGCGCTGAACAGCCTGGCGGGCCTGGAAGAGGGCGATGAGCCCTCCGACGAGGCGCTGTTTTCTGCCCTGAAGTTTGAGGACGAAGCGCCCGAAGCCACCCCTGCGGTGGGGGAGCAGGACGACCAGGAGCCCGCTGCGGAAGACCTGGAGCCGGCGGAAGACGAAACGCTGGATCTGGCGGAGCTTGAGGCGGAGCCGGAGACGCAGGCCGAAGCCGAGCCGGAAGCGGCACCCGAAGCAGAACACGAAGTCGAAGCCGAAGCCGAAGCTTTATCCGCAGCGGAGCCCGCGGTCGAAGCCGCCACCTCGGCGGACGATACCGCCGAGGCCGAAGCGGCCGATGCGGACGCCCGGGCTGACGAAAAGGCCGCGCAGGCGATCGCCGAGCTGGCCTCCGATCTGGAGGCCTGGGAAGAGTCCGCGGAGACCTTCGATGAAGTCGTCGTGCCGGAAGAGGACACGGTCACGCTGGATTCCCTCGGCGACGTCGACGAGGAACTGCTGGAGATTTTCCTGCAGGAAGGGGCGGAAATCCTCGACGAGTCCGATCACAAGATGGCGGACTGGCGCGAACAGCCCGAAAGCAACGAACCGGTGGTGGAACTGCAGCGGGAGCTACACACGCTAAAAGGTGGAGCCCGCATGGCCGGCCTGGTGCCGATCGGCGATCTCAGCCACGCCATGGAATCGCTGTTTGAGGGCGTAGTGGAAGACCGCGTCAGCGTCACGCCCCGCACCATCGAGATTCTGGAGGCAGCCTTTGATCGGCTGCATCAGATGCTGGATAAGGTGTCGGCGCGGGAGGCGCTGCCCACCGGCCGCCAGTCCATCATGCAGATCGAGGCCATGCTGGACGGGGAAGCGCCGCCGGAGCCGGCGCCAGCGGAAGCGCCGGCTGCGGAGCCGGCGGACGAGCCCGCGGTGGAAGCCAAGGCAGACGCGGAGCCGGCGGAAGCCGAAGAGCCCGCCACCGAAGCGGCGCCCGACGTCAAGCCGCAGACGCCGCCGAGCGAGATTGAGCAGCGCCCCACCGCCCTGGACCAGCAGCAGGAACAGCGCGGCGCGCCGGCGCGGCCGCAGCAGGAACTGATCCGGGTCCGCGCGGACCTCCTGGACAACCTGGTCAACTACGCCGGCGAGGTCAGCATCTATCGCTCGCGGCTGGAACAGCAGATCGGTACCTTCCGCTTCAACCTGGTGGAATTTGACGGCACCGTTAATCGCCTGCGGGAACAGTTGAGAAATCTGGAGATTGAGACCGAGGCGCAGATCCTGTCGCGCTATCAGCGGGAAGCGGAGGAGCTGAACGAAACCTTCGACCCGCTGGAGCTGGACCGCTTTTCCACGCTGCAGCAGCTGTCCCGGGCGCTGGCCGAGTCGGTGTCCGACCTGGTCTCCATCCAGAACATGCTCGATGACCTGACGCGCCAGTCGGAAACGCTGCTGCTGCAGCAGTCCCGGGTCAACTCGGACCTGCAGGAAGGTCTCATGCGCACCCGCATGGTGCCGTTTGATTCGCTGGTCCCCCGGCTGCGGAGAATTCTCCGCCAGACCAGCAGCGAGCTGGACAAGAAGGCTCAGCTGAAGGTGCAGGGCGCCCAGGGCGAGATGGACCGCACGGTGCTGGAGCGCGTCACCGCGCCGCTGGAGCATATGCTGCGGAACGCGGTCGCTCACGGTCTGGAGCCCCCGAACCAGCGGGAGAAGGCCGGCAAAGACGCCGAAGGCACCATTGTGGTGAACGTCAGCCGGGAGGCTACCGAGGTGGTGATCACCGTGGCCGACGACGGCGGCGGCATCGACCACGAGCGGGTGCGGAGCAAAGCGATCGAGCGCGGCATGCTGCGGGAAGACGCGGAGCTCACGGACCGGGACCTCTACGGGTTTATTCTCGAAACCGGGTTTTCCACCGCCGACGAGGTGACCAAGGTCGCCGGCCGCGGCGTGGGCATGGACGTGGTGAACAGCGAGATCAAGCAGCTCGGCGGGTCGCTGGACATCAATTCCAATCCGGGGCTGGGCACCACCTTCACCATCCGCCTGCCCTTCACCCTGGCCGTGACCCACGCGATCATGGTGCGGGTCGGAGACAGCACCTTTGCGGTACCTCTCACCAGTATCCAGGGTGTGGTGCGCATGCAGCGGGACGAGTTTGACCGGCGCATGGACGAGGGTGACACCACCTACGCCTACACCGGCGAGGAGTATCAGCTGAAAGAACTGTCGCTGCTGCTGGGGCTGGAGCGGCGGGACGCGGCGGACGACGATATGGTACCGGTGCTGATGTCCCGCATCGGCGACCAGCGCGCCGCCATCCGGGTCGACGCGGTGCTGGGCAGCCGCGAGATTGTGGTGAAATCGGTGGGCCCGCAGATCAGCTCCATCCCGGGCATTTTTGGCGCCACGATCCTGGGCGACGGCAGCGTGATTATGATTCTGGATCTGGGTCCGCTGGTACGCCGGGGCGCGGCGCTGCAGCTCACGGTCGACGAGGACACCACTGAGGCCGCCGCCGCCACGCTCGCGGAACGGCCGCCGACGATCATGGTGGTGGACGATTCCATCACCATGCGCAAAGTCACCTCCCGCGTGCTTCAGCGGCACGAAATGGAGGTGGTCACGGCGAAAGACGGCGTCGACGCGGTGGAGCAGCTGCAGGACCGCATTCCGGATCTGATGCTGCTGGATATCGAAATGCCGCGCATGGACGGCTTTGAGCTGGCCACCCACATGCGTAATGACGAGCGCCTGCGGCGGGTGCCGATCATCATGATCACCTCCCGGACCGGTGATAAACACCGGGATCGGGCGTTGGAGATTGGCGTCAACCGCTACCTGGGCAAGCCATACCAGGAGGCGGAGCTCTTAAGCAACGTGCGCGAGCTGCTGGCGGAGATCGAGTCGGAGTCCTGAGGTGGAGCTAAGCGCCAACCGAACCTCGCCGGTGCCGCCAGAGCATGCACCCCGGGCGGTGCTGATCTACGAAAACGCAAAACATCGGGAGCCCCTCGTGGCCGCCGTGGCCGCCGCCGGCGCCACCTTGGGCGGGGAGCTGAAGCTCAGCGAGGTCAGCAACCAGACCATCGCCGAGATCGACGCCGACGTGCTGGTGCTCAACCTGGAACCGCTGCTGGACCGGCAGCCGGATATCCTCGAACAGATTCTGCTGGGGCAGGGGTCCCGGGTGCTGGTGATGAACGATGCCGGGGCCAGCGCAGCCCTCGACGGCTCTGATCGGGCCCGCTGGCTGCGGCATCTGGCGGCCAAGATCAGCGGCTCCCGCCGGCTGCTGCCGCCGGCGCCCGCGGACCTGAACCCGGCGGCCCGACAGCCGCGGCGTATCCCGGAAAACTTTGAGGTCTGGCTGCTTGCCGCGTCCATCGGCGGACCGGAAGCGGTGCGGGCATTTTTCAGCCATCTCGACGGCGACTGCCCCGCCGCCCTAGTGCTCGCGCAGCACATCGGCGCGGAGTTTGTCGACTCGCTTATCGACCAGCTGGGGCAGGCCACCGCGCTGCCGGTGCGTCACGCCCGGGAGGGCGGACGGCTGCTGCCGGGTGAGGTGCTGCTGGTGCCGGTGGATCGGAAGATCACATTCAACGCCCGGGGCCAGATCCACCTGTCAGAATTTACCGAAGAGCCGGCTTTCTCCCCCTGCATTGATGACGTGATGGACAGTCTGCTGGCCAGCTTTGGTCCGCGGCTGCATACCATCGTTTTCTCCGGCATGGCCCGGGACGGCGTCGCCGGCGCCGGCCGTATCCGTACTCAGGGGGGCGAGATCTGGGTGCAGGATCCGGCGAGCTGCGTGGTGGCGTCCATGGTAGACGGCGCCATGGCCCAGGGACCGGTGGCCCAGTGTGCCGAGCCCCCGGCCCTGGCGGAACGACTCAATCAGCGCTGGCGACAGCGCAAGAAGGACCTTTAGAGATGGCTCAACTCGCGGCGGACATTCGTGGTGTCATGATTCCTCTGACCGATGCAAAGCTCTTGCTTCCCAACGCCACCGTGTCGGAAGTGATTACCTACGGCCAGCCCCAGGCGGTGGACAATGCGCCACCCTGGCTGCTCGGTACCATCACCTGGCGCGGCTGGCGCATCCCGCTGATTTCCTTTTCCCTGATGGCGCAGCAGGCGGCGAACGAAAACACCTCCGGCGCGAAGGTGGCGATTCTCAAGGCGCTGGGCAGCGATTCCACCATGCCCTACATGGCGCTGCTGGCCCAGGGGTTTCCCCGGTTGACCACCATCACCGAGGAAAACCTGCTGCTGGACGGCGACCAGGACGACCTGCCGGAAGGCGTGCAGCACGTGGTCTCGGTCAACGACGAGACCGCATTTGTGCCAAACCTGGACGGCATCGAAGAAACGCTGATCGGCCTGCTTCAGTAGCAATTCCATGAGTTCTCCCGGCGGTCACAGAGCCGTGCAGGACGGCTACCCGGAGTCCTTAGCCCATTGCTACGGATGTGGCCGCAACAATCGCGATGGCCTTCACGTGCGTACCTTTGCCGAGGGGGATCACCTGTGGGTGGCGCGGTTTACGCCGCGCCCGGAGCATATCGCGCTGCCGGGGTTTGTTTACGGCGGCCTGCTGGCCTCCCTGATCGACTGCCACGCCATTGCCACCGCGGCGGCAGGCTGGACGCAGGCGTTTCCCGGTCGGGTGCCCGCCGGGGAGACGCCGCGCTTTGTCACAGGGTCCCTCAAGGTCGATTTTCTCAAACCCACACCGCTGGGGCCGGAACTAAGGCTGGACGCGGTGCCCCGGGAACCCGGAGAGCGCAAGGTGTGGGTCGATGTAGCGGTATGGGTGGAAGATAAGGAAACCGTACGCGGCGAGGTGCTGGCCGTGCGGGTTCCGGACGCTATGTCCTGAAATCTCCCCACAGCGTCTGCACCGCCGCGAGGGCGGCGGGCCCCGCGGTTTCGGTGCGCAGCACCCGCGGGCCCAGTCGGGTGACGCTGTAGCCGTGGGCCTTAGCCTGCTCAAGCTCCGCTTCCGTGAAACCGCCTTCCGGACCCACCGCAAGCGCCACCTGACGGGCCAGGCCGGGCTCAGCGCCCAGGGGCTGCCCGTCCGGCGCCAGCACCAGCCGCACCTCGAAGCTGCGGTCCGCCAGCGCCCAGGCGCTGGCCAGGGGCTGGAGCGGATGAACGTGGGGCACAAACGAGCGGCCGCTCTGTTCGCAGGCCTGAATCACGACGCCCTGCCAGTGCTTGAGGCGCCGGGCGGCCCGATCCGCGCTCAGGCGCACCTGGGTTCTTTCGGTTAAGACCGGCGCCAGCTGGGTCGCCCCCAGCTCCGTGGCCTTCTGCAGCGCGTAGTCCATGCGCTCACCCCGGCCCACGGCCTGGATCAGCAGCGTATCCAGCACCGGCGGCGCGGCCGCGGGCAGCGTTTCCAGGAGCTTCAGCTCCCGCGCAGGGCCGGCGCCGACCGCCGCCCGCCAGCGTTGCCCCCGACCGTCGAAAACGGTGATTTCATCGCCGCTTCGCAGCCGCAGCACCCGGTGCAGATAGTGGGCCCGGTCGGCGGCCAGCTGCCAGTGATCGCCCACCGGCCCGTCCGCCACCCACAGCCGTCGGGACTTCATTGCGAGACCTCGGTTGCTTCAAGTAAGGTGAGACGAGTGCATCGACAGCTCGTTTTGACTATGCAGAAAAATCGCGGATTTACGCTCGTTGAGATTCTGGTGGTGGTCGTCATCATCGGTATCTTAAGTACGATCGTCGTGCTCAACGTCGGCGGCAGCGCCGATCAGTCGCGGCAGACGGCGGCTCAGGCTGACGTCAAGAACCTCGAGCAGGCGCTGGAGATCTACAAGCTCCAGAACGGATTCTACCCAAGCTCCCAGCAGGGGCTGAAGTCGCTGGTGCAGCGGCCCGGCGGCACCCCGGAGCCCCGCGTCTATCCCGAAGGTGGTTATATCAAGGCGTTGCCTACGGACCCCTGGGGCTTTGACTACCAATATGCCAACCCAGGCAGTCGCGGCTTGGTCGATATCTATTCCCTGGGCTCCGACGGGCAGCCCGGCGGCGAGGGAACTGCGGCCGACATCGGCAACTGGAGCCGCTGATCCCGGCGGGCGCCCGGGCCGGCAACATCCCCTGGCAGCAGCGGTGCTGAAGTGAAACGTCGGGAACGCGGCTTTACGCTGCTGGAGGTACTGGTCGTCACCCTGATCATCGCCGTGCTGGCGGGTTCCGTGCTGCTGTCCGGGGGCCTGGCGGGGCCGGAAGAAAAGGCCCGGCAGGAGCGGCTGGTGCTCGCGCAGCTGATCAATCAGCACTGTGAGGAAGCGCTCCTGTTTGGATCCTTCGGCGGCGTCCGCCTGGAACCGGACGGCTACGGATTTTTCTGGTGGCGGGACGAAGGCTGGGAACCCCGGCGGGAGCGCCTGTTTCAGTTTCGCGTCATCGATCCGTCCCTCGTGCTGGAATTCAAACTCGACCTTGCGCCCAGCGATGACCCGGCGGCGCCGCAGGTGCTGTGTGATGCGGCGGGCGAAATCACCCCGTTTCGCGCGGCGGTGGTGGCGGCGCCGAAGCGCTTTCCCCTGGAAGTGGATGACCGGGGGCGGGTGATCGTCGCCGGCGCCGCACCATGAGGCTTCGCCGCGGCCAGGCCGAGGGCGGGTTCACGCTGCTGGAGGTGCTGGTGGCGCTCGTGGTGGTTGCCGTGGGGCTGTCTGCCGTCACGCGGCTTGCCATTCAGCAGTCGCGCTCGGCGCGGGTGCTCAACGACGTGACGCTGGCAAGCTGGGTAGCGAGCAACGCCATCGAAACGGTGCGGCTGGATGGCCGGCAGCTGGGACCGGGACGGCGCCAGGGCCAGAGCACCATGGGTTTCGATCGCTGGTACTGGGAAATGGACGTGGCGGTGACCGAGGTGGAACAGATCCTGCGCCTCGACGTGGTGGTGTTTGCCGATTCCCAACGCCTTCGCCCGGTGGTGTCGCTGACCGGCTTTGCGCCAACGCCATGAGGGCCGGCAAGACACAACGCGGTTTTACGCTGCTGGAACTGACGGTGGCGCTGGCGATCTTTGCCAGCCTGGCGGCGATCGCCTACGCCGGCCTGTCCGGCACCCTGCGCGCCCGCGAGGCGCTGGATGAGGACAGTGATCAGCGCGCCACGGTGCAGCGGGCGGTGCAGCTGATGACCCGCGATCTGCGCTACCCCATCGAACGTTCCGTACGAGACCGCTATGGCGACCGGGAGCCTGCCCTTATCGGCACCCGCCGCAGCCTGACGCTGACCCGCAGCGGCTGGGCCAACCCGTCCCGCCGGTCCCGGTCTCAGCTGCAGCGGGTGCAGTACAACCTGGATCGCGACGGGCTGGCGCGGCTGAGCTGGCCCAACCTGGATCGCAGCCCGGGCAGTGAGCCGCGGGTGGATCGCCTGCTGAGCGATCTCAGCGAATTCAGCTTCGCCTATTTTCACGCCGACCAGTGGCTGGATGTCTGGCCTCCCCGTGGCGGCCAGGACCGAGGCGGCGATCGAACGGAGCTCACCGCCGGGGCGCTGCCGCAGGCGCTGCGTATTCAGTGGACCCATCCGGAGCACGGCCGCATCGAACGCATCGTCGGCCTGGATCTTAAGCCGGTGGCCCTGTGAACGAGCCGCGTCCCGTCCGCTGCCTGAACCGCCAGCGTGGTGTCGCGTTGATCACCGCTCTGCTGGTGGTCGCCCTCGCTACCATGGCCGCGGCGGCCATGACCTATCGCCAGCAGCTCGACGTGCGCCGCACCGGCAATACGCTGGCGCTGGAGCGGGGCGTTCACTACGCCCGGGGGCTGGAGCTCTGGGCGCTGGCGGCGCTGGAACTGGATGCCCGGGAATCCCCGGGCCTGGACTCCCGCCAGGAACCCTGGGCCAGCGAGCTGCCTGTGATCGAGCTGCCTGAGGGCCGCCTGCGGGGCCGGCTGGTGGATCTTGACGGGCGGCTCAATCTCAACAATCTGGTGGTGGACGGGCGGCGCCAGTCGGACTGGATCGCCCGCTTTGAGCGCCTGCTGACGGTGCTGAATCTGGATCCGGCGCTGGCCCAGCGCTGTGTGGATTGGATCGACGTGGACTCCACCGCCGAACCCGGGGGCGCGGAGGACGATCGTTATCTGAGTCGTCAGCCGCCGTATCGCGCCGCCAATGCGCCGTTTGCTCATCTGTCGGAACTGCGTCTGATCGACGGCGTCACCGCCGAGGTATTTGACCAGCTGGCACCGCACGTGACGGTGCTGCCGACGCCGCTGCTGCCCACCCCGGTGAACGTCAACACGGCCAGCATTCCGGTGCTGATGAGCCTGCATCCCGCGATAACCCAGCAGGTGGCCACCGCGCTGTACCAGGACGGGCAGGCGAGTTTCCGCTCCCTGACGGACTTCTATGCCCATCCCTCGATCCGTCCCCGGGCGCAGTCGCTGCTCGTGCTGCAGCAGAGTGTCATCACGCTGGACAGCCGGTTTTTTCTCGCCCGGGGGGTGATCGAAGTGGAGGAACGGGTGCGCCGCTTCGCCAGCCTGATTGCGGAGCAGGGGGGAAGGTTTGACGTGCTGTGGCGCCTGCCGGAGGCCGCGGTAAACTAGCCCCGTGGATCATTCCAACCCGGAGCCGGGCAAGCCTCTATGACCGCAAAAGCGGCAATCCTCATTCTCGACGCGGACGATTCCGGTCGCGCCCGCTGGTGGCATCCACGGCACGGCGCCGGGTCCGGTGCCCTGGCTGATATGCCTCCTCCCGGGCGTTGGCCGCTGTGGGTCTGGATCGACACGGATCAGGTGCTGGTCAGCGCGGTCAAGCTGCCGGGCCGCCAGTGGAATCGACTTCGCCAGGCGCTGCCCTTTGCGCTGGAGGACCGGCTGGTGCAGGACGTTGATCGCTACCACGTGGCCCTGGGCGGGTCGCTGGGGGGCGGCGAATACCTGTGCGCGTCGGTTCAGCGCCGGGAGATGGAAAAGTGGCAGGCGCTGCTGGCGGAGCACGATCTGCCGGCGGACGGGCTCCTGCCGCTGTGCCTGGCGCTGCCGGAGCCTGCGAAGGACGAAGACGCCGAGGTGCTGGTGCAGGATCAGTGGGTCTATCTGCGCACCCGCCGTCTGGCCTGCCGCGTGGGCAGGTCAGAGCTGGCGATGCTGCTGGCCCGGGAGCCGGCGCTGAAGCGGGTGCACGTGGCCGGCGCGGAGGATCTTGAGCTGCCGACCCCACTTGAGGTGGCGCGACGCAGCCAGCCCGACTGGCCCGTGGAGGCGGTTGCCGAAGTCGCCAATCTGCCGCTGAATCTGCTCCAGGGTGAGTTTGCCGCCAGCAGCGACACGCGAGAGAAGGCCGGGCGGCTGTGGCGGCGGGCCGCCATTGTGCTGGCGGTGGCCGGCGTGCTGGGCCTGGTCAATCGGTTTCTTGAGCTGCGGGAAGCGCAGCAGGATCTCCTTTCGCTAAGGCAGCAGGCGGCGGACCTGGTGGACCGGGCGGTGCCCGAGGCTGCTCCGGACGCCGCTCCGCGCCAGACCCTGGACCAGGCCCTGGCGGCCCTGAAAGGCACACCGGGCCTCGACGGCAGCGGCTTCATGGTGCTGCTGCAGCTGGTCGGGCCGGCCATCGCCGCGCGCAGCGGCCTGGAGCTCGAGGCGCTGGAGTTTCGCAGTGACGGCATGCTGCTCAGCTTAAATTCGACGTCGCTCAATGAGGTGGAGGATCTCCGGCAGCAGATTGATCAGGCCACCTCGGTGGCGGTGCGGCTTGAGTCCCAGCAGACGGAAGCGGACGGCGGTACCCGGGTAAGGCTGCGCATCGGAGGGGGCCTGTGACCGCCTGGTGGAACACGCTGGCTCCCCGGGAGCGGGCCATGCTGGTGGGGTGTGCGCTCGCGCTGCTCGTGTTCGTGGCCTGGCTGGCGCTCTGGCGGCCGGTGGCCGCGGCGCAGCAGAGCGCCGCCGTCCAGGCCGAGTCGCTGCGCGCAGATATGCCTTACCTGACGGCCGCCGCAGCGGAGGTGCAGCGCCTCAAGGCCCTCGGCGGAACGCAGGCCAGCCGCGGTGGCCAGTCGCTGCTGGCGCTGGCGGAAAGCTCGGCCCGCGGTGCCGGTCTTGGCGACGCCTGGCGCCGGGCTGAACCCGGGGCGGCCAACGAGCTGCGGGTCTGGCTGCAGAATGCTTCCTTCGATCCGATGCTGCGCTGGCTGGATCTGCTCCAGCGCCGCTATGGCATCACCGTGGCTGAGGCCAACATCGACCGCGCCGGGGTCCCCGGCCTGGTTAACGCACGACTGGTGCTGAGCGAACCGGCCGCGCCATGACCGGAGTCCCGGGGCTGGGATCGCCCGGGCGCTGGCTGGCCGTCGCTGCCGTCGGCCTCCTGGGCGCCCTGGTCTGGCAGCTGCCGGCGTCGGTTCTGGGCCACGCGCTGCCCACTACGTCGGTGCAGCTGGCGGCACTTGAGGGCACCGTCTGGCGCGGCAAGGCCGGTCGGGTGCTGGCCGGTCAGGTCGATCTGGGAACTGCCCGCTGGCGCACGGCCTGGGCGCCGCTGGCGCTGGGGCGCGTTGCGGCCGAAGTGGACCTGGCCGGTCCCAGCCTCCGGGGCCGCGGCCTGTTTGAACGACGCTTAAGCGGCGCCCTTTCCGCTACCGACGTCAAGCTCAGCATGCCGGCCGGCTGGCTTCAGCACCTGCTCAACCAGCCCCAGCTCAGGCTCCTCGGCGAGCTCGATGTGCACCTTAAGCGTGCCCGCTTCGACGCGGAAGGCTGGCTGCTGGCGCTTGACGGCCGCGCCCGGTGGGTTGCGGCCCGCGTGGCTGGAGGCGCCGGCGCGCTTGGTGATCTCTCGGTGACCTGGACCACGCGGGAGGACGGCGTGATCGAGGGAAAGCTCAGTGACAGCGGCGGACCCCTGGCGCTGTCCGGCACGGTGCAGCTGGCGGACCGCCAGTATGTGATCAACGCCCGGCTGGCAGCCCGCGATGGGTCGGTACCTTTACGGCGGACGCTGGCCCTGCTGGGCCGGGCGGAAGCCGGTGGCGCGGTGCGGCTGGATATCTACGGGCCGCTGGTGCCGCTGGCCGGCGGTTAATGTGACAGGACGCTAGAGCAAACGGGAGAACCTGTGACTGATTTTGTTTCCGAACTGAACTGCGCCCACGCCGCTGCCGATGCGGCGGAGGCGATTATTGCCCGTTACTACCAGGCTGGGCTTGAGGTCCGCCTCAAGCCGGATCTGAGTCCGGTCACGGAGGCGGACGTGGCGTGCGAAAACGCGATCGCCGAGATGATCCGGGGCGCGTTTCCCGACCACACCTTTCTCGGTGAGGAAACGGGGCAGTCGGGCGCCGAACACAGCGACTACATCTGGCTCATCGATCCCATCGACGGCACCAAGAGTTTTGTCCGGGGCTATCCGTTCCTTTCCACCCAGATTGCGCTCAAGGAGCGGGACGAGCTTGTGCTGGGCCTCTCCAACGCACCGCTTTTCAAGGAGCGCGCCTGGGCGGTCCGGGGGCAGGGCGCCCGCCTCAACGGCGATGCCATCGCCGTGAGTGACGTCTCGGAGCTGGCCCGGGCCACCGTATCCACGGGCAACCTGAAAACGCTGGCCGCCAGTGACCGCTGGGCGGCGCTGGGCACGCTGATTCAAGGTACCGACCGCATTCGCGGCTACGGCGACTTCTACCACTATCACCTGCTGGCCAGCGGCCGCATCGACGTTGTCGTCGAGTCGGACGTCAACATTCTCGACATCGCGGCCCTCAAGGTGGTGGTGGAGGAAGCTGGCGGGCGCTTTACCGATCTCTCCGGCGGGCCGGTCACGCTGGCCACCACCACAGTGCTGGCCACCAACGGCCGGCTCCACGACGAGGTATGTGACCTGCTGGCATTTTCCTAGCGGCAATCCGCTAGCGGGACGGCAGGGCCTTCCGCGGCCGCGCTGGGCCCACCCGGTCCAGAAAAGCGGAAAACACCCGGTCGGCCAGCGTGTTAAGGGGTTGGATCAGACGCGAGCTGTCTCTGAGAATCGCGTCGGCGCTGAAGGTGCCCGCCTCGGCCAGCTCCTGCCGGTACGCGGGAATACTCAGCCAGCGCTCGATAAGACGACGGTCCATTTCCAGATGAAACTGAAAACCGTAGGCATGGTCTCCGTAGCGAAATGCCTGATCGCCGCCACCCGGTGAGGTGGCCAGCCGGACCGCCCCGGGCGGACAACGAAAGCCCTGCCGGTGCCACTGGAAAACCGGCGCGGGCGTGGCCAGATAAGTGAGCACCGGGTCCGTCGCCGCTGCCGCCGTCGGCGCCAGCGGATACCAGCCGATCTCCGCCGCCGCGAGCTGCCCGACCTGACCTCCGAGGGTGTGCGCCAGCAGCTGCGCCCCCAGGCAGATGCCCAGGATCGGCTGCCCCGCGTCGATCGCCGTTCGGAGTGCCCGGATTTCCGTGTTGAGGTGCGGGATCTCCCCGCGCTGATCCACCATCATCGGGCCGCCCAGCACAATCAGGCCGTCGTAGCGCGTGACGTCAATCTGGGCGTCGGGCTCGCGTTCGAAGTTTACGAAGCGAACGCGATGTCCCCGGGCGCGAATCAGCGCATCCAGCGTTCCCAGCGGCTCCGCCGCCACGTGTTGAAAGACCACCAGCCTGCCCATCGGTGTATCCGCAGTTGAGCCGGCGCTCAGTGTATCGCCGCCGGAACGCTTGCGCAGGCGTCCGCGGGCTGGCAGCGGTGACGTAGAGTATGTTGCGAAAATTGCTGTTTGCCCCAGCGCCGGGATCACTCGGGCATCGCCGCTGCCTAAAATCGCGCCGTGAGCGACGCCACCTCCGCCAACCCGCAGACCCTCCTCGCTGATGCCCGCCGCAGCTGGCAGGAGGGGCGCTACCGACGGGCGCTGATCGCCTTTGCGCAGGCGGCGCGCTATGGCGATGAAGCGAGCGTTGTTGCCCTGCTGCGGGCGATGCTGGCCCTGGGGTACTGGCAGCAGGCGGCGGAAGTGGTGGCGCTGTGGTCAGCCCGGCGACCGGACTACGCCACGGTGGCCGCGTATCAGGTGCTTCTGACGCTGGATGCCGAGGGCCTCAGCGCGGCCCGGGCGCAGCTTTCCGGACTGGCCGAGAACCCGGGCTTCAGCCAGGCGGTGCACTGGGCGATTGGACAGCTTGATCAATTTGAGCGGGGCGTGGCCCGGGCACCGCTGCCGGGCACCGAACGCGCCGGTTCCTGGCATCCGGCGCTGGACGGCATCAGCTACCTGCTGGATGCGGGTCTGAGCCGCTGGTTCAGTTTTCCCGTACGTCTGCTGCAGTGGGCCGCGGCCAGCGCTCCAGCCGACGGCATCGCCGCTGAATGTGGCGTGTTCTGGGGACGCTCGATCCGACTGCTGGCGGCCCAGCGCCGGGAGGTGCACGGCTTCGACAGCTTTCAGGGATTACCGTCGGACTGGAAGGAAGGGGAGGCCGCCGGCGCTTACAGTACCGGCGGCCAGCTGCCGCTGGTGCCGTCCAACGTGCTGCTGCACCGGGGCTGGTTTGAGCGAACCGTGCCGCCGTTTGTGGCGGAGCAGAACCGGCCCCTGGACCTGCTCCACGTTGACTGCGATCTGTATGAATCCACCCGCACCGTGCTTGATGGGTTCCAGCCGCTGATGCGTCGTGGCACCCTTATCGTCTTTGACGACTACATGGGCTATGCGGGCTGGCGGGATCATGAACACCGCGCCTGGCTTGAGTTTTGTGAGCGCGCCGGAACACAATTTCGCTACGTCGCTGCGGCCCTCCTCGGGCGCGAGGTGGTGGTGGAAATCACTCAGCCACCCCAGTTGGCGGCCCACTAGGACATCCCGATGCGCGAACCGCTGCCGCTGAACGTCCGCTTCGTGCGGCTGATGGCGCAGCGGCTGCACGAATATGGCGCCGGCTCCCATCGCCTTGAGGGGGCGGTCAAATCGGTAGCTTCCCGGCTGGGTCTGGAGGTGGAGGTGTTCTCCACCCCCACCAGCATGTTCCTGACCTTCCGTGAATCCGGCGCGCCGCAGGATGACGAGCTACTGCCAACGCAGCTGCTGCGGCTCAATCCCGGGGTGGACGACCTGGGACGGCTTAGCGAGGTAGACGCGGTGGCGGAGGCGGTAGCCGGCGGCGAGCTGGATCTGGCCAGTGGCGCCCAGCGCCTGCTCGATGTGCGGGACGAACCGCTACCGCCGGCGGGGCTGCAGCTCCTGGCCTGGAGCGCGGTGGGTCTGACGGTGGCGGCCCTGCTGGGCGGGACCTGGGTGGACCTGGGTCTGGCGGCGCTGCTGGCGGTGGCGACGGGTGCGTTCAGTCTGCGGGCCCAGCGGCTGACGGAGCTGGGTAGCTTTGAACCGCTGGCGGCGTTTGGCGTGACCGTGTTGGCGCACCTGCTTGCCCTCTGGCTGGGCGGTACCCACGTGGCGCACGTGGTAGTCGGCGCGCTGATTGTTCTCATGCCGGGCCTGGGATTGACCATGGCCATCACCGAGCTCTCCACCGGGCATCTGGCGTCCGGGACCGCCCGTTTCGCCGGCGCAACGGTGGTGCTGGTGAAGCTGGCCCTTGGCGTGGTGATGGCGACCCAGCTGATGGCGGCGCTGGGCGTTGAGCAGCCCCTGGCCGGACTGCCGGCTACACCTCCCGCCGCGTTTACCTGGCCGTGCATTGTGCTGGTGGGGCTGGCTTTCGGGGTGCTGTTTAACGCCCGTAAACGGGACTTTCCCGCCATGGTGCTGGCTGGCATTGTGGCCTACGGCGTCAACGTGGCGGCCGGCGCGGCGCTGGGCCCCGACGTGGGGGTGTTTCTGGCGGCATTTGCCGCCGCGTCGGCCAGCAATCTCTACTCGCGCATCTGGCGCCGGCCGGCCTCCATCATGCGGCTGCCCGGCGTCATTCTGCTGGTGCCCGGCTCCCTGGGCTACCGGGCGCTGACGCTCATGTTCTCGCACAATGTGAATGACGGGCTGACGGCGGCGGTGGCGGTGATCACGGTGCTGGGTGCACTTGTTGGTGGTCTGCTGCTCGGCAATACGCTGGTACCACCCCGGCGGCATCTTTAGGGCAAAACCCGGCACGTCCCTGTGCCGGCCCCTCCCAGACCCGGACCGGATCCAGCCCTCGCGGACCCGGTCGGGACCCAAGCCCCGGTCCTGATCCCGTCGGGTCAGCGTTATTCACGCATGGCTGGCGCGGCAAATCTCAACGATTTTCTGATGATTCCCTGACCGTTGGATAAAGCGCTTCTAAATCATCAGGTTACGCACTGCGCGGGAAGCAAAGCAGTTGCTACAATAATGCGGGAAGGAACGGGCAGGGTTTCCCAAGGATGCGGTTAACAATCGACAGCTCGCGGCGCGAAGCCCTGCGGATGGCCAGGTGCTCGACCTCGAGCCGCGCCAGTTTGATCTGCTGGATTGCCTGGTGCAGCGCGGCGGCGAGCTGGTAACCAAAGATGATCTGCTCGAAGCGGTCTGGGGCGGGAGGATTGTCACCGATGCGGCCATCTCCCAGGCCGTGGCAAAGCTCCGCCGGGGACTGCGGGAGGCAGGGGTCGAAGAAGACCCGATCAAGACCGTGCACGGCCACGGCTATCGCTGGGAAGCGGAAAACGCGACCGCGCCAACTCCCGCGGCGGCGCCCGCGCCGGCAAGCCCGGCTGCCACCGATCGCTCGCCCCGCCGCTGGCGCTGGCTTCTCGCGGCGCTGGTAGCCGCCGGGGGCATCTTTCTGGGACTCCGGCCGCAGCCGGCGGCGGCGCCGGTCACCCTGGCGGTGGCCCCCCTGGCGGTGGCGGCGGGCACTCAGGCCGAATGGGCTGAGCTTGGGCTGGCGTCCCTGCTCGGCGGCGCGCTGGATGATCGCACCAACCTGCGGGTGCTGAGCCCGGCCCGGGTTCGGTCAGCCCTGCGCAGCCGGGGCCTGACGCCGGAAACGGCCAGCGACGAACAGCTCAAAGCGCTCAACGAACTGGCGGGGGTCGATCACCTGCTGCTGGCGCAGCTGGATCGCAGCGGCGGCAATTACCAAGTTTCCTACCAGGTGGCCGGCCGGGGCACGAGCGGCACCGTAACCGCTGGCGGCATCGGCGGCCTGGCGGCGGCGCTCAGCCAACGCATCGCCCAAGATCTGGACGTGGCCTACGAAGCGGGCATCGCGCTCAAAAAGATCTCCGCCGATGAGTTTGTCAACGAAGCTTTTGCCCGGGGCATGCAGGCGCTGCTGAGCGGTGATGCCGCGGGCGCCCGGTCGTTTTTCGAAAGCGCCCTGGCCAGCGACGCGTCCCTCGGCTGGGCCCGCTACGAGCTCGGCAACGCGCTTAATCAGCTCGGTGAGTGGCCGGCCAGCCGCGCGGCCTTTGAGGAGGCCCGGGATCAGGGGTTCAACGGCAACGACCTGAATCTTGCCGGGGTGGCTGAGAGCGGGCTGGGAATTCTGGCCTGGCGGGAGGGCCGTCTGGCGGACGCGGAGCAGCACTTGCTGGCCGCTCGGGATCAGTTTGAGGCGGTGGATAACCGGGCCAATCTCGCGAGCGCCCTGGGCAATCTGGGCATCCTGGCGGAAAACCAGGGGCGGCTGGCGGAAGCGCGGGACCTCTATGGGCAAACGCTGGTGCTCTATCGCGGCGCCCAGGAGCGCTTCGGCGAATCGGCGGTTTACAGCAATCTGGCGGTGATGGAGCGCAAGCAGGGCAACCTGGCGGCGGCGGAAGAGCTGCAGCGGCGGGCGGTGGCGATTCAGGAGGCGGCGGGACTGCGGCAGCTGCTTCTGTTCAGCTATTCCCATCTGGGCAAAATCATCTTTTCCCTGGGCCGCTGGGACGAGGGGGCCGGTTACGTGGATCAGGCGCTGGCGCTTGCCGAGGAGCTGGGCGACAAGCTGATGGCGGCGGAGGCCCGGTCTGCCCAGGCCGAACAGCTGATCCTCACCGGTCGCCTGAGCGAGGCGGAGGCGTTGCTGGGAGAGGTGATCGCCGTGTATCAGGAACTCAACAACCCGGCGGGGGAAGCGGCAGCGCAGCTCCTGCTGGCGCAGATTGCCAATACTCGAGGTGACGCCCTCGCCGCGGGCACCCGGGCAGACCTCGCGCTGGACCTGTATCGCGACCTGACCAACCCCGTGATGCAGGCCGCCGCGCTCATCCAGCGCGCCCAGGCGGACGCTGCCACCCGGTCGGAAGATCTCGCCGCGGCGCTGGTCATCGGCCAGGAAACTGCCGACTCGTCGCTGCTGGCCGAAATAGCGATGACGCGGGGGCGACTGGCGGTGGAGCCGGTACCGCTGTTTGAGCAGGCCCTTGGTCACGCCCGGGCCGCGGCGGACCGCGGCCTGGAGGCGGAGGTTGCGGTGGCGCTGGGGCTGGCGCTGCTGGAACGGGGACAGGCGGATGACGCCCGGCTGGCGTCGCTGCTGGGGACCGCGCAGACCTGGCAGCCGGTCTGGCATCAGACGCTGTACTTCCAGGCCCGGCTGGCAGAAGCGCAGGGAGACCTGACGGCGGCGCTGAAGGGTTATGAAGCGGCCCGGGACGCGGCCGGCGAGACCTGGAGCGCTGCGCAGGAAGACCGGCTTCAGGCGCTGCGGGGGGCCGGCGCCGGCTGACCCTTCCGGCGGGGTGCACCCTTGCCAAGTTCCAGTGAGGACTGGACACTTAGGGCCCGATCCGTTTCCCCCGCCGACAGAAGAACCGCAGCGAGGACCGCGTGCAGCAATTGACAACCGGGCAGCGGCTGCCCAATTTTCTTCGGCCCGACCGCACCGGGACCTCCATTAATTTTTACCAGGCGTGCTGCGCCCGGTCGCTGGTGCTGGTGACCCTCGACGGCGCCGGGCAACTGCCGGATCTTGCGCCGCTGGCCGACCCGGACTGGCTGCTGGTGGTGCTGGTCCGCACACCCCCGGAAAACCTGCCGGCCGCTGACGCCTGCCCCCCTGATGCGCTGGTGCTGGCAGACGACGGGCAGGTGCTTAAGTTCCTGTCCTCGGACCCCGCGCCCGCGGTGCTGCTGCTGGACCGGCAGTTCCGGCTCCTTTCCCGTCAGCCGCTGGCGGCGTTTGCCCGGGAGCCGGCCCGGGAAATGCTGGCCGGAGCGGTAGCGCACGCCCAGGCGCCGGTGCTTGTGGTGCCGCGGATCCTGGATCAGCTGCTGATCGATCGGCTGCTCGACGCATACCAGCAGCGCAGTGAGCCTTCCGGCGTGCTGCGCATGGAGCAGGGTCAGGCGGTTTATGAGGAAGCGCCGGACGTCAAAATCCGGCGGGAGCATCGACTCACCGGCGGCGACACGCTGTGGCGGGACGTGGAAGCCCGCTTGCGGCTATGCCTGCTGCCGGAGATCAGCTGGACCTACAACTATCAGGTGACGCGCTTCGAGGGGGTCAAGGTGGTGGCCTACGACGCCGCCGCCGGCGGCTACTTTTCCCCGCACCGGGACAACGATGGGGAAGATACGGCGCATCGCCGGTTTGCCATGACCATGAACCTGAACGCGGATGATTACGACGGCGGCGAGCTGTGTTTTCCGGAATACGGGCAGTGTTACAAGCCGGCCAGTGGCAGCGCGATTATTTTCGCCTGCAACCTGGCGCACGAAGCGCGGCCGGTGACCCGGGGCGTGCGCTACGCGCTGGTGAGCTTTTTCTTTTCTGAGGCGGAGCAGATGACCGTGGTGCCCCACGAGCGGCGGGTATGACTCCCGGCGCGCTGCCGGACCTCAGGCAGCCGGACTGGTTTTGTCAGCAGATTGACGTGGCGACGGCCCAGGCGCTGCTGTGCCCGATGACACCGGACACCTACCGGCAGTCCCTGTTCCTCGACGAGCGCATGACGCCGGCCGCTAGCGAACAGCGGGTGGTGTCGCTGGCGGCGCTGCACGCGGCGCTTGCGGCGGTGCCCATTGAACCCGCGAGCTTTGTCTTTCACGTGGGTCACTGCGGGTCGACGCTGCTGACGCGTCTGCTGGAGGCCGCGGTGCCGCTGCTGGCGCTGCGCGAGCCCGTTCCTCTGCGGGCCCTGGCCGCCTTCCAGCGCGACCTGGATCATCCGGTCAGCCTGGTGGATCCGGCGGTTTATCCGGAGCTGCTGGCCGGCCAGGTCAAGCTGCTCACCCGCCGTTTCGAAGGCGGTCCGGCAACGGTGATCAAACCGACCAGCGACTGCGCGCCGCTGGCCGCCCCGCTCCTCGCCAGCCACGCCCGGCATCAGGCCCTGCTGGTGACCTTAAGTCTGGAACGTTATCTGGAAACGATGCTGCGTAGCGATCTGCGGCGCCGGGAGCTGCATCATTTTGCCCAGTCCCGCCTGACGGACCTGCACGCGCTTCAGCTGGCGCCGGAGGTTCGTCTGTACCGCCTCAGCATCGGAGAGCTGGCGGCCCTGTGCTGGCTCTCGGTGCTCAGCAGCTTCCATCGCCTGCCGCCGAAGCAGACCTTCGGCGTCAATTTCGACACTTTCCTGCTGGAGCCGGAACCGACACTGGCGGGGCTCTGCGCGTCCCTGGGCTACCGGGCGGACCCGGCGGCCGTCACCGCGGCGGTCCAGGGCTCTCTGATGCGGGGCTATTCCAAAGATCCCACCATGGCCTACAGCGCCCAGGCCCGGGAGGAGGAGCTTGCGCGCAGCGGGCAGGCTAACCGGAAGGAAATTGCCGCGGGCCTGCGCTGGGCGGAAAAACACGCCCCGGCGGGCT
>JBCCVP010000024.1:0-43569 GCA_039195135.1 Pseudomonadota bacterium | reverse complement strand
GAGGAGGCTGCGTAGTCGCTGTCGATCGTCTCGAGCGACCGCGTCAGGATATTTTCGTCCAGCATGGCCCGGCCCGAATCGGTGAAGTTCACCCGCTGCAGCACCTCGTCGAACTGTGCGAGCAGCACAGCGATTTCCTCCAGCACTCGCCGTAAGCGTTGGCGCAAAGCTCGCGCTCGGTTTGGGCGGCGTATCTTCACATAGGATGCGCTGAATCTCCGCGAGCCCCACCTTCCGCAGCGCATCGAGCTCAAAGGGCAGCCGTCCCGTCAGGAGTCGATAAAGCAGCACGCCGAGTGCGTAAACGTCCGCCCGGGTGTCGACGTCCTGGCCAGAGATCTGTTCCGGACTCATAAACGCCGGCGTGCCGACCAGCTCACCCTCGCGGGTGTAGAGCGTTAGGTCCGCCAGCTCACCGGTGTTGATCTTGGCAATGCCGAAGTCGATGACCACGGGCGTGGCCTCCCCGTCCGCTTCGCTCACGAGCACGTTCGACGGTTTCAGATCCCGATGAATAATGCCTTTCTGGTGGGCGTGCTGCACCGCCCGGCAGACCGGAATAAGCAGCTTGATGCGCTCGTCAATCGACAGCCGCTGCCGGTCACAGTAGTCGGTGATCGACTCGCCCTTAACCAGCTCCATCACAAAGTAGGGCCGCCCCTGCGGCGTGGCGCCCGCGTCGAGGATGCGGGCGATGTTGGGGTGTTCCAGCACGGCAAGGGCCTGCCGCTCACTTTCGAAGCGCGCCAGCACCGACTCGGTATCCATACCGGCTTTCAGCACCTTGAGCGCAACCTGGCGCTTGACCGGTTCCTCCTGCCGGGCCTCATGGACCACACCGAAACCACCAGTGCCGATACGCCTGACGAGCGTGTAGGGTCCGATTTGTGTTCCCGGCTCCTCCTCTGAGGCACCACGGTCAAAACGGGCTGCAATATCGAGACCGCCGCCGGTGCGCAGCAGTTCCTCCCGCAGCTCCGCCTGGCGCACTGCTTCCAGCACCGCTTCCCGAAGATCCCGGTCGCTACCGCAGACGTCGTCCAGATAGGATTCGCGCTCCGTCGCCGGCAGTTTCGCAGCGCGTCGAGCGTACTCCGCCACCTTTGCTGATTGCGGCTTGGTCATGGTCAGGGAGCGTTGAAGGCGATGTCGGAAGGCATACCCGGTAGGCTGCCTGCTGCGCCGCTGGAACGCAAACCGGTGAGTGCACGGCCATCCCAGCGCCGAAAAAATGCCGCTGGCTGGCCTGCGACGAACGGTCAGGGGCTTTTCAGGGCAACAGCAAAAGCCTATCTGGATAAAAAGGGTATGGGTCTCCCTCAGCCTGGCGCGTTGCCGCGTCCCGGCGGGGGCTCACCAGCCCCTAGGAATCGGCCGCCCGCGCCGCTTTAGCAAGGCCTACCAGCGCCATATGGGCCTCTTTTGCCTCGCTTAAGGGCTTATCGAAGGTCAACCGCCGGCGATGCTCACCGCAGGCCATATCGATGCCTTCCGGATCAAGCCCAAACATGCGCCAGACACCAGGCTCGGCCTGGCAAAAATGTGTCGCGTAGCGCTCAATCGCGTCCCCGTGGTCTTCGTTCATATGAGCCACCGCGCCGGGTTCCATTGCCTGCCAGGCGGACCAGTCGTCTTCCCGAAGAAGCACGTCGGCAGGTCTCAGCGGATAGGTTTTTGCATAGCCGTCGATGAATTTTCCGGACTCAATCTCCAGTCGCCACAGCGAAAAATCCGGCAGGTCCAGATAGTCCGTCGCGGTGGGGTGCCGCTGCAGATAGCGACCGCGGGCAAAATCCTCTTGCCCCGCCTCGAGCCGCCGGACGCGACCCAGGAGTTGAAGCCGCGGGGCGTTCAGGGGGTCATCGGACCTGGACGAGGTGGTCAAAAGCAGCGCCGCGCGCGGGTCCGCCGCGAGTGCCTGGGGGCGCCCGGACAGATTTGAAAAAGGAAACAGCGGTGCCCCATCCAGATCCGTCGCTAGCCCCGCGAGGGCCACCGCAGGGTCACCGGTGCTTATTTCGAGGTAGGTAAAAGCACCGCTGTCGCTGAGACGCAGCAGCGACCGGGCCCGGCGCCGGGCGTCAGCGTCGAGGGGCTGATGACGGGCAGAAGATGGCATTGCGACGACTCCTTTCGGGATGTGGACCAGGATCTAAGGAGCACGTCATGGCAGCAGATCGACGCCAATAACGCAACTGGTAATCATTCGTAAATCGCTCTCGCCGGAAGCCTTTTCTCTCATCGGCGCCCTTCCGTCGACGGACCTTCATCCGCCGTCGCTTTGTTATATTGATATAAAGATATAACAATGTTAGTTTTCCTGAAGTTGTTAAGGATTTGTTATCCGGCTAACGCTCCTGGCGACGCCGGCTATTGATCAGGCCATGGACTGGCGCCTTTTTCGTATCCACTGATCCGCGAGGAGCTGGCTTATGAATTGTCGCCCGACATCTTTCCCCAAACGATCGCTTTGCCGCGCCATCGGCACAGCCACCGCAGCCTTGGCGCTGCTGCTTCCCGCAGCTCCGCTGCTGGCCCAGGATGACTCCATGGTGATCGAGGAGATCACCGTGACCGCTCGTAAGCGGGAAGAATCGCTGGCCGACGTGCCGGTTTCCATCACCGCCTTCAGCTCCGACGACATCATCGCCGGCGACCTGACCGGCCTGGATGACGTCTCAACCCTCACGGCCGGTTTCCAGTTTTTTGACCAGGGCAATCAGCAGCCCGGACGCTACAACACGCAGCTTCAGTTTCGCGGCCTGACCACCGCCCAGTTTTCTCCCAGCTTCGCCACCGGCGCGCTGTTCATCGACGGTATCTACGTACTGAACGGTGGCACCTCCCTGTCGCTGAACGACCTGGAACGGATCGAGGTGATCAAAGGCCCCCAGTCGGCCTATTTCAGCCGGAACACCTTCGGCGGCGCGGTTAACCTCATCACCCGCGACCCAAGCATGGAAGAGTTTGGTGGCGAGTTGATTTTGTCCAACACCAACCGGTCCAACTTTGACGGCTCGGTATTTGTGGAAGGGCCCATCGTCAGCGACAAGCTGGCCTTCAGTGCATCGCTGCGCCGCTACGACAAACGCGGTCACTTCCGGGCTACCGATGGCGGGCGCCTGGGCAACGAGGAAACGACCTCCATTAACGCCGTGCTGCTGTGGGAACCCACCGACACGCTCTCTTTCAAGCTGCGTTACGCTGACTCGGAAGATGATGACGGGGCCCCGGCGCAGGCTTTCGTCTCGGGTCTGCTGGATGACTCCTGCACCGGCACGACGGTGAATTCCGCTGAGGGCCCGGCGTCACCGCAGCGATACATCTGCGGCCAGGTGCCCGACTTCAACAGCGCCGGATCGGTCATCGGTGCGATCGGCTCCGCAAATACCATTCTGCCCGATAGCTTCGCTGGTCTGACCGACCCGAACACGCTGCTGGCCGGAACCCCCAACATCGACCGAGTTGGCCTGATCCGGGAAACCGAGCGCCTGAGCCTGCAGGTAAGCTATGACTTCAACGACGACTACAACCTCGAGTTTGTCGCCGCCTCCAATGAGCAGGGCGCCAACTGGATCCGGGATTTTGACCTGACCGACCGGATCGGCTGGTTCTCGCGGGATCCCCAGTTTCTTGAAGACGAAAGCTATGAACTTCGGCTGACCGGCCCGCAGGACGGGCGCGTGCGCTGGCTGGTTGGCGTCAACCGGTACACGCAGGAGTTTGCGGCCTCCGGCGGCGGCGGCGACGCAGCCACCGGCTGTTTCTCCCTGGCCCCGACGCTGACCGACGACTCGTCCACCTGTATTCCCGGCCTGGTGCTGCTGTTCCCCAACTCGCTGCAGCAGACCGACGAGGCGGACGTCTTCGGCATCTTTGCCTCGGTCGACATCGACATCACGGACCAGCTCACGCTGATCCTGGAAGGTCGTCAGCAGGAAGACGAAATCACCAAAGGCGCCGGCCTCCTCAATCCCGGCCAGCCGATTCTGACCGAGTCGTTTGACGATTTCCTGCCGCGGGTCATCGTGCGTTACCAGCCCACGGACAACACCACCTTTTTTGCCAGCTATTCCGAGGGGCAGATCGCCGGCGACTTCAATACCTTCTTCATCAACGCCGACGATCGGGAGCGGGCCCAGTATCTTGCCATCGACCCCCGGGTGAGCGAGGCGCTGCCCGCCGAGACGCTCGACGCGCTGGAGCTGGGGGTGAAACACTCGTTCTGGGATAACCGGGCGCAGGTCAATTTCTCGATCTACCGCTACGAATGGGCGGCAATCAAAGGACGCTCTTCCTTCCTGATCAACGAAACCTGCCGGGCGCCAGACATCGGGACTCCGGGCTGCCAAACGGAACTGGGACTGGGCATCGGCGATCCCAAGCAGATTCTGGATGCGGACGGCAACCTGACCCCGTTCTTCAATTCCCGCAACATTCTGCTACCGGGGGATGCCACCATCACCGGCGCGGAGATCGAGTCTCTGTTCCTGCCGTTTGAAGGCACTAGCGTTGCCATCAATGTGGCCTACATCAACGCAGAGTACGACGACTACGAGTTCAACTTTGTGGCGCCAATTGCCGGGTTCTCGCAGATGGCGGGCAACCAGACGCCCCGCCAGCCTGAGTGGAGCGGCAATATCAGCGTGACCCAGGACTTCCAGCTCGCCGGCTATGACGCGTACGTGCGCGGCGACTGGCGCTACCAGGGCAAGAGCTTTGTCGACGAGTCCAACCTTGCGTTTATCGACAGCTACTCCGTGCTTGATCTGCGCGGCGGCGTCAACATCAACAACTGGCTGGTGGAGCTCTACATTCGCAACGCCGCCGACGAAGATGCCTGGGCCACCGGCGCCCGCTGGACCGACTTTTCCTCCCCCACCCAGTTTGCGTTCCTGACCGCCAAGCAGGGTGTGGCCCTCTCGCCGCTGGACAAACGGGAGGTGGGACTGCGGGCCGTATTCCGGTTCTGAGCCTGAGCGCACCGCAATTTGCTGTAATCCCTCCGGGCGGCTGAGCCGCCCGGAGTCTCCGGCACCAAGCACCGGAACCCGCCATGTGGGCTGAAGTCCGCGGCTATCCCCTCACCGCTTTTGTCATCTGTCTGCTGGCCTACGCCACGGCGCAGATGGATCTGGCCCTGTTTGGGTTTGCGATCCCCGCGATTCGCGCCGATTTTGGTCTGAGCCTCTCGGGCGTGATGACGATCGTTTCCAGCGCTTTTGTCCTCGGCGGCATCCTGATCGTGTGGCTGGCGCTGCTGGCGGATCGCCTCGGCCGCAAGCGTCTGTTCCAGTTTTCCCTGGTGACCTCCTCAATCCTGGTGGCACTGCACGGGCTGGCGGCCAATGCGCTTGCGCTTACTGCGCTTCGCGGCAGCAGCATCGCTGCCGGCGGCCTGTCCTACCCCGTGACCGGCGCCATCATTTCCGAAGAGTTTCCGGCTCGCTACCGAGGCCTGTTTCTGGGGTTTCTACAGATTGGTTATCCGCTGGGCTGGGCGCTGGCGTCGCTGTGGGCCGCCTGGCTGCTCACCCAGTACAACTGGCGCTTTCTGTTTCTGGTGGGACTGGTGAGTCTGCCGTTACTGGTGCTTGTGCAAACCGTTATCCGCGAGCCGGCCCGGGCCGAGGCGGCCCGCCGCAGCAACGCGCCAAGGCCCCAACTTAAAGAACTGTGGGCGCCCGGTATTCGCCGCCGCGCCGTGCTGCTGTTCTGCGCACAGTTCCTGTTTGTCTGGGCCTACGCCGGCTCCATCTTTCTTTTCCCCAGCTATCTGGCGGAACACCGCGCGATGGCGGCGGTGGAGTTTTCCCTACTGATCGGCGCCGGCAACGCCATCGGTGTCGCCGGGTACATTCTTGCCGCGGTCATCGGCGAGTTTGTCATGACCCGGCGCAACACGGTGGTGCTGTGGACCCTGCTTGGGTCGGCCATGTTTCAGGTGCTGGTGTGGACGGCTGTCAGCTACCGGGAGATCCTGATTGCCTACGGCGTGATGAGCATGTTTTTCTACGGCAGCGCGGCCGTAAAATTTGCCTACCTGGCCGAGGTTTTCCCAACCCGCCTGCGGGCGACGGCGATGGCATCCTGTGGGTCGCTTGCGGTGACGCTTGGCTCGGCAGCGGGCCCGCTGATGGTTTCGCTGGCGGTGGAACGTCTCGGCTGGACCGTCGGCTATTCGCTGCTCATCGGCGTGCCGCTGACGCTTGCGGGACTATTGTACCTCGCGCTGACGCCGATCCCGTCGGGCCTTGAAGTAGAAGAAGTTGAACGGCGGCTGGCGGGCCAGCCGACCAAGGAGTCGGATCATGTTCGGGTTTAATGTGCTGGAGTTTGGTGGGCCGGAAGTGATGGTGTGGGAAGAATTGCCCGCGCTGGTCCCCGGCCCTCATCAGGTGCTGGTGGACGTGTACGCCAGCGGCGTCAACTTTGCCGAGACACGCATGCGGGCTGGCACCTACAGCGGCCAGCCGCTGCCTTTTGTCATGGGCATGGAGGGGGCGGGCGTGGTGCGCGAGGTTGGCGCGGCGGTCACCACCTTTCGCCCGGGCGAACGCGTTTTTGGCCGGGCCCGCGGCACCCACGCCGAGCAGGTGCTGTTTGACGAAACGCACCTGATGCCGCTGCCGGATAATCTGACTTTTGAAGAAGGGGCGGCCATACCCGTCGGCTGGCTGACCGCCTGGCATGCGCTGCATACGGTGGCCCGGATCAAAACAGGCCACCGGGTGCTGATCGAAGCGGTCGGCGGCAGCGTCGGCAGCGCGGCGCTGCAGATTGCCCGACAGCACGGGTGCTGGGTGGCGGGCACCGCCAGCCGAGACAGCAAGCTGGAGACAGCCCGGGAGTACGGTGCGGACCTGTTGATCAACTATATGGAAGAAGCGATTGACGAGAAGGTCCAGGCGGCAACCGACGGCGAGGGTGTGGACGTCAGCCTGATGATCATCGGCACGCAAACTTCGGAGCAGCTGCTGGACGCCATGGGTATGGACGGCAAGGTCGTAATGTTCGGCAGCACCGGCGGGCGAGAGGTGACCTTCAATCTCAATATCGGCACCCGCAACCTTCAGCTATTGTCCATGAGCATCTCCACCAGCCCCCAGTTTGTGCCGCAGACCATGGTGAGCTTTCGGGACCGTGCCCTGCCCCTGTTTGCGGACGGATCGTATAAGGCGGTGGTGGACGAAGTGCTGCCGCTCGCTCGCGTGGTAGAGGCGCACCAGATGATTGATGACCGCAACCACTTTGGAAAAGTGATCCTGAAGGTGGATCGACGGTAGCCCGCCGGGCGTCAGCTCAGCAGCACCGCCACCGCTGCGCCAACCGCAGTCAGCAGTCCGCCAATTTTCCAGCGGTTGTTGACCTGCCGCCGACGGATTTCGCTGAATGGCAGCTCGTCCTGCTGGGCCAGCAGCACGGCCGGCCGGTCGATGAAGAACGGCAGCAGGCGATGCAGCAGGGTCACGCCAAAAAAGCGCAAGGCCCAGAGCTTAAGCGCCGTCGGCCGGTGGTTGTACTGATACGGCGCCACCGTCTGCACCAGCTTGACGAGGGCCCGGCGCTCGCTCGCCTGACTTTCGTCGTACTGGCGCACCGCCGCGGGCAGATTGCCCGCGTCCGCCAGCGACGTGAGCAGATGTCCGACGTCCTCGAGCGCCGTATTGACGCCAAGGCCCAGATCGGGCGGGAAGGCATGGGCCGCATCACCGAGGAGCACGCAGGCGAGCGGCGCGGCAGCGGGCCCCACCACCGCGTGGCATTGCTCCGTGTACTGCGGAGATGGAAAGCGGCCCGGCGGCATGCCGACAAAATCGGCCGCCTCCTCCGCCGTGAGCACATCCCGCACGGGCAGCTGGGGAAACGCGTCGTCCAGAAAGGCCAGGAGCGCCTCCGGGTCTTCCTGCTCCCAGACCTCATGATCCGGCAGCCGAATTACGTTCACCGTTCGCGGCTCATCCGGGGTGGCAACCGGATAGGACACCAGCGCAAGGGCCTGCCGCGGGTCCTTATGGCGGGCGAGATACGCATAGCCCATGCGATGGTCGTCCGCCGCCTGATCGCCGAGCCGCAGGGGCGTCACCGCCGGCATGCTGAGCACCTTGTAGTACAGCACCGAGGAGGGTGAGGGAAACTGATGCCGGTCAAAGCGCGATTCCGGCACACCCCCGTGCGCCGCCATG
The DNA here is from genome assembly GCA_039195135.1 of Pseudomonadota bacterium. Lineage (GTDB taxonomy): Bacteria > Pseudomonadota > Gammaproteobacteria > Xanthomonadales > SZUA-38 > JANQOZ01. The sequence goes on along the minus strand of JBCCVP010000024.1, from coordinate 35,383 downwards.
GCAAGGCGAACTTTCGATTTCAGGCCATCACAACCCAAAAGAAGATCGGCTTCGAACGTCTCGTTTGTGCCGTCCGGCGACCGCGTGATGATGTCGGTGGCCGCGTCGCCGGGCGCGAGATCCACAAACTCATGGCCATAGCGGAGGTCGATGCGGCCGTCGTTAATCTCCTCGATGCGATCCGACAGCAGCGCCTGAAACCGCTCCCGCCGGGACCACCAGGCGCTGTCCCGGGCCGGGTCCCAGAACGGTGACTTGAACACCTTCTGCTCACCGTCCGGCTGCACCAGCGTCATCACGTTGCGCTGGTTCTCCACGCCGTATTCGGCCAGCCGATCCGCAATCCCGAGGGTCCGAAGCAGCTTCTGCCCTCGGGCGTCGATCAGGTAGTTAAAGCCTTTGTTTTTGTCGAAGGTAGTTGCCGACGCGTTGCGCTCCAGCAGCGTTATCCGGCGCCAGCCCGCCTGGTGCAGCGCAAGCGCCGCGGCCAGACCGCAGGGTCCCGCACCGGCAATCACCACGGTTTGCGCCGCTACCTCCGTCGACGTCATCGCTGGCGGCAGCCTCGGCGACTACCGGACTGAGTACTGCTTGGCGAGCCCATGTGCCAAGCATACCGGGATCCGGCGCACAGGGAAGAAATCATCACGTGTCGGAAACGCTTCGAACGAGCGACTTTACCGCCGGCAGCGCGGCAAACCGGTCCACCCACGCGCCGCGCCCATCGGACTCCTGAAACGAGTGAAAGACAAAGGGCAGCACCTGGGCGCGGAGCGCATCATCCATCTGGTCAAACAGGTTGATGTGAAGATGCGGTGCGGTGGAGTTGCCGGAGTTGCCCACGCGTCCCACATACTGCCCTTCCTGGATCACATCACCCGGCGTCACGGCGACCGAGTGCTGCTTCAGGTGCGCCAGGAAGACCACGTAGCCCGCTTCGGTCTGGATCATCACGTAGTTCCCGGCGTTGGGGCGGATATCGTAGAAGCCATCCTTTGGTTTCGGGCGGAAGCGATAGGTCGCGTGATACCAGCGCCGCATGGTCTGTCCAAGACTGTTGCGAAGATGATCCGGCCAGTCGCCCGCACAGTGAAGCACTACACCGGCGACCGGCGCCGCCACCGGCTGACCCCAGCCGGGATAGCGCTCCGCGGCCACGCTTCCAAACCAATGCTGCAGGCGACCGGCATCGTGCAGCCGGCCGTTGGCCAGCCGGACAAAATCGAACGCAAACTGATGATGGCCCGGCGGCCGGAGAAACTGCCACTCGCCTACCAGGGGGAACCTGACGGACCGAGGTTTATCCATCAGCGTGCAGGCCAGCTGCGCAAGTTCAGGCGGCCTTCTCCGCCGGTTCCGGGGTACGGATCAGATGATCGAATGCGCCCAGGGCGGCGGTGGTACCGGCACCCATGGCCACCACAATCTGCTTGAACGGCACGGTCGTGGCGTCGCCGGCGGCGAACACGCCGGGCATGGACGTGGCCCCGTGCTCGTCGATTTCGATCTCGCCAAACTCGCTCAGCTGAAGATCGTCCTTCAGGAACTCGGTGTTGGGCAGCAGGCCAATCTGCACAAAGACGCCAGCCAGCTCCACATGCTTTGACTCACCGCTGACGCGGTCTGTGTAGGTCAGACCATTAACCCGGCTGTCGTCTCCGGTGATCTCCGTGGTCTGGGCGTTCATGATGATGTCGACGTTGGGCAGAGACCGGGCCTTACGCTGCAGTACCTCGTCGGCCAGCAGCCGATCGGTGAACTCCAGCACCGTAACGTGCTCGACAATACCGGCCAGGTCAATCGCTGCCTCGATGCCCGAGTTGCCACCGCCCACCACGGCCACCCGCTTGCCTTTGAAAAGCGGGCCGTCACAGTGCGGGCAATAGGCCACGCCTTTGCCTTTGTACCGCTCCTCACCGGTGACACTGAGCTCGCGCCAGCGGGCGCCGGTTGCCAGAATCACGGATCGGCTGCGCAGCGTGGCGCCAGACGCAAGCTCCACTTCCACCCAGTCGTCCCGGCGCAGCTTGCGCACTTTCTGATTGCCGATGATCTCCACGCCGTACTCAAGCACGTGCTGCTCCAGATCCGCCGCCAGCCGCGGTCCCGTGGTCGACTTGACGGAAATGAAATTCTCGATGCCGAGCGTGTCCATCAGCTGGCCGCCCAGCCGTTCGGCAACAATGCCGGTCCGAATGCCTTTGCGCGCCGCGTAAACCGCTGCTGCGGCCCCCGCCGGTCCGCCCCCGATCACCAGCACCTCAAACGGCTCGGTGTCGGCCAGCGCTGCGGCCTGGCGCTCCGACGCGCCGCTGTCGACCTTGGCCAGAATTTCAGACAGAGTCTGTCGCCCCTGGCCGAAATGTTCGTCGTTCAGATAAACCGCCGGCACCGCGAGGATGTCCAGCGCTTCGGTCTCGTCCTGGAACAGCGCTCCGTCGATCATCGTATGGGTGATACGGGGATTGAGCGCCGCCATCAGATTCAGCGCCTGCACCACGTCCGGGCAGCTCTGGCAGGACAGGGAGACATACGTGCGGAAGTTGAGCTCCTGGTCCAGGTCACGGATCTGTGCCTGGATTTCTTCCGCCTCTTTTGACGGATGGCCACCGCTGTTCAGCAATGCCAGCACCAGCGACGTGAACTCGTGACCTAAGGGAACGCCGGCAAACGAAATGCGGCCTGGTTCGCCTTTTGGTCCTACCGTCATGAGCGGCAGCCGCTCCGGCTGCTCCTCAAATTCCGAAACCGATACCAGGTCCGACAGCTCGCCAATTTCCTCAGCCAGTTGCCTAAGCTCCTGCGACTTGGCTCCGTCGTCTGCTGCCACGGTCAGTTCGATGGGCTGCTTCAGATGCCCAAGGTAGGCCTTGAGCTGCTCTTTTATCGCTTGATCCAGCATGGTTTCGTTCCTCTCATTTCCGCCGGCGGCGGTTCGCCGCCGGCGGATCGTTATCGCGTTAGATTTTGCCCACCAGGTCCAGGGAGGGAGCCAGCGTATCTTCGCCTTCCTTCCATTTGGCCGGGCACACTTCGCCAGGATGAGCAGCGACGTACTGGGCTGCCTTAACCTTCCGCAGCAGGTCCTCGGCATTCCGACCGATGCCCTCGGCGGTGATTTCCATGGCCTGGATGACACCGTCCGGATCGACCACAAACGTGGCTCGGTCGGCCAGTCCCTGGTCTTCGCGCATCGCGTCGAAGTTGCGGGTGATGGTGCCGGTGGGATCGCCGATCATGGTGTACTGGATTTTGGCGATCGTCTCGGAGGCATCGTGCCAGGCTTTGTGCGTGAAGTGAGTGTCGGTGGAGACGGAGTAGATCTCTACGCCGCGGCTCTGGAATTCTTCGTAGTGATCCGCGATGTCACCCAGCTCGGTGGGGCACACAAAGGTGAAGTCCGCCGGGTAGAAGAAAAATACCGACCACTTGCCCTTGAGGTCGTCGCTGGACACGTCGATGAATTTGCCCTGCTTATAAGCGCTGGCGGTGAATGGTTTGATCTCGGTGTTGATGAGAGCCATGAGTTCGTTTCCCTTAGGTTTAGGCGTAAAATTCCAGCGCAGGTTAACGCGCCGGCGGCAATATATGAAGTTGATTGTATTGATTGTGTCAATTGACTAGATCAATAATTGGCGCTGTGGCGCCGGGGCCATATTCTGCGTATTCCGCCGCAACCGCGCTACCAAAGCTCGCGAAAACAGCTTTCTAAACGATTCGATAAGGCTTTTCACCACAACGGCAACACGGCACGGGCTGTTAATCATGGACTTGGACACGATCGGCGCCTACCCCGACACCCGGGACGGGAGAGCGTGACGCTGCTGGAGCAACTGCTGGCCCGCCGTTCGGCCAATAGCAGATTAATGCCGCTGCAAAGGCAACCGCGGAGTGCTTCCAGCCTGGCTCAACAGAAAAGGTAAATTTGAGATGTTTCATAAGAGCGATTTTCACGTCGGCGAGCGTGCCGCCAATACGACCGAACCAAAGCAATTTGAGCCTGGCCCTTTTCGCAAATCGCGGCCACCGGAGCCGCTGCGATTCGAGGTCAATCTCACGGCCGAAGCGCACAGCATGCAGCAGAAAACCGGAACCGTGCAGGTCAACATCCCCGGCTTCAGTCCGGTGCGGCTCTACTGCGACGAGCAACCTCCTGTGGGGGGTGATGCGGCGCCGCCACCGCTGGCTTTTTTTGCTGCCGGCATTGGCTTTTGCCTGATGACGCACCTTACCGACATTCTCCATACCCGTAACATCCAAGTGGATTCGCTGCGCCTTGAACAGCGGGTCAGATTTATGACCAATCTTGGATCAATGCGCGAATTGGGTGTCAGGACACAGGGCGAATGCGAAATGGTCGAGACCCACGTGGTGATCGACAGCCCGGAGCCGGCGGAACGGATTCGGGCTCTGCTTGCAGAGGCGGAAGGCGCCTGCATGGCCCACCACGCGCTGCGAAACCCCATTCCCTGGTCCACCCGCCTGGTGCACAACGGCGAAGAAACCGACAGCCGGGCCAGCGAGTAAGTGCAGGTCAACCGAATCACTTGAGCTGCGTTGAGGGAAAGAAACGCACTTAAGGAGTTCTTGACCGTGAAACGACCTACTGCTATCTCGCTACCTCTGCTGCTGGCGGTGGCCGTCAGCGCCCCAGCCTTTGCTCAGGGCACCGGCGATGACCGCCGCACACCACTCGATGCCAACGACGATGGCTCGGTAACCCTGGATGAATTTATCGCCGCCAGCCTTATCAGGGCCGAGCGCCGCTTCGAGCGACTGGACCGCAATGACGACGGCATGGTTACGCCGGGGGACGGTGACGACCGCCCGGAGCCACCCGATCTGGATCGCGACGCCCTGCGTCGGTGCGTTGAGGAGACGCTCGATATCGAACTGCCGGAACCACCCGAGCCCGGGTCTCGCTTCGACAATGCTGATCTGGATGGTGACGGCGCGATCACGCTGGACGAAGCGCTCTCCGGCGCCGAAGACGCAGCGATCACGCGCTTCGAAAGGCTGGACCGAAACGCGGACGGTGAACTGGTTCGGACCGAGATCCGAAGCGCGCTCCGGCGAGCCGCCCGCCTGCGGCAAACCCGCCGCCAGTGTCTTGAGGAACAGCAGGATCTCAATGCGCTGCTGGGCGACTGAACCATTGCTCCAGCTTCCGGGGATCGATCCCCGGAAGCGCCGCGCAGCAGCGCGTGCTCCCGAGCCTCCAGCTGATGCAGCATCGGGAGCACTTCCTCGCCGTCTACCAGCCGGTCAGATTCGGTCCCGCCGCGGTCACTGCGGCAGTCGAGCACCTGGCGATACCAGCTCAGACTGACCGGCACGTCCCCCACCGCGATCATCGGTTCGCTGAAAATATCTATCTCGTCAGTTGGCGAATCACCGCCGGCGAACGCCGTTTTCACATCCGCCGCCCTAGCCTTGTGGCTTTTTCAGGAGGCAAGTTATGGATCTTCTCACCCAGTCCGCTCAGACCGGCTTTCTGGTCGGTGCCGCAATCTGGACCGGCGCGATCGTGTTCCAGGCCGGCATCGTTGCGCCGACCGCGTTCACCACCCTGGACGCGGCCTCCGCGCAGCAGTTTATCCGACGCCTGTTTCCCCGTCTGTTCGTAATGAGCCTGGTTATCGGCGCCGCCATGCTTGCGCTGGTACTGACCGGCGCCGCTTTCCCCGAGCACCGCTTCGCCCTGACGACCACCCTTGCGGTCATGCTCGCCCTGCAGGCCCTCAGCCTGGTGCTGGTGCCCGCCATCAACGCGGCCCGAGACTCAGGCCCCGCCGGTGCGGCGCGCTTCAAGGCCCTTCACGGCGCCAGCGTTCTCGCCACGATCGCGGTGATGTTTCTGGGCTGGGCTCTGCTGTTTGTGATCGCCGGTCACTGAGTCTCGCCGGTCGGCGCCAGCTGCGGGCGCCCAAATAGCCAGCGTCGAAACTGGCTGGCGCGCCGGAACGCATCTAGCTGCAGGAGATACATGGACGGGACCAGTACCAGCGTAATCAGCGTGGCAAACAAAATGCCGAAGCTCAGCGAGATGGCCATGGGAATGAGGAACTGCGCCTGGGTACTGGTTTCCGTCAAGATGGGCATGAGCCCGGCAGCGGTGGTGAGCGACGTGAGAATAATCGCCCGGAACCTCGCTTTACCGGAGGCTACTACCGCCTCGGCCACGGGCACGCCCTCACGCCGGGCCTTATTCACAAAGTCGATCATGATCAGGCTGTCGTTCACCACGACCCCCGCCAGGGCAATCAACCCAAACATGGAAAACAGGCTGATCGCTTCGCCCATGATCAGGTGACCAATCACCGCGCCGACAAAACCAAATGGGATGACTGACATGATGACCAGGGGCTGGCTGTAGGAGCGTAGCGGGATCGCAATCAGTGCATAGATCAAAAACAGGGCCGCGATGCCGGCAACCAGGATGCTCTGCTGGGCCTCCTGCTCCTCCAGGCTGCTGCCCGAGAGCCGGTAATCGATGCCCGGATAGCGCGTGAGAATGTCCGGGATCACCGTAGCGCTGATGTCGGCAATGACAGCGCCGGGCTCCGCGATTGCCGGATCCAGGTCAGCGGTTACCGTGACGGTGCGCTCGCCGTTCAGCCGGTAGATCGCCGAGTAGGCGTCGGAGAAGGTCACCTCCGCCACCTCACTGAAGGGCACCTGGTCACCGGCCGGCGTGGTAATCAGCATATCCTCGAGGTTGGCGATGGAGCGACGCTCACTTTCCGGATACCGGAGCATCACCTTCAGCTCATCAGTACCTCGCTGTATACGCTGCACCTCCTCACCGTAAAAAGCCTGACGAACCTGCGTGCCCAGGGATGCCAGCGTAATGCCCAGCGGTTCAGCGGACGGCCTGATCCGCAGCTGAATCTCATCACCACCGGACGTGGCATTGTTAACGATATCGAAGACACCCTTGTAAGAGGCGAGCGAGCGGGTGAGTTCCTCCGAGGCCTTTTCCAGCGCCTTATAGTCGCTGCCGACAAAACCAAAACTCAGGGGCGGGCCTCCGCCGATGGGACTGCCGTTGGAAAAGGTGATGGATTTAACACCCGGCAACTCGCCCACCGACTCCCGCCACCTGTTGGTCATCTCCTCAAGACTCAGCGTGCGCAGTTCCGCCGGCGGCATTTCCACCAGTACGATGCCGGTGTTGGAGGGCTGGCTGAAGGTGGCCACGTTCTTGAGCGGATCCACACCCTCGGGGTTTTCCTCGAGGTAGCGGTCCCGAGCCTGGTACAGAGCCTCTTCGATGCTGATCAGCGTCGCGTTGCGTCGCTCGACCGGCGTACCCTTCTCCATGGCCATGTCCATCTGAATAATCTCCCCCGGCACATCGGGGAAGAACACGAACCGCAGCAAGCCGCCGCCAAATAATCCGGCAGAGACAATCAGCATCGAACAGAAGGTGATAACGGTGATGCCGCGGAATGCGATGGCCCGCTCCAGAAACGGTCCGTAGACGTGGGCAATTATCCATTGGAGACCATGCTGGGTATGCCGCTGGGCCCGCTCGATGGCTTTCAGCGGCCAGCGCCAGAGCGGCGTGCTCCGATAGGGGCTGAAAATGTCCTGCTCGTTGACTTCTGTAATCCTGGCATGGGCAAGGTGAGCCGGGAGAATCAGCTTGGATTCCACCAGGGAAAACAGGAGGCACAAAGCCACCACCACCGAGACGGATTGGAGAAACGGTCCGGCAAACCCGCCAACGGCAAGCATGGGAGCAAAAGCAGCGATGGTCGTGAGCACCCCGAAGGTTGCCGCCACCGCCACCCGGTTGGCACCCTCCACGACATTTTGGATCGAGTGGCCCTTTTCCCGCACGCTGGTGTAGATGCTCTCACCGATAATGATCGCATCATCCACCACGATACCCAGCACGAGGATGAAGCCGAACAGGCTGATCATATTGATGGTGACGGGCCAGGGATTAAGGGGCATCAACCAAAGCGCACCGCAGAATGCGACCGGAATGCCCACAATGACCCACAGGGCAAATTTCAACCGCAGAAAGAGCGTGAGCACAACAAATACCAGCGCCGCCCCCTGGAGCAGGTTGCGGAACATGAGGTCGAGGCGCTGCTGCAGGTATTTGGAGCGATCCACCCAGACGTCTACCTGCACCCCTTCGGGCAGGCCCGCCCGGACCCGCTCCACGAAGTCTTTTACCCGGGCGGAGGTTTCCAGCTCGTTTTCCTGTCCGCCGGCCAGCACATTCATGGTCGCCACCGCCTGCTGCTGAAAGCGGCCGAAACCTTCCGTATCGACAAAGCCGTCTTCGATCGTGGCGATGTCCCGAAGTCTCAGCCGCGTGCCGTCCGCGAAGGTGCGAATCACGACGTCGCCATACTCGGCGCCGGTGTACGCCTGGCCCTGGGTGCGCAGCAAAATATCACCGCCGTCCGTTTCCAGCGTGCCGCCGGGAATATCCCGGGACGAGTTACGGATCGCTGCGGAAATTTCATTCATGGTGAGCTGGTAGCGGCGCAGCGTCTCCTCGGAAACGTTGATGCTGATTTCGTAATCACGCTCCCCGTAGGCGATCACATCGTTGATGCCAGGAAGCGCCAGCAGTCCGGTGCGGATCTCCTGAGACAGGGTTTTCCGCGCAAACTCATCGATATCGCCGTAGACGGAGATGAACAGCACCGGAAAGGTCGGAGCCCGGCGCTCGATGACGGGCCGTTCCGCAAGCTCGGGGAAAGTATTGATGGCGTCGACCCGCGTCTTGACCTGATTCAACACATCGTCGAGGTCGGTATCGGCCTCCACCTCTACCGTGACCGTACCTACGCCCTCAGCGGAACGCCCGTTGATCTCTTCAATACCAGCGAGGTCCTGCAGCGTATCTTCGATTTTGACGACAATGCCTTCCTCCACCTCCTGGGGCGCAGCGCCGGGGAAAGCCACGGACACCTGCAGCGTGTTCGGCTCGAAGTCCGGCAAAGTCTGCTTGCGGATGGTATTGGCGGAGTAAACGCCGAGACCGATGATCAGCAGCATCATCAGGTTGGACGCGACGTTGTTGTTGGCAAACCAGGCGATGATCCCGGCTTGCTGGGCCTGCGTGGTCATCGCGCCAGAGCCCTGGCGACCGGCTTCACGGTGCCCTTGCCGCTGAGCATTTCATCCGGCAAAGCGGTGCGAACCTGGGGTACCGTTGAGGGGGGCGTCCAGCTTCGTCGCCAGGACGCGCCGGTCGCGCAGCTGGTTGCCGTCCGCGTAGACGTGGTCGCTGTCGGTGCGAATGAAGTCCAGCGCCCGAAACCGCAGGCGCGAATCCTTGTCGACGAACACGACCTGATTACCGCTGCGCACCAGCGTGCGGGGAATACGAACCACGTTATCCACCCACACACCCCCGATCACCGCTTCGACAAAAGTGCCCACCGGCAGCGGCGTAGCCTGCGTCGGCGACGCCGCGAGGCGGTACGGGTCTGTGACCCGGGCTACCGCAAACACCATGCGGTTGCGCTCGTCCACCACTCCCTCGGTACGCACAATGCGGGCCTCCCAGGTGGCGGCACGGCCCCGGAAGCTGCCTTTCAGCAGCACCGGCGCGCCGCCGTCGGCCAGCTCATCGCCGATCAGCGGAAGTGAAACAAACGGAAGCTCCGTATCCGGCAGCGGCAGGCGAACCTCGACCGCTTCGGTGGAAAACAGTACCCCCAGCTGGGCCCCCGGGGCCACGTAGTCGCCCAGCTGAGCCGTGCGGGTGCGAACGATGCCGTTGTAGGGCGCCCGCACGACAGACCGCTCCAGGTTGCGCTCCGCGGCCACGAGATCCGCCTTCGCGGCGGCCAGCGCGGCCTCCGCCGACGCGAGTTCCGACTCCGCCCGGTAGCCCTGTTCGCGGAGCTTCTTCGCGCCGTCGAACTCCACCTGGCGCTGACGCAGCGCTGCCCGGGCCCGATCGACGGTCACCTCATAGTTGACCGGGTCGATGCGCAGCAGCACGTCACCCTGGGTGAAGGTACCGCCAGCGACAAACTGATCGGACATGGCAACGATACTGCCGGCCACCTCCGCCGCCATGGTGGTCTGGGTGAGCGGTTCCACCGTTCCCTGACTCTCCACGTCAAACCTGACGCGCTCCGGAACAACATCGAGGACGTCCACCAGCGGAGCGCCCAGCTCTTTGGGTTTGCGTTCCGGTGCCTTGCCGAGCCTGCTTAGGCCAAAGGCAGTCGCGAAGGCAAGGACCAAAATGCCGCCGCCTACGGCGAATCGCAGAATCTTGTTGAGCACGGGGTTTACCGCCTTTTCATTAATCGTTGTGGTGCGCATGGTGCACGCTCAAAGGTCGAAGCGAAGTCAATACCGAAAGACCGGAAAAGTGCTCCGGCCCGCCTTCGGCTTTCGAATCGATCCTGGCTGTTGAATCCCAGCCCCGGGTCCGATACATTTGTTGCGAATAATAATTACTATCATTTGTATTACCACCCAAATACAAATGCCCTGCCCCTGCACCTTCCCATGAGAAAACCCATGAACCGTTACCTTTTGACTGTTCCCGCCCTGGCACTGTTTCTGCCGCTGGCCGGCCATACGCAGGCCACCGGGGCAGAAGACATCGTAGAAGAAGAAATCGAAGAAATTGTGGTGACGGGGACCAAACGGAACCTGTCGCTGCAGGACACGCAGACCTCCGTGGCTCTGATCACCGGCGACCAGATTGAAGAGCAGGCACTGTTCAACGTGGAGGACATCATTCTGCGCACGGCCAATGTAGCCACCGATGCCAGCGGCGCGCTGAACAACCTTTCAATCCGCGGTATCACCCTCATTGGGGTTGGTTTTACCGGCACCGGCGCTACGGCAAACGTTTATGTGGATGGTTCGCCAAACTCGTTCAACGCTAACCAGGGCGCAGCAAATCTCTGGGACGTGGCACAGGTTGAGATCCTGCGTGGGCCCCAGTCCACGGTGCAGGGACGTAACGCGCTGGCCGGCGCGGTGGTGATCAACACGGCCGACCCGGAGTATGAATTCGGTACCGCCGCCCGGGTGCTGGTGGGCAACGAGGACAACCGCCAGTACTCCGCCATGATCACCGGACCCATCATTGACGACCGGCTGGCCTTCCGCGTGGCGGTGGATCAACGGGAAATCGACTTTGGCGTCACCAATCTCGATACCGGCAACAACACCCGCTTCCGGGACGAGCTGACGGCGCGGGCGAAACTTCTCTGGGAGCCCACGGACGCTTTGCGCCTGGAGTTCATCTACAGCTATGTCGACACGGAGTTCGGCGAGTTTAATACGGTGAACTCGCCCGTGTCCGCGGTGGATCCCACGTTTAGCGATTTCGATCCGTTTGGCAGCACTACCTTTGGCCCGCGAGAGCGGTTTGAGTTTAACGAGGTACAGCGCTACACCCTCGACGCGACCTGGGACCTCAACGATCGCTGGACGCTCCACGCTATCGGCACCCATGAGGACTCGCAGCGGGATACCAACTTTGGCAGCTTGGGCGTCGGCGACGCGCCGGACGATACCTTTACCGCCGAGCTGCGGGCATCGTTCGACTACGGCAAGCTGACGGGATGGATCGGCGCCTACTACTTTGACACCGACGGCGCCTTCGGCGGCGGATTCAATTTCGCCCCGAGCACCTTTGGTTTTCCCACGATCCCACCGGATGGCTTCGTGATTTTCGATACGTTTCAGAAGGACGCGACGGAAAACAAAGCGATCTTTGCCGACATCAGCTATGACATCAATGAGCGCTGGTCCGTTAGCTTCGGCGGTCGTCTGGACGACGAGAAGTTCTCTGATACCGGCACGACCGGCGAGGCAACCCTGGGCCCCGGCGGCTGCGTAATCGACCCGGTGGTCCCAGGGCTGGGGGGCTTCCCCTGCACCGTGATTTTCCCACCTACCAGCGAAGATGTGCCGGACGCGGAGTTTGACGCATTTCTGCCACGGGCCTCCCTGGTGCATCGATTTAACGATCAAAAATCACTGTCGTTTACCGTCGCCCGGGGCTATCGCGCCGGCGGATCGTATCTCTATGCGCCGCCCGGAGCGGTGCCCGAGACGCGGACCTTTGATCCGGAATACCTGAATAACTTTGAACTGGCTTTTCGATCCGAATGGCTCGACGGCACGCTGTTTCTGAATGCCAACGCATTTTTCTCCGACTGGGAAGATCAGCAGGTCACGATTCCCGGTCCCTCCGGGGCATTCTTTGACGCCGATACGCTCAACGTGGGCGGCGCCGAACTCTACGGACTGGAGGTGGAACTGCGCCACGCCGTCAGCGATGCCTTCGACTGGTTTTTGACCCTGGGATTGCTGGAAACGGAGTTCACCAACTTCCCCTTCGCCGTGGACAGCACCGGTACGCCGTCAAATCCGGCCGACCCGCAGTTTGCAAATCTCGCCGGCAATCAGTTCAACAGCGCGCCCCAGGTCAATCTGGCCGCGGGCTTTAACTACGATTTCGGCAACGGCTTTTTTGTTAACGGCAACGCCAGCTATGCGGGCAGCCAGTTCTCCGACGTGACCAACCTCCCGGAAAACGAGGTGGACAGCTACGTGCTTGTCAATGCCCGGGCCGGCTACGCCTGGGATCAGTGGCGGGTCTCGGTATTTGTTGACAACCTGCTGGACGAGCGCTTTGCCGGTCGCCAGGGGCTGTTTTCCGTCACTGCGGCCACCGGCACGGTGACGCCCAACCAGACCGCCTTTTTCAGCGTGAACGATCCCCGTGTGATCGGCGTGGAGCTTCGCTACTCGCTCTAGCTCCGGGACGCCCGGCTCCCCGGCGAACTGGTAGACGTCGTCGAGGGCCGACACTTTCACCCGCTGGAACCGCGCACCACACGCTTGACTGTCACCCGGCGCTGGTAGACGCTGCCGGGCAGGCACCCGGCGCTCTCAGTAAAGGTTTTTTTTGTAGTCCTGATCCAGACCTTTCTTCATTAGACCGGGGGATGAGGCCAGCGCGCGGGCGACGCGCTGGCTGATCGAAGCCGCTTTGTTAAGCCGCACGTGGGCGGCAAACACGGCCGCCGGCTCGATCTCCGCCGGCGCCGCCGGCGCGGGCCACAGTCCGGCGTTCAGCAGAGCCTGGCTTTGACCCACGCCCATGCTCAGGTCATCCAGGGCCACCACCAGACCCGGGACCTTACCCTGCACTGCAAAGTGCTCACGCAGCGCAAGATCTTTGAAAATCTGCGCGGTGCCGCGGAACGTGGCAACGGTGGCGCTGCCCGGCGCAATCAGCAATAGCGCCGCCGCCGGCCGGGCTAGCAGGTTGCGCAGGCTGTCGGCCCGCCGATTGCCCGGCCGATCGGCAAAGCTGAGCACACCGTCGCCAAGCTGGACCAGAGTTCCGGCCGGGTCGCCTTTCGGGCTCAGGTCGGCCTCCCCGCGATCGTTGACCGTGGCGAGGGCAATGAAGCGGGCAGCCCCCAGGTGTTCTTCCAGCGCCACCGGCGCGCGGTCGGTGGCTCCTGGCGTCCAGAAGTCGGATCGAATCAACGCTTTGCCGCAGTGGGCATAGCATTCACGAACGCGCACCGTCAGCTGCGTTGCGCTGCGTTCGATGATCGTCCCATTGACCCGCAGCGTTTCCCGGAGTCCGGGAATGGCCCAGAGCGATCCAAAGGCCGCACCCACTGCCACGGCGCGCGTCTCGTCGAGGCTGGCCAGCGGTACCCGCAGCTCCCCGGCGGAAGTGTCCAAGCCCCCGCCGCGGCAGAGGACGGCATCAATATCGCCTTCCCGGGCCAGCGCGATCATGCCCAGGGCTGCATGGTTCAACCATTGCAGGGCCAGCGGATCGAGGTGGTCGATCACCTTCATATCCACACTTTTTGAACGCCGGCCGATACTGGCCTCAATCTGAGATTCTTCCGTCAGCGCCGCAGGCTTTCGAACGGACTGGCCGGAACGCTGCTCAACCATGGGAGAAGTCCGACGCTTGTACTCAGGGAAGAAAATAGTGGGTCAGCACACGCATCCGGGCCTCCCGCTCCCGCAGCTGCTGGCGCTGCGTATCGCTGTCCGCCAGCGCGGCCAGGGCCTTCAGCGGACGATAAAGATGATCCAGACACAGCGCCCGCCAGTGCCGCGGGTTGCAGTCATCGCTGACCGCATCAAGCAGCAGATCAAATGCTTCGTCGTAAATGGCCCGGGCCGCCCGCGGCGGGGCCTGCCGGGCCTGCGCATCGCACGCGTCGAGGTAGCGTCCCAGGACGCGGGGATTTTCCGGCTGGCTGGCGTAGCGCACCGCCGCCGGATCGCTCACAGACCGCCCTTGGTCAGCTTTTCCGGATCGAGCAGCGCCGCCAGTTCATCCTCCGGCAGCGAAGTTTCTTCCCGGGCCACGTCCAGCACCGGGCGGCCCTCGGCGTAGGTACGCTTCGCAATCTCCGCCGCCTTCGCGTAGCCCACCTTGGGGTTGAGCGCCGTGGCCAGAATCGGATTGCGGTGCAGCGCCGCCGAGAGGTTGTCCTCATTCACGGTAAAGCTGGCCACCGCGCGATCGGCCAGCAGGCGTCCGGCGTTGGTCAGCAGCTCGATGCTGTCGAGCAGATTGCTGGCCACCAGCGGGAGCATCACGTTGAGCTCAAAATTACCGGATTGACCGGCCACCGTAATCGCCGTGTCGTTGCCGATCACCTGCGCCGCCACCATAGCGACGGCTTCCGGAATAACGGGATTGACTTTGCCGGGCATGATGGAGGAGCCGGGCTGGAGTGCTTCAAGGGTGATTTCCCCCAGCCCCGCCAGCGGGCCGGAGTTCATCCAGCGCAAATCGTTGGATATCTTCATCAGCGAAACGGCGCAGGTCTTCAGGTGGCCCGACAGGGCGACCGCCGTGTCCTGGGAGGACATCAGGGGAAAGCAGTTGTCCGCGGCGCGAAAGTGAAGCCCCGTGTCCGCAGCCAGCTTCGCCGCCACCCTCGGGGCAAATTCCTCGTGCGTATTGACCCCAGTTCCCACTGCGGTGCCGCCGAGGGCAAGGGTTTGCACGGGCCCGAGAATGCGTTCCAGCAGGAGCAGGTCCGCCTCCAGCTGCGCAGCCCAGCTGTTCACCGCCTGGTGCATGGTGATGGGCATCGCATCCATCAAATGGGTGCGGCCGGTCTTGCACACATCACCCAGACTCCGGGCCTTCTGCTCGATGACCGAGGCGGCGCGGCGCAGCGCCGGCATCAGGTCGTTCACCAGTGCCAGCGAGGCGCTCACGTGAATCGCGCTTGGAATCACATCGTTGCTGGACTGGCCAAAGTTAACGTGATCGTTGGGATGCACCGGCTCCTTGAGCTGCGCCGTCGCCAGCGACGCAATCACCTCGTTGGCGTTCATGTTGGAACTGGTGCCGGAACCGGTTTGAAAGACGTCCAGGGGAAAGTGATCCATCAGCCGATCCGAACCGAGCAGCTCAAGGCACGCTCCGCCGATCGCGTCCGCCACCGGCCGCTCCAGGCAACCCAGCTCGCCGTTGACGTGGGCTGCCGTCGCCTTGATCAGGATCAGCGCCCGGATAAAAGACTCCGGCAGCTGCCGACCGCTGATGGGAAAGTTCTCGATGGCCCGCTGGGTCTGCGCGCCGTAAAGCGCATCGTCGGGCACCTGCATCTCGCCCATGCTGTCGCGGACTGTTCTCATGGTCTAAATCTCACTGTGATGGAGTAGATAAAAAAACAGCGCCGCCCGAAGGCGGCGCCAGGCGCGAGGTAGCCGCCACGTTGCTACCAGGCGAAACTCAGGTCGAGAGAAAAGCTACGGCCGGGATCGGAGAAACGCTCGAAGCCGTTGCCGGCGGAACCGGCAAAGAACCCGCCGTTGCCAGGCCGCACCCCGTTGATCACCTCCCAGCGAATGTAGTCTTCATCCAGGAGATTTCGGACGCCGACCGACAGGCGCGCACCGTATTGCTCAAACTCGTAGAAGCCGAGCACGTCCAGCGTTTGCCAGGATTCCGGGAACAGGATCGGTCCGCTGCCGTTATTGAGCACCGCGAGACTCCGATCGTTTGACTCGGGCCGGGAAGCGGTCCAGGTCAGGAAGGCCGAAACCCCCCAGTTGCCGGCGGCGGCGGTGTAATCGACACCCAGCACGGCGGAGTCGGGCGATTCGGTGGCCAGCACCTCACCATCAAAAAAAGCGCCGGTGGGGCTGTCGCTGCGGTGCTCCGCGGACACGTGGGCATAGCCCAGCCGCGCGGTCCAAAGCTCGTTCAGGCGAACCCGTGCGTCAAACTCAAAGCCAGCCGCTTCCACCTCGCCAACGTTTTCCGCCCGGTCGAAGCTGTCGCCGTCCACCGTCACAAAGCGGCAGCCGCCGAAGCCGCACTGCTGAACCGTGACGTCCTGACCGTAGCTTGCAAACCCGGGTACGGTTTGAATCAGATCCTCGTAGTCACTGTGAAACGCGGTGATTGAGACCTGTGCTCGCGGTGACTCGTAGACGTAGGACAGCTCAAAGTTGGTGGACTGCTCGGCGTCGAGGTTGGGGTTGGAAATCTCGTCGTAGTCGATGAATTCCTGACCTGTATTCACGTCCGTGATGATGGCGCTGCCCACGTCAAGAAACAGGTCCTGGGTGGTCGGTGCCTTATAACCCTGCCCCACCGAGATGCCAAACGTGTGGCCGGCGAACGGCGAATAGGTCACACCAAGCTCACCCACGGTGGACGTGAAGTCCGAGTCCTGCACCGTGTCGCCGGTGGGATCGGTAAAGAAGTCCGCCACCTCGGGCTCGTACTCAGTCGTGTCGTAGCGAAAGCCGCCGAAGACGGTCCACTGATCGTTCAGCGCCACCTCATCCCGGGCATACAGCGTGAACTGCGTGCTGTCGGTGTCCGGCACCCAGGTGTTGTCGACGTTGAACGAGCGCAAGCCGCTGTCCATGGACAGCGTATTGAAGCGAACGTCAAACAGCCGGTTCGCCACATCGCCGCGCTGGTATTCCGCGCCGTAGGTAAAGGAGTGATCCATGCCGCCGAACTGAGCCGACTTCGTCAGATCCACACCAAAGGTGTAGCTGTTCTGCTTAAAGGCCCGGTCTTCGGTACGCAGGTAGTCGTCGGTGGGATCGCCGTTGAAGCCGGAGAACCCGAAGCGCGTGATGCCCCGCGTGTTGAGGTACTGGTAATCCGCAGTTGCCAGCAGCGTATCGAACATCAGCTGGCCGGCGTTGGTCCACTCGTAGGCCAGTCCTACACGATCCCGATCGTTGGTGTCGTCGGTACGGAAATCAAAATAGGTTGCCGACTGGCGCGAGAGCGGTGTGACCTGCGCCTCCCGTGTGTGGTCTTCCACCACCAGACCAAGCCGCTGATCCGGAGTCAGGTAGTAGTCTACTTTGGCCAGGATCGAAGTTTCCTCCCGGTCCAGCGGATCCGCCTGACCGCGCTCGGGCCCCAGAATGTCTTCACCACTGCTGTGGGACTCCAGCTCGTGGCCGTCGCGCCGGGTGTAGATCAGCAGCGTTTCGAACTGACCCCAGCGGTTGGCAAAAGCGCCGGAGATCATCGACTCATCGGAGCGATCGTCGAAGCCCGCCTTAACCTGCACCTGTGCGTCGTCGCCTACCTGCAGATAGTCCCGGGGTGACTTGGTCTCGTACATCACAGAGCCAGCCAGCGCGCCGTTGCCGTCGGTAACCGAGTTGGGCCCCCGGGTGATGCGCACCGCTTTGACGGTTTCCACCTCTACCGCGCCACGGCTGGAACCGAACATGCCGTAGGGCGAAAAAGTGGGCGGATTCAGCGTTTCCCCCTGGTCCACGCCGTCGACGGTGACGGCGATAAAGTCGCCCTCCAGTCCACGGATGTTGAACCCATCGTCGTTAAACCGATTGCCCGTATCGTTGACCTGCACGCCGGGAATGTAGCGCACCGTGTCTTCGATCGAATCGGTCATCTGACGCACAAGGTCGTCGCTCGTCAGCACCGGCTTACCGACCTCGGTAACCTCCTGCGCACCGATCGTCGTCTCGTCGAGCTCTTCGAGACCTTCCTGGGCGTTGACGCTGAGAGACGCGCCAATGGCCACGCTCAACAAGGTCTTTTTCACGTGTTTCATGTGTAGTCTCCTGCCTTTCAGGCTGAATTTGGATTGGCAGATCTGGCGACAGATCTGGTTACTCGGAGTCCCCACTCCCAATTGCGTTGTTCGGTTGTTCGGATTGCTGGGGGGCGTGCGTTGGCGCAATCTGCGCGACGGCTTCAACCTCGGAGCCGGACCATTCAATGGCCACCTCACCCAGCTCTCCTTCCGCGGCCAGCGTCAGGGCCCGCGGCGATGTCAGGTCAAAATCGAGCGTACGGTAGGTGTGGCCGCCGTGTTCCCGCGCAGCCTCCAGGTGCAACCGGTACTTGCCCGGCGCGAGTTGCTGCCCGCGGTCGTCGCGGCCGTCCCACTTGACGGTGTAGACGCCGGGTCGACGGGTCGCCCGGGCGTAGCCTTCCAAAATGCCCTCGTCCCGGCGGCCCACGGCGCGCCACCAGCGCGGGTTTTCCTGCGCCCAGCGCTCCTGTTCGCCAAGAATGAGCAGGTTGCGCACCGGCTCGCGTACGGCGTTGGTCACCCACAGCGCTACGTAGGGCCGGCGGTATTTGCTGGCGCGAATTTTCGGGATCGTATAGGTCAGGGTCATCACCGGATTGCTATCCTGCTCAGGCCCCGACGTCTCCAGCGCCCGCCAGCCGGCGGAGGCCAGCTGACGCCCTCCCTCAAGCACCAGCAACGACTCAAGATCCGACTGCTGTTCCAGCCAGGCCTGGGCGTCGCCGGCGGCCTGGCCGGCCAGGGTGGTTGCGGCCGCGTCGGCGGCCAGGGCGGACTCAGCGACCACGTAGCTGGCCGCGGCCCGAAAGACCGGCCAACCGTCGCGGGACGCCAGAATCTGGCTGTATTGCCGACGGCCAATCTGAAACACCCGGGACTGATGGCCGCTTGCGGCAACCGCTCGGTCGCTCAGCTCAACCTGTCCGATGACGCCCGTGTCGATCGCTTCGGGTCCACGCAGGCCGACGCGCCAGGACTCGCCTGGTGCCGGCGCCCCGACGTAGCGGCCATCGCCGCCGATGTCCACGCTCAGGCCTGGCGCCGCGGGCGCCTGCTTCGCCATAGCGTCCGCCGCCCGGTCGATGATGAAGCCCTTTGCCAGACCCTGAAGATCAAGAACCACCGACTCGGGCAGCGCATAGGGCTGAATCGAAGGATCCGGCAGCTCGGCCTGGCGCAGCGTGCGGGCGAGCGCCCGAAGCGCTTTGCGGTCCGGCGCCTCGCCGGATTGCTCCGCGTCCCGCCAGCGAGCCCGGATGGCGCCCAGCTTGCAGCTGAACACGCCGTCACTTTTCTTCTCCCAGCCGCGGCATTTGGCGATCAGCTCCGCCAGCTCCGGAGACAATCGTGGAACGGACCGCTCGCGATTGAGCCGGGACAGCTCGCTGTCGTCCAGGTAGCTGGAAAGCAGGCGTTCCAGCCGCTCGACTTCCTGCGCAGCGGCGTCAAACGCCGCGTTCGCTTGCCGTTCCTCGACGCCGGCGATGCTCAGATCCATGCTGGTTCCGAGCACGCCGTCGTAGTGGCGCTTGCGCAGCGATTCCGTGCCGTCGGCCTGTGTGACCAGGGCGAGGCTCAGCGCGACCAGCGTGGCCCCACGAGTCAGGTAACGCATCGTCGTTTACTCGGTGTTGGCCGCGACCTGCGGGTCTTCGGTGGTCTCACCGAACGGGCGTGGCATCGGATCGTCCAGATTTACGTACCCGTCCTGACTGACGTCATAGCGGGCAAAAATGCGATTGCCGGACTCGCGATATTCGGCAAACGTCATGGCGCCATCCCCATCGTCATCCAGTGACTGGTAGCGGCGCCGGCTCTGGCGGACGGAGGCCACCCGGAACTCTTCGATCACCGTGTCCATGCGATCTTCAAACTCGCCGACGTACTCGTCCAGGCTCAGCACGCCATCGTGGTCAAAGTCCGTCGCGTCAAAATCGGCACGGCGCTTGCCGTCGAACTCGGCGCGCTCAATGCGCTCGTCGCCGTTCAGGTCGTACTTCACCATCATGCCCTCCAGATTGTGCGTGGTAGGCATTTCGAGCATGGATCGAGACCAGGACATGAGGCGGTCGCGGCGCTTCTGCTTCTCCTCGGCGGTCATTTCCGACTCCGCCTTGGGGGTGTAGTTGTAGCTCGGCGCCGGGTCGCTGGCGTCCACCACCAGATCTTCGTTGGTATCGCGGCGGGTGAACATGCGGTCGCCGGAGCCCTCGTATTCGGCCCACTCCATCACTTCGTTGTCGCTGCGATCCATCGAGCCGAAACGAACTTCGGCCTGCTGCACGCGGGACCGGCGGTCCATTTCCAGCTGCGCGTCCATGCGGTCTTCCCACTCAAAGACGTATTCTTCTTCAGAGACCACGCCGTCGCCGTTGGTGTCGGTAACGTCGAAACGGTCGCGGCGCGACTGCTCAAATTCGATGGAACTGACCCGGGAATCGCCATCGTGGTCGTGATCGGCAATAAAGGCCAGTCGACGTCCCTCGCGGCGCCATTCGCTGTAGCGGTTTTCGGTGGATTTCGTGGAGGACTTGGCGGTGCTTTTGGCTCCTCCATCACCGGCCCAGACCGGCGTGGACAGAACGCAAAAAGCCGCTGCAATAGGTATTAATCGCATCATCAACCTGGAGCTCTTCAATGTAACCGGGGCAAAGATGTCATTTTTCTGTGATTAATGCAAATAGCAATTATTCGCATTAGCGTTACTTTTCTATTTCATTGTAAAATCCGCCTCCCTGACGTGGCCGTTCAAGTCCATCCTGCTTGCCGTGACTCCCAAATCGATAATTCGCCGGCCCGCCGGCGCCCTGCGCTACTGTTCGCTTCTGGCGCTTCTGGCGCTGGCCACCGCTCGGGCTGATTCCTGGCGCGACCTCGACGGCCTGGCCCGGCAGTGGAGCCAGCTTGAGCAGCAGACCAGCGCGCTCCAGTCCGACTGGCGCGAGCGAAAGCCCCTGCTCGACCTGCAGCTCAGCCTGCTGCGCACGGAGCGAAACCGCCTGCGGGAGTTTGTTGACCGCGCCCAGTCCGGCTCCAGCGAAATTGACCAGCTCCGACTGTCTTTGGTTGAGCAGCAGCGTTCGCTGGAACAGAAACAAGCGGACCTGGCGGAGGTGCTGAACCAGACCCTGGCCACGCTGGAACGCATGCTGCCGCGGCTGCCGCCGCCGCTGCAGACCATCTGGCAGCAGCAGATCGACGACCTGGCCCTGGAGGCAAGCGCCAGCGAGAGCCAGCGCCTCCAGGCCGTTGTGGCGATGCTCTCGGCCGCCGTCGAGTTCGACCAGCGCCTTACCATCCACCAGGCCACCATCAGCGATGGCGGTGACGGCCGCACAAAAGTAACCCAGGTTTACCTCGGCCTCGCTCAGGCCTGGTACGTCAGCGCCGACGGCCAGTCTGCGGGACTCGGACGCGCCGGCCCGGACGCCTGGGAGTGGACCGCCGGCGATCAGCTGCCGGGGCTCGATCCGGCGTCGATCCGTGCCACCCTCAGCATGCTGGAAAATCCGGCCCTCGCGGAGCCCGTGCGCCTGCCGGTGAGGCTGGAGCAGCCATGAACGTCGGCCGCTTTCCGCGCCTGCTGCTCTCGGTCTTTTTCACGGTTGCGCCGGCAACCGGGCTTGCCCAGGACGCGGTGGCCGATTCGCTGCTGGCTGACATCCGGCGGTCGACCGAGCGCCTGGAGCGGGCGGAGAAAGACATTGCCGACGCCGCCGCGCGGCTTAACCAACAGATCAGCGAGGCACAGCAGGAAGTGGGCGATCTGCGCCGCCGGGCCACCGAACTGCAGCGCGCGGCCGACGAGCAAACCGTCGGCATCGACGTGCTCCAGGCCCGGCTCGAAAAGTGGCAGCAGCAGGAGCAGTATCAGCAGAATCTGCTGCTTGAGCTTGAGCGCCGCGTCGCTTACGGCGCGGCCGACAGGATCGGCGAGGCAAACGAAGCGGCCCGACTACAGTCGGCACTGGCGCTGCTCAATGAGCGCCTGAACCCCACGTTCCAGCCCGCCGGCGCGTTTACCGAAGCCGGCGCGGAAACGCCCGGGCAGCAGCTGTCGCTCGGCCCCCTCAGCTGGTTTGTGCACGCCGCCGGCGGCGGCATGCTGGGCAGCCGCGAAGACAATCTGTCGCAGGTGGTCTGGGCGTTTGACTCCGATGCGCTGGAAGAACTGCGGGGACTCCAGCAGAACAATGCTGGCGTATTAATGCTCGACCCCACCCAGGGCCGCTACCTGGCGCTGCGGGAAGCACGATCCACCCTTCTGGAACATCTTGGCGCCGGCGGCGTGTGGGTGATTCCGATTTTGACCTTCGCCCTGCTCTCGCTGGCCATCGCGCTGATCAAAGTCGTTCAGTTTCTGCGGCTGCCACGCCTGAATAGCGAAGTGGAGCAATCGCTGATCAATCAGCTGCGCAGCCCGGTCCGCGATGCCGAGGTTCCCCGACTGCTCGAGCCGCTAATCAGCATCTGGCGCGAGGCGGGCTCGGAGCAGCAGCGGGAAGACCGGCTGTTCGATTTTCTGGTGGATCAGCGCAACCGGTTGCAGCGCCTGCTTGGCGCAGTGGCCATCACCGCCACCGTGTCGCCGCTGCTGGGGCTGCTCGGCACCGTGTCGGGCATGATCCGCACCTTCCAGTCGATGACAGTGTTTGGCTCCGGCGACCCCAGCGCGGTATCCGGGGGCATTTCCGAGGCGCTCGTCACCACGGAGATGGGATTGATCGTAGCGGTCCCGTCGCTGGTGATCCACGCGCTGCTCAAGCGCAAAGCCGACAGTTACGCGGGGCAGCTTGAGTCGCTGGTGGCGCGCGTGGACGAACGGGTGACGGCATGAATCCGCTGCAAACCCACGCGGATAACCTTGCCGTCTGGCTGATCCTGGTCACCGCGGTGACCGCCTACGCGATGCTGGCTGACCTGATTCTGGGCCGGGAACGCAGCACCCGTTTCAATCAGCGCTGCCGGGTCTGGGTACCCGCCATCCGCACCTTGCTGGGCGCCCTGCCCCTGCTCGGTCTTTACGGTACGGTCGTGGGCTTGATGGAAACTTTTCAGCAAATGGCCGTGGACTACGGGTTCAATCCGGAAACGCTGGCCACGGGCGGCATCGCCTCAGCCATGTACACCACTCAGCTTGGCCTGCTGCTGGTGATTCCCGGCTGGCTGACGCTGGCCTGGCTGAGTGGCTGGCAGCGGCGCCCTGGAGACGCAACCGCAACGCGTAAGAAGTCACCGACGACGATCCCATGATCCGCCAGCGCCTCGCCCAGCGTCTTGCGGAAGACGCCGAAACCCGCATCGATCTGTCGCCGCTGATCGACATCGTTTTTATCCTGCTCATCTTTTTTATTGTCTCCACAGTTTTCGTGCGCGAGGCAGGCGTTGAGATCGACAAGCCCACGGCAGCGTCAGCTTCTTCGGTGGACGGCAACCTGATTATTGTCGGCGTTACCGACCAGGGGGAGGTGTACCACGCGGGCGCCAATATTGGCCTTGGCGGCATCCCCGCCACGATCAAACCGCAGCTGGAAAACCCGGCGGACCCGGTGGTGATCCAGGCCGACGCCGCGGTCTCTGCCCAGCTGCTGGTACGGGTCATCGATCAGCTGAAGCTCGCCGGCGCCAGCAACATTCTCATCGCCACGCGGGAGGGCGAATGAGCACGGCGCGACGCATCGGGGCGCTGGGCATCAGCGTTGGTTCCGTCGGGCTCCTCGTCACTGGCCTGGCAGCGCTGCAGCAGCTTGGAAACGAGCAGCCACTGCCACCGGCGCCGCGCAGGATTGACATCGCGGCACCGGCCCCCCCGCCGCCGCCACCACCCCCCAGCACGAACCAGGAGCCTGCCGATCCGTCACTGAAGCTTGAACTCAGCGAAGGCAGCTCAAGCTCCCTGCGCCTGCCCAAAGCCACCGTGGACCCGGGACTCAAGGTCGAAAACCTGGCGCGGCCCATTGCCAGGATTCAGCCCATGACCTTCGACATCAACGTCAACGCAGATATGCAGGAATTTGGCCTCGCCCAGCTCGACAACCGCCCCCGGCTGCTGACGGAGCTAAAGGTGAGCTTCCCCCAATCGCTGCGCAGCCGCGGCATCACTTCGGTGCGGGTGCGGGTGCAGGTGGTCATCGACCAGACCGGCAGCGTTACGCTGCGTGAGATTGTGGAAAACCCGCACGCGGAGCTGGAACCGCAGATCCGCGCCCTGGTGCGCCGCGCCCGCTTCACCTCGCCGGAAAAAGACGGGCAGAAAGTCCGCGCCGCCTTCGTCTGGCCCATGGTGCTGACGGCCTCATGAAGCGGCACATTGCCTATGCGCTGATCGCTGGCCTGTGCTTACAGGTCACCGCGGCGCCCGTGATTGAGGTGCAGAGCCCGGAGCCCGTCTTTAAACCCCTGGCCCCGGTGATCTGGCAGACGGAACCGCCGATCACCGGCGACGAGGTTGCCCTCAGCCAGGAGCTGGGAGCCGCCGTGCGGCAGGGCAACTACGATCAGGCAATGAGTACGTTGGAATCTCAGGAGCAGTCGCTCAGCGCCCCGTTTGAGCTCCTTCGGGCGCAGCTGCACGCAACCGCTGGCAATTATCCTCCCGCCATCGCTGCGTATCGTGAAGCCTTGCGGCTGGCCCCGTCCTTTACCCGCGCCCACGCCGGTCTGGGAACCCTCTACCTGGTCGACGGGCAGTATGAAAACGCACAGCGGCACCTCGCCGAGGCGGTTCGGCTGGGTGCCCGGGACGGACAGACGTTTGGGCAGCTGGGCTACCTGAATGTGCGGCTGAAAAATCCCTGGGGCGCGGTTGCCGCCTACCAGCAGGCACTGATGCTGCAGCCGGACAGTGACCAGTGGCGCGCCGGCCTGCTGCTCGCGCAGGTGGAATCAGGCAACTACACCGCCGCCAGCGCCCTGCTGGACAATCTGCTGAGCGCCAACCCGGAGGAGCCATCGCTCTGGCAGCAGCGGGCCAATCTCGCGCTGCGGCAGGAAGACCCGGTGAAGGCTCTGACCAGCCTGGAGATCAGCCTGCGCCTCGGTGCCGACTCGCTGGCCAACCGCCGGGCCGCTGCCCAGCTGGCGGTGCAGACCGGTCACTACCGGCGCGGCGCGGAGCTGCTGTCAACGCAGATTATCCCCGAGCCCGGCGCCGACCTGGATTTTGTCGCCAGCCTGGTGGACTGGATGATCCAGCAAGATCAGGATGGACCGGCACGCTCCGTCATCAACGCTGTGCAGCCCCGGCTCTCGAGCTACGATCCGGGCACCCGAAGCCACTTTTATTTTTTACGCGGCCGGCTGGCGGAAAAGGCCGGCCAGGACCGTAATGCTGCGGCCGACTACCGGCGCGCGGTGCAGCAGGACGGCAGCAACGGCCGGGCTCTTCTGGCGCTGGCGGAGACCCAGCTGCGCGGGGGCCAGGCTACCCGTGCCGCCGTGACCTTTCGGCGGGCCTCCGCCATACCTGCTTTTCGCCGCCAGGCCATGATCGGCGAGGCCAAGGCAATGATCACTGCAGCCGACTACGAGGCTGCGCTGCGGCAGCTCAACGCCGTGGCGGCCGAGTTCCCGGGTGCCTTTGACCTCGACGGCACTATTCAATCCCTCACCTCGATTGTGAACGCGACCCGCCAGGAGGCGCCGTGAGATCCCGGCAGCAGTGGTATAACCTGGCCCGCACCGTTCACCTGTACAGCTCGACGGTACTGTTCAGCCTGCTTGTTTTTTTCGGCATTACCGGATTTACCCTCAGCCACGGCTGGTACGCCGACGACCAGTCCCGCGCCGACTCGATCGAATTCGAACTCCCGCTAGACCTTTCCGCGGGCCTGGCCCCAGACAACTGGCAGCCGCGCATCGATGAGCTCAGCGCCTTGATCGCTGTCCGCAGCGGTCTCGGACTGCCCGATCGCGTGGAGCTGGATCAGGAATACGGCGAAATCACACTCAGCTACAAGGCGCCGGCCGGCGACGCCCAGGCGATTGTGAGCAGCGACGGTGTCCTGCTGGATCGACAACAGGGCTCCTGGCTGGCGGTGCTGAACGATCTTCACAAAAATCGGGACGCCGGCAGCGCCTGGTCGCTGCTGGTGGATGTCTGCGCGCTGGGTATCCTGGTGTTCGGCCTGACCGGCGTAATCATCGTGTTTCAGAATCGTCGCCGGCGGACGCGATCCGTCGCGGTGATCGCGGTCGGACTGATCACCCCACTGCTGCTTTACTTTGCCTTTGTCCCCCGAATTGTCGTCCCCGGGTAGCGCCGCGACGGGGTCCAGGGCGCCGGCCCGGGCCTAGCCGCGGTTTCGGTCTTTTCCGGCTATCATGGCGACTATGCGTGCGCCGGGTTTGCCGTTTATTGGTTTTGGTTTCGTCGCTCTGGCGTTGGCTGCCGGCATTTACGTGTACGGCATCCATGCGGCCTGGTACGGCGAGCTCGAAGACGCCGGTGAGATCGCCGCCGGCGCGGTGCCGGAGCCGGTGCTGCGGGAGCGTAGCGTCGCGCAGTCAGAATCCGCGCAACGGCTCAACGCTGCCGTGCCCAAACAGATCCTCTTCGGCGATCTGCACGTCCACACCACCTTTTCCACCGACGCATTCCGTATGACGCTGCCCATGGTGCAGGGGGACGGCGCCCACCCGCCGGCGGATGCCTGCGACTTTGCTCGGGTCTGCGCCGGGCTTGATTTCTGGGCCCTCACCGATCACGCCGAAAGCCTCACCGCGGACCGCTGGCGCCAGTCCATCGACAGCGTCAGGCAGTGCAACGCCATCGCCGGCGATGCTGCCAACCCGGACCTGGTTTCCTTCATCGGCTTTGAGTGGACCCAGGCCGGACCAACACCAGAAACCCACTACGGCCACAAGAACGTGATCTTCCTGGATACGGAGCCGCAAAAGCTGCCGGCGCGACCCATCGGTTCACCATTTCGGGCCGCCTTTGACAGCATACCGACTCGCATCCGGCTGCTTCCCCCGCTCCGGGACCTGCCGAACCGCCGGCGCTACTACGACTTCAACCGCCTGATTCAGGAGCTCTCCGGGCAGGCGATCTGTCCCGCGGAAGGGCATGTGCGGGATCTGCCGGCCGACTGCGCCGAGACCGCGCCAACCCCGGATGTGCTGTTTCGCAAGCTGGACGAATGGGGCATGGACTCGATGGTGATTCCCCACGGCACCAGTTGGGGAATCTATTCCCCTGCCGGCACCAGCCTCGACAAACAGCTGTCCGGCGCCATGCATGACCCGGAGCGGCAGACACTGATCGAGGTCTTCTCCGGCCACGGCGCCTCGGAGGTGCACCGCGACTGGCGCGCCGTCACGTATGACGAAAACGGTGAACGGGTCTGCCCGCCGCCGCGGGCTGACTACCTGCCTTCCTGCTGGCGCGCCGGCGAGCTGATACGCGAGCGATGTCTTGCCGAAGGTGCGGACGCGGAAGACTGTAGCGGGCGCGCTCAGATCGCACGGCAGAAGTACCTCGACTACGGGCAGGTTGGCTGGCACACCGTGCCGGGTACGGTTCTGGAGGACTGGCTTGATGCCGGCCAGTGCCGGGATTGTTTTCTGCCCTCCTTCAACTACCGCCCGGGCGGCTCGGCGCAGTACGGGCTGGCGCTGGGCAATTTTGAAACCGGTGACCGGCCGCGCCGTTTTCGCTTTGGCTTTATGGCTTCCAGCGACAATCACACAGCGCGCCCCGGCACCGGCTACAAACAATATGCCCGGCAGCCCATGACCGACTGGTGGGGCTATGCGGACGCGCGATCCCGCCGGCTGTTTTCCACCGACCGCGGTGCCCCGTCGGCCGCCAGCGTTGAGGTGAACGTGGCAAAGCTGGACGTGTTCAACATCCTGGAGCTGGAACGCCAGGCCAGTTTCTTTTCCACCGGCGGCCTGGTGGCGACGCACGCCCGGGGGCGCAGTCGGGAGGCCATCTGGGATGCGCTTAAAGGCCGTGAGGTCTACGGCACCTCCGGTCAGCGGATCCTGCTGTGGTTTGATCTGCTGGCGGACACGGAAGACGGCAGCCCGGTCAGGCCGATGGGCAGCGAAACGCGCCAGCGCAATGTGCCCCGGTTTCGCGTGCGGGCCCTGGGCGCGCTTGAGCAGAAGCCCGGCTGCCCCGACCACAGTGTTAATGCCCTGTCGCCGCAGCGGCTTGCGCTGCTGTGCCGCGGCGAGTGCTACCACCCGTCTTCCCAGCGTGCCCCGATCGAACAGATCGACGTGATTCGCATCCGGCCGCAGATGACCGCGGGGGAACCGGTGGCACCGCTGATCGAGGACCCCTGGCGCACCTTCCCGTGCGACCCCGGCGACGGCGATGGCTGCACCGTCGAGTTCTCCGATCCCGAGTTCACGGCGGCGGCCCGCGACACCGTTTACTACGTGCGGGCCCTGCAGGCACCGCAGCCCATGATTAACGCCGGGGGCTTTCGCTGCGAGACGGACGAGGCAGGCAATTGCCGCAAGGTCAACGCCTGTTACGGCGATGATCGAACGGCCCCGCAGGACCAGTGCCTGAGTGACGTACGTCCCCGCGCCTGGTCCTCGCCGATTTTCATCGACTTTGACCAAAACGCCACCCGTTGATGTGGAGAACAACGATCGAAGCGGTCTGATCTTCCTGGCCATCGGCGCCGCGGCGGGCCTGGCGCTGGCCGCCAGTGGCCTGGTGGAGCGCTGGACGCTGACGCCGGACGCGCTGCCGGATCACACGATAGCCCGCGTTAATGGCCACGACATCAGCGCCCGGCGCCTCGAAGAGCTGCTCAGTGACCTCGCCGCGGACAAGCGAAGCGCGCTGACCCCCGAAGATCGCCGCTTTGCCCTCGATCGCCTCATCGACGAAGAGCTGTTGATTCTGCGGGGCCTGGAGCTGGGTCTGCCCGCGTCCTCGCCGCAGGTCCGCAAAGCCCTTGCAGCCGCGGTGCTCGCCCAGCTCACCGCCGAGGCCCAGGCCGCGCCGCCGGACGACGCCGCGCTCCGGGACCTCTACGAGGCTGATGCCGACTACTTCACCCGGGGCGCCCGCTACCGGCTTCGCTGGTACCGTCTGCCCGACGGCCAACCGGCGGCCGAGGAGATCTATCGTCGCCTGCAGTCAGCCGGTACCCACGAGGCCGAGCTGAGATCCCTGGAGACGGCCCGGTCGGATCTGCTTCCCGATACCCTGCTGCCGCTGGCCAAAATCCGAGATTACGTGGGATCTGATCTGCTGCCGGCGGTGCGCGGGCTGGCGCCGGGCGAGTTTTCCCGGCCGGTGCCGGGCGGCGGTGTGTGGCATATTTTCCACCTCATTGACCAGGCACCGGGTTCGCTGCCGCCATTGGCTGAGATCCGGGATCAGGTGGCCTCGGAGTACCTGCGCCGCCAGGGTGATCAGGCGCTGCGGGAATACCTCGGCTGGCTGCGGGAGCGCAGCGAAATCATCGTCAACGACCGCCCGGCGGCCACGCCTTGATCCGACCGCGGCTTGCAACGGCCCTGGCGCTGTTGAGCGGCCTGTTCTGCTTCCCGGCGGGGGCTCACGTGCCCAGCGAGTCTTTCAGCCGCTGGCACCTGCACGGCCAGCAGCTCAGCATGACGTTTACCGTTGCCACCCGGGAAGCTTCGCGGATTCCGCGCACAGCCGCGGAGGGCGACCTGGCGCAGGTGCTGATCCGCTATCTGGCAACTCGGGTCCACGTGCTCAGCGATGACGATTCCTGCGCGCGCCACGGGGAGCCCGCGGCGCTGGCCGGGCAGCCCGGATACCTCCGGGTTGAGGCGCGGTGGCGCTGCCTCCGGCCGCCAACCGCGCTCGAGATTCGCGCCTTTGCGGATCTGGCGGCGGACCATTCCCACTATGTGACCTATTCCACCGCCGGTGAGCTCCGGCAGCAGGTGCTGGTGGCGTCTTCAATCTGGACTATCGACAATGCCGACAAAAACACCGGCAGCCAGCACCGCACGGTCCCGACTTTCCTGGCCCAGGGGTTCGGCCACGTGCTGAGCGGCTACGACCACCTCGCCTTTCTGCTCGCGCTGCTGCTGCTGGTGCGGCGCCCGCTGGATCTTGCGTGGATGATCACCGGATTCACCCTCGGACACTCCCTGACCCTCAGCCTCAGCGTGCTGGGTTTTGTCCAGGCGAACGTGCCGGGCGTGGAAGCCGCCATTGGCCTGACCATCGCGCTGGTGGCGGTGGAACGATTCACCCAGACTCGCGCTAGCGCCCTGCCCCTTGCCCTGATCTGCGCCGCCGCTTTACTGCTCATGCTGCCGCTGTCCCTGCACCCGCGCTCGGTACTTGCACCAATAACGGTGGCTGGCCTCGCCCTGTTTACGTTTTGCTACCTGCTGCTGGCCGGGCGGCTTGGGCGCCGCGGCGCTTTTCGGCTGTTGATCGCAGGCCTGTTTGGGCTAATCCACGGCTTTGGTTTTGCCGGTGGGCTCATCGTTGGCGGCGGTGGCCAGGGAAGTCTGCTGCTCCCATTGCTGGGATTCAACCTGGGGGTGGAGCTGGGCCAGCTGGTGCTGGTTGCGGCCGTGCTGACAACGGTCGCTGCGGCGAGGCGGCTGAGTATTGCCGGGCCAGCGTTACCCCCAGCGGCCCTTCAGGTCACTTCCATGATCCTGTGCGGCGCCGGGGTTTTCTGGTTTGTGGAAAGAGCCCTGCTCTGACTCGGGCGCGCCGCGGCGAGAGCCCAAACGCAAGAGACCGGCCGGGGCCGGTCTCTTTTGTTTTTGCCTGAAGGCCGCGCTTAGAACCGAGCGCCGAACTCCAGTCCCCAGTACCGCGGCCGGCCGTAGGCGGACATGATCCACAGCGTGGCGACCGAGAGGGAACCGGTACGGTAGCGCTCATCGGTCACGTTGGAACCCACCAGCTTCACAAAGTATGAATCGTTGGGGTCGGTATACGTGACGGCGGCATCGAGCAGCGTGCGTGACTGGAGGATGGCATTGAACTGCGGATCGACGTCCGAGTAGCTGGCCACCGAGTCGTCCTCGTAGGACAGGCGCAGGTTCCAGTCGAGGGTGCCGGCGCCCAGGGAATGCGTATAGGTCGCGTCGATGCTGCCCATCAGGTCCGGGGCGCGGGTGACCGGCTGGCCGCTCAGGTCAATATCGATCACACCGTCAAAGTTGGTGTCCGCCTCGAATAGATCAAACTGCGAGTCCATCCACGACACGTTGTAGCGCAGCGACAGCGCATCGGTCAGCTGCCAGGCACCCTCGGCTTCCACACCCTTCGCGGTGAGTTCGGCCGCATTGAAGAACAGGGTCTCCTGGCCACCGCTGGGGAACGACACATTAAACGTGCGCTGCGCGTCGCTGTACTCAACGTAGTAGGCGTTCAGAGACACGGTGGCGCGGCCGTCGGCGAGGATCGACTTAAGGCCAATTTCAAACGAGTCGGCAATTTCCGGCTCCGTAGGCTGTGCCGCCAGCTCCGTGATCGGATTGAGCTGGGTGCCCAGCTGGTCGTTATAGCCGCCGCTCTTAAAGCCGCGGGAGTAGCCGAAGAAAGCGTTTGTGGTATCCGAAATGTCGTAGCCCAGAATCATCCGGTAGGTGGGCTCGGTCCAGCTGTTGCTGTTGCGCACCACGCCCGTGGGAAACCGCTCGAAGTCCACACCGTTGATCGGCTCACCGAGCTGCTCCAGCGTCGGCGCTCCATCGAGGGCAAACACGTTGACCCGCGGGCGGCCGGCCCAGGCTTTGCTCTCGTCGGTGTAGCGCACGCCCGCCGTGATGTGCAGCCGGTCGCTCACGTCATAGGTACCGTCGAAGTACAGCGCCCTGGCGTCGGCGTCCTGGCGATTGCACAGGATCAGCGGATTTTCATTGAAGAAGTCCGGCGGGGTGCCCAGGAAAAATCCATCTAAGAAACCCACCACCTGCAGCACGCAGAATTCCGTTTCGTCTTCCTGGTAGAACGCGCCGGCGGTGAAATTGAACGGCCCGTCCAGGTTTGATCCAACCCGCACCTCCACCTGAGAGGTTTCCCGGTTGTCATCCCGGGTGGCGTCAAACAGGGAGATGGGACCGGTGTTGCCCGGATAGGAACTGGGCAGCCGCGATTCCTGATCCCGGATTCCGGCGTTGAAGTACAGCGTGTAGTCATCGTTGATCGCCCAGTCACCGTTGAGGTAGAAACCGTCGATATCCACCTGGTGACCGCCGGTGAGGTTCAGCAGCAGATCATCCCGCAGCGTGTTGCCCGCGTTGTCCAGCGGGTCACCGGTGGCGGCCGGAAACCCCCAAAGCGGAAACAGGTAGCCCGGCTCCGACTCCGACACGATGGGCGGCGTATCGCCGTTGTCCCGGACGACCTCGTATTGGAACAGCAGGTTCAGGTCGTCGGTGGGGCTCCACAGGAGCTTGGCGCGACCGGAGAACACGTCATCGCCACCCAGATCGCTGCCGTCCCCGCGGCCGGTTTCGCCGACCCGGTTGGTGTTGAAAGGCAGCGTCTCGCCGATCGGGCCGTAGGTGATGTTGTTTTTGTAGTAGCCATCGGAGTTCAGATACATGCCGGCAAAGCGAAAGGCGACCTGCTCGCCCCCGTAGTTCACGGCGAACTTGGCCTGCTGAGTTCCAAAATCGCCCAGGTGACCCTGCACCTCGAAACTCGTGTCGTCCAGGATGGGGCGCTTGGTGCGCACGTTGATTACGCCGGCGGTGGTGTTTTTGCCAAACAGCGTTCCCTGGGGACCGCGCAGCACCTCCACCGCCTCCACATCGAACATCTCGAGGTTGGAGGTCTGGATGTGCGGGACCACAAACTCATCCAGCGTCACGCCGACCGGCGACTCTTTGTAAAGAATGATGGTGGTTTCCGACACGCCGCGCATGGCGAACTGGGCCGACTTAAACGCCGAAACCGTGCCCGACGACAGGCCCGGCACCGCCACCGCCAGATCGTTCAGGTCGCGCACCGCGTAGCGCTGAGATTCTTCGCCGGAAATGGCGGTGATGGACAGCGGCATATCCATAACGTTGGTGTCGCCGCGCCTGGTTGCGGTGACCAGGACCTCCTCAAGCGCCCCGGAGGCGCCGGCGTCCTGGGCGGACCCGGCGGAAGAATAAGTGATGAATAACGGAGAAAGCAGCAAAGAGATAGAACACGCACGTGACAGCATTGTGGTCCCCTCGGTCAGAGTTTTGATTGGTGACTGCGGATCGCCTCGCCTTTGGAATCTGCCTGTTACGGCAAAAAAAGTCAAACATGACTGTTTTTTTTAATCAGCTGTCCCATCGGTTGGCAGCACCGTGCCGCACCGGAACCCTTTGATTTCCGTCCGTCGCGGGCAGAAAACCGCCGGACTGCATCTTCCACAGGTCCGCGTAGAGCCCGCCCGCCTCCACCAGTTCGTCATGGCTGCCCTGCTGCACAATGTGCCCGTCTTCAATCACGATGAGCCGGTCCAGGGCCGCAATGGTGGACAGGCGGTGAGCAATGGCAATCACCGTTTTGCCCCGCATGAGCTTCTTCAGGTTGTCCTGAATCGCCGCCTCCACCTCAGAATCGAGTGCGGAGGTTGCCTCGTCCAGCAGCAGGATCGGCGCGTCTTTCAAAAACATGCGGGCGATGGCGATGCGCTGGCGCTGCCCACCGGAGAGCTTGACGCCCCGTTCGCCCACGTGGGCTGCATACCCTTGCCGCCCTTCGCCGTCCTTGAGGTCGACAATAAAGTCATGCGCATTGGCGCGCTGCGCCGCGGCTACGACATCCTCAGCGCTCGTTTCGGCCCGGCCGTAGGCGATGTTGTCGTGCACCGACCGGTGCAGCAGGGTCGTGTCCTGGGTGACCACGCCGATCTGCTGACGCAGGGACTCCTGGCGCACCCGGGCAATGTTCTGACCGTCGATCAGGATTTGACCGTCCGCGAGATCAAACAGGCGCAGCAGCACATTCATCAGGGTGGTTTTGCCCGCGCCGGACCGGCCCACCAGTCCCACCTTTTCCCCCGGCGCGATCTTCAGCGAGAAGTTATCGATCACGCCGCTTTTCTTGTCGTAGTGAAAGCTGATCCGATCAAACTCGATCGCCCCGTCGGTGACCGCCAGCGCCGGCGCGTCGGCCACGTCGGTGACGGACTGCACCTTGGCCAGCGTGTTCATGCCGTCGTGGGCCATGCCGATGTTTTCAAACAGGGATGACAGCTCCCACATGATCCAGTGGGACATGCCGTGCAGTCGCAGCACCAGACCGATCGCGACGGCGATACCCCCGACGGTGGCGGCGCCGTTGAGCCAGGACCAGATGGCGACAAAGCCCACAGCAAACAGCAGCAGCGCATTGAGGAGCTCCAGCAGCACCTCCAGCGTGGTGGCCAGGCGCATCATGCGATAGACCGTGCCCATGAATCCGTCCATGCTCTCCCGGGCGTAGTCCTCTTCCCGGCCAGCGTGGGCAAACAGCTTCACCGTCATGATGTTGGTATAGCTGTCGACAATGCGCCCGGTCATGATGGAGCGGGCATCCGCCTGGGCTTTCGCCACCACGTTGAGCTTGGGCAGCAGCCACGTCATCAGCAGCCCGTAGGCCGCCAGCCACGCAACAAACGGCGCCGCTACCCAGGGGTCAAACCCGGCCACGAGCACCAGCCCGCCCAGAAAGTAAACACCCACGTAGACCATGACGTCTGCCAGCTTGAGCACCGCCTCGCGCACGCCGAGCGCCGTCTGCATCACCTTGGTGGCGATGCGGCCCGCATATTCGTCCTGATAGAAACCAAAACTCTGCCGCAGCAGGTAGCGGTGCGCCAGCCAGCGAATCCGCATGGGGTAGTTACCCAGCAGCGTTTGATGATTGACCAGCGCCGCCAGCAGGCTCAGCAGGGGCAGCGCGATCAGCACCACCGCGCCGATCATCATCAGGCGGCCCTTTTCGTCCTCTAGAAACGTCTCCCGATCGGCATTCGCCAGCCAGTCGATAACGTTGCCCAGGAAGCCAAAGAGCAGCACCTCGATGGCAGCCACCAGCGTCACCAGGGCCGACATGAGAAAAATCCAGGGCCACACGCCCCGGGTGTAGTGACGGCAGAAGGCAACCAGCGTCGCTGGCGGCCGTTCGGGAAGCTCCGCCGGGAATGGCGGCAGGAGCTTCTCGAAGAAGGAATACATAGCGGCAAGTATAAGGCCGGAGCCGGGCGAATGGTGCCCGGCGGACCGGCGTCGGTGTTTAGGGCGCCACCGTCAAAGAGGCTCCCGGTTTTTCACCACCGCGATCATAAGACCCAGACAGCCCAGCCCGATGACCGTCTCGATAACCGCCGCCTCAATCAGCCCGGTGGCGGGCAGACCGTCCACCGCCATACTGAAGAACCGGGACCCGGCGT
>JBCCVP010000023.1:0-43920 GCA_039195135.1 Pseudomonadota bacterium | reverse complement strand
GGCAACGCCAATCCTGGCCCGCCGGGCCCGACAAGGACCCGGCGAGCCGGAGAGGTTATTGCTAGCTGGCTTTGGCGATATCACCGGACCAGGCATTGGCCTGGAATACCGAGTCGACCGGTGTGTCGGCGATGTGGTTGGTGTAGTTGGACATCACCTTGAGGCTGGTGCCCAGTACCACCTCCAGCACCGTCTGTTTCGTGTAGCCCGCCGCCAGAAACGCATCCAGGTCGTCCTGATCAACCCAGCCGCGCTTCTCGTTCACCGCGATGGTGAACTGCCGCAGTGCCTCCAGCTTGGCGTCCGCAATCGGGCCACCTGAGCGCAGCGCTTTGATCACGTCGCCGGGGACCTTGGCGCCCTGCGAGATCGTGGTGTGGGCCGCCATGCAGTAGGTGCACCCGTTGAGGCGGTTGTTGGTCATCAGAATGATCTGCCGCTCGGTCTCGGTGAGATCCGTTTTGTTGAAAATGCCGGACAGCGTCATGTACCCCTCAAGCAGGGCAGGTGCTTCCGCCATGCCGGCAAGAAGGTTTGGGAAAAAACCAAACGCTTTGCTGGCCGTCGCGACCAGCGGCTTGCTGGCAGCGGGGGCAGTGTCTTCGGTGTGAAACGTAAAGTCGGTCATGAGTATCTCCAAAAAGGGTATTGTTTAAACCAGTTGGTATAGACTAACAATGTTTTTACCGATCGGTCAATAAAAATCTGAACGGAAGTTAATCATTGCTTTCTGGTCAGAATTAAAGCACTGAAAAATATACAGATTAGGAAGATAAACCATCGCTGGGTCTGGCTATTTTTTGTACCGAATGGTTAAAACATGGTAATTTGGTGATTCACCAGCCTGCACGGAGGCAATCGGATGCCCTGGCAAAAATCGTTCGACGAAGATCAGGTGCTGGCCAAAGCCATGCACGTTTTCTGGGAAAAAGGGTACGAATCGGCTTCCCTGGCGGACCTGATTGAAAGCACCGGCATCAATAAGGGAAGCCTCTACAACGCGTTTGGCGGCAAACGGCAGCTGTTTCTCAAGGCGCTGCTGAAATACGACCAGGACAACCGCAAAGCGCTCATTGCGGAGCTGGAAGCGCTGGACAAGCCCCGGGAAGCGATTGCCCAGCTGCTGGAGAAGCTTGTTGCCGAGACCATCGCCGACGACGACCGGAAAGGCTGTTTTCTGATTAACACGGCATCGGAGATTGCCGCGCATGAAGGTGATGTCGTGGAGATCGTGACCCGCGGTCTGAAGGAGATGGAGGCGTTTTTCCGCCGCAGCCTGGAAGTGGGCCAGGCGCGGGGGGACTTTTCAAAAAACCTGGATCCCGGAGCTACAGCAAAAGCGCTTTTGGGGGTCGTCGTCGCCATTCGCATTCTGGGGCGGGGCGTTTTTGCCGAGCCCGCCCTTCGTACCCTGGCAGAGGAGGGGAAACGACTGGTTGCCTGAGCAACCGTCTTCGCAAGCAAGGGATGACACCTTGAATCCCGGGCGAGCTACGGCGGCCAGGTTTGCCTGATTTTGCGGCGGCGGGCTCACAGTTTGCGCACAGGTCTTCCGCTAACTTGACCATGGCACCCCGCATTGTCATGGGCAACGAAACCGCGTGGTGCCTCTCGGGCAATTCGGGTATCCCAGAGTGAAGCAGCTTGTCGTATTAACCGATCTGCGCGCCAACCTGCTGGTACTGGCGGCTCTGACCTCCGGTTCCCCGGCAGCGGCTGTCGAAACGTCAGCAAAAAATGCTGGCAGCGACGGAGGCAGTGCCCCGGTTGAGTGTGACGGTGCCTCCTGCACGCTCACTTATGAGGCTGGTTTCTTCTCCCGCTACGCGCCGGTGACCGCGCTTGATATGGTGCGTAACGTCCCTGGCTTTTCCCTCGACAACGGCGACGGCTCGCGCGGGTTTGCCGGCAGCGCGGGCAACGTCCTGATCGACGGCAAGCGCGTGTCATCAAAAAGTGAGCAGCCCTCGGAGGTCCTGCTGCGTATTCCGGCGTCCCGCATCGAGCGGATTGAGGTGATTCGGGGCCAAACCGGCGGCACCGATCTGCGGGGCCAGACGGTGATCGCCAATGTGATCCGGCGCCCCGGCGGCACGTCCGGCGCCTGGACCCTCGGCGGGAATGCGTACGAAAACGATGACGCTGGCTTTCCCTTCGGCCGGGTCTCGGCGGCCACGGAGGTTGGGCCGGCGAGCGTCACGCTCGGTCTGGAAGCGGACCGGTATCTTGGCCTGGTCAACAACTTTGAGAGAGTGATCGGACCTGACGAAAGTGTGCGGGAAACCCGCGACGAGGTTTTTCGGGAAACCGGCTACTCCGGAACCATCACTGCGCAGGGGCGTGTGCCGATGGGGGCAACCACGCTGCGCCTCAACGCCAACTACTCCCTGTTTGACGAAGCCGGCGGTGAAACCTCGGTCCGAACGCCCGCCGGCGACAGCAGCTTTGTGCTGTTTCAGGGGGACACGGATGAGGGGGATACGCTGGAA
This sequence comes from Pseudomonadota bacterium, assembly GCA_039195135.1. Lineage (GTDB taxonomy): Bacteria > Pseudomonadota > Gammaproteobacteria > Xanthomonadales > SZUA-38 > JANQOZ01. Next base: position 41,431 of record JBCCVP010000023.1, on the reverse strand, counting down.
CTAGGTCTGGATGCGGAGCGTCCACTGGCCCGCGCGCTCGATGGAAAGCTGATTGGTATCCACCGGCGGACCAATTTCACGGAAACCGGCTCGCTGATCCTTCGGGACCAGAATCTGACGAACAGCACCACATTGTTTGACTCGCTGGAGACCGAGTCCATTGTGCGGCTGGAGTTTGACTACGCCAGGATTGCGGGACATCTCATCGAATTCGCCGTGGAGGGCGCGGTGAATCGGCTGGAGAGCGAATTCGAGTTTCGGCGCAACGAAGGCGGGGTGCTGGTGGCTCAGGACGTGCCGGGGGCAGTTACCGAGGTCGAGGAGGAGCGTACGGATCTGACGCTCTCGGACAGCTTCGCCTGGGGGCCAGTTGCGGTTGATCTGACGCTGGCGGCGGAGTTCTCCACCATTACGCAAACCGGCGGATTTGCCGACGAGCGGGACTTTACGTTCCTCAAGCCGGGCCTGATTCTGACCTATGCGCCCTCCGAGGAGGTTCAATACCGCTTCAACGCCCAGCGCGAGGTCGGGCAGCTCAATTTCAACGACTTTGTGAGCGCCGCGGACCTGGGCGATGTGGAACTGTCGCTTGGCAACCCTGCGCTGGCGCCCGAGTCCACTATCGCCCTGCAGGCGTCCCTTGAGCGACGCTTTGGCGAACTCGGCGTGTTCACGCTCACCGCTTTCCACGACGACATTTCCGACGTGCAGGACCTGCTGCCCCTTGAGGGGGTGCTGGAGGTGCCGGGAAATATCGGCAACGGCACTCGCTCCGGGCTGCTGGCTACGGCAACACTGCCGCTGGACGGCGTAGGTCTTGCTAACGCCCGGCTGGACTTCAGCGGCGAGTGGCAGACCTCGTCGGTAACCGACCCGCTCACCGGGGAAGACCGGCGCCTCTCAGGTGAACGACGCTGGGAGGGCAACATCGCCTTTCGTCAGGACCTGACGGTCCGCAAGTTTGCCTGGGGCGGCGATGTTTCGTTTTTTGATGACGCGCCTCAGTTCGGACTTGATGAACGCGACAGCTTTCAAAGCGGGGTGGATCTCGACGCCTTTTTTGAAACCCGGGCGATCGGCAATCTGCGCATCCGCCTGGGTTTTGAGAACATCCTTGGCACCGGCACCGAGCGGCGCCGGGAAGTGTTTGCCGGTCCGCGCAGCGACGGGATTAGAGCCTTTACCGAGGAGCGCGACGGAGAAAGTCCCCGGCGCGTTTTCCTCGACATCAGCGGGACGTTCTAAACCGCCACTCCGGCGCCTGGGATTGGCCGTCGGAGAGCCCTGGCGCAGATGCCGGGAGCCCGGCTTGAACCGGCCCGATCAGCTGTCCACAAACGCGCGTTCGATCACGTAGTCTCCGGCCACGCCCTGGCTCGGCGATATCTCAAATCCCAGTTCATTCAGGGCCGATGAGGTGTCTTTCAGCATGGCCGCGCTGCCGCAGATCATCGCTCGGTCGGAGGCTGCATCCAATGGGTCCAGCCCCAGTCGCTGGCAGATCTCCCCGTTGAGGAGAAACGGTGGAATTCGGCCCTGGCTGGGAAAGGGCTCTCGCGTAACCAGGGGTAGGTAACGAAGCTTGTCCTGCGCCATTTCCCCCAGATAGGGGTCTTCCGCCAGGTCGCGCTCAAGAAAATCCCGATAGGCCAGGTCGCTCACTCGGCGCACACCGTGAACCACGGTTACGGTTTCAAAACGCTCGTAGGTCTCCGGGTCCTGAACGATGCTCAGATAGGGCGCGAGGCCGGTGCCGGTGGCCAGCAGAAACAGCCGCCGGCCCGGTTTCAGATCGTCGACAACCAGCGTGCCCACCGGTTTGCGGCTGAGGATAATCTCATCCCCCGGCGACAGGTCCTTCAACCGGGAAGTGAGTTTCCCGTCGGCCACTTTGATGCTGAAAAACTCGAGATAGTCTGCATGGTTTGGGCTCGCGATGCTGTAGGCCCGCTGCAGGGGTTTATCGTCCACCCTCAGCCCCATCATGATGAAATGGCCGTTCCGAAACCGGAATCCCGGGTCTCGTGTCGTGCGGAAACTGAACAGGTGATCATTCCAGTGCTTAACTTGTAAGACGCGTCCTTGCTGCAGATTGGAAGCCAATTTGCGGTCCCTAGAATCAAATAAATGCTAATGATAGTGATTTGCATTATCGAAATGAAGCCCTCGCCTTACCGTCACCTTCTAGTGAGGGGCAGGACGTGGGTAACGGAACCGGGCAGGCGTGGCGATAGCAGACAACCATCGAAAAGGTTTGGACCAGCCAGGAGACCTGAACACCGGGACCCGCGGCAGGGATTGAATCAAAGGCGGTAACGCTGCCGCAGGTACCGGGCCACGCCGTCGTCGTCGTGATGACCGATCACGTCCGTTGCAGCGTCTCGAACCTCGGCCGCGCCGTTGGCGGGCGCAAAGCTCTCATCGGCCCGTTCGAACATGCTGAGGTCGTTGTCGCCGTCGCCAAAGCAGATAATCCGCTCGGCCCCCAGCTGTTCCCGCAGCAGGTCAACGGCGCTGCCCTTGCTGGCGTCGCTGTGGTGAATATCGATCCAGTTCAGCTCCGATGCTTCCGAGATCTGCCCGGTGTAGGAAACCAGCAGCGGTTCGCCGGCCACCAGATCTCGCACCGTGCCAATCGCATCAGCCGGCCCGATGGCACTGATGTTAATAATGGTCGCGTCAGGTCGAAGGTCCGAGGCGGGCCGCAGTTCCAGTCCCTGGCTGATCTGATAGCTCTCCAGCAGCCTTTCTGCGTCGGAGCGTGGGCCGTCCCGGTAGATAGCGTGCTGCGCGTCGTCTTCCAACGTAAACACGTAAGGCGTTAGCCCGACCGCGTCCAGGCCCGACTCCACCTTCCTGATCTCGCCCGGCGTCAGCGTTTTCAGCTGGCTGAAGGCTGCAACCTCCGGCTGCCAGATCAGAACGCCGTTTTTGAAGGCCTGGGGCAGGCGAAAACCCTGATTTCTCAGCACCGCCCGGGAGGCCTGCAGTGTCCGGCCCGTAGCCACCGTATACGGAATGCCGCGGGCCACCATGCGGGCTAGCGTTTCCTGCGTGAACGTTGAAACCTGCGAGTCGGCGTTCAGCAGCGTGCCATCAAGATCAAAAACCACCAGTTCCATGCGGGAGACAACAACCGAGCCCGTAGTTAAGCCTCTGAGGCTCCCACAGCGCATGTGAATTTCAATTCAATGCAGTCCTGCGGCCGGGGCGAATCTATGTTCCGAGTCACCGTGGAGTGCGGCGAGGAACAAATTTGACAATACAACTTTTTTTGGGTGTCATCAGGCCATGGACAAAGCCCAGGATGTCGCATTACTCGCCCGATTTCTGCGGGGTTACTCGGCGGAGGTCACCAACCCGTCGCGCACCGCGCTGGACGACGCGGCGAGCCTGATGCCACAAAACGCCCCGGTTTATATCGCCGCGTTGGCCAAGCACACCACGGATCACCAGGTGCACCTAGCCCGGGAAGTTCGGGACGCGGGGCTGCGTCCGGTGCCGCACATTGTTGCCCGGCACATCGAATCCACCGCGGCGCTGGATGAATATCTTCAGCGCATGGCCACCGAAGCGGAGGTCGACCGGGCGCTGGTGCTCGGCGGTGACCGCGACACGCCGAAAGGGTGTTTTGGCGCCGCCAGCGATCTGCTCAAGACGGGTTTGTTTCCGAAGCATGGCATCAAGAAGGTCGCTTTCGCGGGCTACCCCGAGGGCCACCCGAAGATCTCAGATCAAGATCTCGAGCAGGCGCTCCGGGAGAAAATTGCCGTGGGCAAGGAGCAGGGGTTGGATATGCGGCTGATCACCCAGCTGTGTTTTGACGCCGACGCCATCATCCGGTTTGTCCGGGCCCTCCGCACCTTTGATGAGAGCACCCGCGTTCGCATTGGTGTATCGGGGCCGGTGAAGCGGGCTACACTGATCAAATTTGCCGCCATCTGCGGCGTCGGGGCCTCCCTTCGAACCCTGCGGGATCGGCCCAGCACGGCGAAAAAACTGCTGGCGGGGGAAACGCCGGATGAACTGCTGACGCAGCTTGGCCGGGCCCAGGAGGCGGAGCCGAAGCTCGGCATCATCGGCCCTCACTTCTATACCTTCTCGGCGCTTCGCAACACCATCGTCTGGGCTGAGAAAATCCTCGAGAGCGCCGTTGTGCCGGATCAGGCGGTTGGGGGCTGACGGCCCGCTCCGGTGCGGCGCCAGGCAAACAGGCGCGTATCCGAGATATCCGCGCCGTCCACGTCGGTGATCGGCTTGGCCGGAGCCGAACGGCTGGTCAGCACGGACACAGTGATCAGGGTGGCAAAGCTAAGCAGGCAGGCGGGCACGGCCGCGAGGTAAACCGCATCCCAGATCTCACCGTCCACATAGGGCCAGAACACAAACCCCAGCACCAGCCAGCTCACGGCGCCGACCGCCATCGATGCCAGGGACCCCGGCACGTTGGCCCGCTTCCAGATCACCCCGCAGATGAAACTTGCGGACAGCACCGGGAATCCGATCACCCCGGCAAACACCAACAGCCGGTAAAGGTCTCCCAGGGCGAGCGCCAGCGCCAATCCCGCCAGCGTAAACAGCACCATGGCCAGACGGGTTGCCAGCAGGCACTGGCGGTCGCTGGCAGCGGGCCGCAGGGTCCGGTAGCTGGTATAGCCCAGGAGGGCGCCGGAGGTGAGCACGATGTCGCCGGCGGTACTGACAATGGCTGACGCAACGGCAACAAAAAACAGCACCGCAATCCACTCCGGCAGGTAATTCTGCACGAACCAGGGAAAGATGTTGTCCAGTTCCGCTTCCGGCATGTCCGCCTTGAGGATGTACACGCACATGCCCACGATCACCGGAATCATCCCAAGCACCAGGTAGATGAGGCCGCCGTAAACGAATCCGCGGGTGGCGGTCGATTCGTCCCGGGCCGCAAGTGCCCGGGCCGTCAGCGCCGATCCGCCAACGTCGCCCAGGGCCACCGATAACCAGGCGCAGACCATGTAGATCATCCCGAGCAAACCAACATAGCCCGCAAAGCCGGTTACCTCTCCATCCCGGTTCAGCGCCTCGGTGTAAAACAGCCTGAACGGCGGCGTTCCCTCGACGTTGCCCGCGCCGTCGATAAAGGCGCTCACGCCGCCCACCGATCCAAGCGCGTAGGGCAGCACCGCGAGCAGCACAAATGTCAGAATCACAAAAGCCAGCATGTCAGATCGGGACAAGGCCCACAGCCCGCCCGTGAGGGAGATCGCCAGAATGATCCCTGCGCCGATGAACGTCGAACCGATCGTCCCAAGGCCCGTGACCGCCGCAATGACCACGCCCAGCGTGAGCAGCTGGGCCGAAATCCAGGCCACGTAGCCCAGCAGATGTACCGTCAGGCCAATCATGCCGACGCGGCGGTCATAGCGGGCGATGTAAAAATCGATCGCCGTTGTGAATCTAGATCGGCGGTACACCGCGACCAGGAAAAAGCCGTAAAGGAGCAGCGTCAGCACAGGTGACCACGGATCCCAGATAATGGCCTGGAAGCCGCCCACGTAAGCCTCGGTGGCTCCACCGATAATGACCGCGCCACCCAGCCAGGTTGCCACCACCGAGCCGGTCACAAATGGCGTCGACAGGCTGTGGCCAGCGAGAATAAAGTCCTCGGTGGATTGGTTGCGGCGGGAGTAGAACAGTCCCAGACCAATGATGGTCAGGAAATAGGCCGATAAGACAACCAAAACCAGCGTAGAGCCGGCGCCGGCATCCATGTGCTACTGCCTCGTGGGTCGCGAGCCAGCATTGTGGCATTTCAGCCGACATCGTGCCCGGGCTACTCCCGGGGCTGATGGTTCCAACCCCGGAAGCGTCTTGCTTAGTGGCCGCCCACCACGTTAAGCGACGCTTTCACGCGGGCATTGCGATGCCATCGTGAACCCCGAATTTTCCAGCCAGGCCGGGCAGGTGCTCAGGAAAAGGCTGTAGCGCGGGGCTCCGCAGCGGGTGGGTTCCAGGGAATCAGGCGGTCATCTTCCAGGCCCAGACGTCCAGCCGGCGCTGCGCCGCGACGAATCCCATGCACCGGCGCCAGCAGAAACAGGTCCCCGTTTCGACCGACCAGCTGGTGCGGCACGCCCACCTGTTTGGCCAGCCGGGCGTTGGCATCCAGATGCACCGGTTCCCCGTGGACAGGGATCGCAACCGCCGGCTGTATCCAGCGATACATATCCGTGAGTTCCGCCTGGGCGGGATGACCTGAGGCATGGATAGGTGTGCTGATGTCATCCTGGACAATGGTGACGCCCAGCTGCCGCAGCCGCTCCAGCAGTACCTGCAGCGACTCTTCGTTTCCAGGAATGACTCGGGAACTTAAGAGCAGCTTGTCCCCCGCCTCCACCAGCAGGTGCGGATGGCTTTCGGCTGCCAGCCGGCTTAGCGCCGCTCCGGGTTCGCCCTGGCTGCCGGTGGCGATAGCCAGCACCTCGTGGGGCGGCAGATAGCCGAGGTGGCTTGGGTCAATAAAGCTCAGCTCCTCGTCCCACACGCCGGCGGCGCGGGCTGCGGCGTGATAATTCTGCAGCGATCGGCCGAGCAGCGCCGCGTGCCGGCCGGTCTCCCGGGCCACCCGGGCCAGCGTGACCATCCTCGCGATGTTGCTCCCGAAACAGCCCACAATGATTCGGCCTTCTTCTCCCTGTGCCTGCTCCAGCAGGGCTTTGTACAGAACCCCCTCGCTCCGGGAACGACCCCGGACCGTCGCATTGGTGGAGTCGCATACCATGGCCTTAACGTTCAGATCGGCAATCTGCGCGTAGCAGTTTTCGGAAAACGCCGGACCCACAACCGGCTCCGGGTCCAGCTTCCAGTCCCCGGTATGAAAAACCGAGCCCGCCTCGGTGTGGATCAACAGCGCCTGTGATTCGGGCGTGGAATGGGTGAGGTCCAGCCAGTCGACGGTGAACGGCTCGAGCTCAAGCCGCGCGCCGGGCGCTACGATATGCACTGGCACCATCCCGGCCAGACCGGCCCGCGCCAGCTGCCGATGCAGGATCTGCGCGGTGAAGGGTGTGCAATAAACCGGGCACTGCAGCCGCGGCCATAGGTGCGCCACGGCGCCCACGTGGTCCTGGTGGGCGTGGGTGATAACCAGCGCGGTCAGACGGTCGCGGCGGGCTTCGATGAAACCGGGGTCTGCCATCTGCAGATCGGGGCCGGTCTCGTCGGACCGGGAGAAGGTCACTCCGCAGTCCACCATCAGCCACCGTCCGGCGTGGCCGTAGAGGTTCATGTTCATGCCGATTTCGCCGCAGCCGCCCAGCGGCAGAAACCAGAGATCTGTGGATTCGGGATTCATTGATGGCTCAAGTTTAGCGCCGCGAACGGTAGCTTCCGCCACGTCGTCATCGGGTGATGACCCAAGCTACTTCAGCGCATCCACCAAACGGCGAAGATCGTTCACATCGCTCAAGCAGTTGTTGCGATAATGTCAGGGCTTTCCGACCAGGGACGCAGTTTCTTGCTCACCGCTTTTATCGGGTACGCGCTGACCGCCGCGTTTGCGCTTTTCTTTTCGGGATTTTTCTATTTTGCCCCCGTCATCGGGCCGCTACTGATCTGGTTTTCGGTGGAGTGGTGCTGGCGGGCCTTCGACGGTGGTTCCATGCCGCTGCTGCTGGGCCTGGTGTTTCTGCTTTTGCTGCTTATCCGCCTCAGCGCGGCACTTCGGCGCCGATCCAGCGGTCCGGAAGATGGTGAGGAGGCGATAGCGCCATCCACCTTTGGCGGGATCGTGGGTGAGACAATTTCGCTGGTGGTGGTGCTGACTCTGCATGTCTTCTCCCAGGACGCGATTCGGTGGCTTTAGCCACTGCGGCGAGTTGGCGCAGATCCTGCGCTCCCGGAACCGACTACAATCGGCACTCAGGCTATGACCGAAAAGCGCATGCAACGTCCGCGGTTGACCCCCGAAATGCTGGTTGGCATTGCGGCGGCGCTGCGGTGTCCACTACTGTATCCGGGCAAAACCGAACCACGGCCGCTGCAGACGCCGGCATTCCCATATTGAATGAGCTGTTGGCCAGCTCTATTGCGCCGATTACCCAGCTTTTTCTGCACGCCGCGGTGCTGAAAGCGCTGGGACACCCGCTGGCGGCGGCGTGTTATCAGCGGTGGGTCGCCTGCATGGAGCGGTCCAACGAGTTTCTGGAGACCCTGCTCCAGCTGAAGCCGTGCCGGGCTGTTTCCTAGGGCGTTCCTTCCGCTGCCGCCCGCGCCATGAGGTGTTCCGCCACTGCCTGGTACGCGGGGAGGGAGGTCGGATCAATTTTGGCGTTTTTTGCGGTCGGGAAAGAGGCGAACCGCACCAGCACCATGTCGGCGGTGGGGTCGATGTAGATCGTCTGACCGTAAACGCCGCGGGCAGCGAAGGCGCCGTGGTCGTTGTGGAACAACCACCACATGGATCGGTAGCTGCCGCCCTCAAGCGTGGTGTAGCCGGCTTTGGCGAACTTTGCCTTGTCACCGCCGCCGCGAATGTTCTCCACCGCGGCTGCCGGAAAGACGCGCTCGCCGTTACTGACGCCGTTGTTTAACACCAGCAGACCGATGCGACCCAGGTCCCGCAGCCCCGCGCTGAGGCCGCCGCCGGCAAACGGTGTACCTTTTCCGTCCACCGTCATATAGCCGTCCTGCTCCGCCCCGATGCGGCGCCAGATGCGATCGGAAAGCAGCTCGGTAACCTCAAGTCCGGAAACGCGGGAGATGATCCAGCCCAGCACGTCCGTGTTGATAGTTTTGTAGCCAAAGGCCTCGTCGTGCACGCCGTCCTGCTGCACGGTCTGAAGGTATTCAAAATACCCGTCCGGTCCGGAATAGCCCGGCGGCTTGGGGAGCGGGCTGGCGGCGGCCGAATACTTCCAGATGCCCGCGTTGGGGTCTGAATAGTCTTCGCTGTAGTCCAGCGCGGTGGTCATGTCCATCACCTGGCGAACGGTGGCGCTTCCGAAAGCGCTGGTGGCGAGCTCCGGGATCAGCGAGGCGACGCTGACGCTGTCATCCAGCGCGCCTTCGGCCACCAGAATCTCCGCCAGCAGACCGGTCATGGATTTGGTCATCGACATGGCGCCGTGTTTGCCAGCCTCGTCGAGGCAGCCCAGGTAGCGTTCATAGACAATCCGGCCCCGATGAATGATCAGCATGCCGTCGGTGTAGTTTGCCGCCAGCGATTCTTCCCAGGTCATGGTGTCTTCGCTGCCCAGGGGCTTGAACGTGAGCGCGTCGATACTGTCGTCCAGCGCGTAGGGCAGGGTTGCCGGCGCTCCCAGGCCGCGGCTGACCTGCTCCGTCGGCAGCAGTTCCCGCAGGTGGCAGACGGTCCAGCGCAGCTTGGGAAAACTGAAGTAGTTTGAGTCCGGCTGCATGATGAGCTTGCCCGGCGGCGGGGGAAAACCCTGCATCCAGCCCAGCACCTGGGGGTCGGAGGTGGCGGCGGACGTCGCTTCCTGTGCCAGCAGCGCCGGCGCCGAAGCGGCAAGACTTGCCGCCAGCAGCAGGGCAGCGACGCGAAAATGCTGCGAATGTTCACCAAGCATCGTTCAGTCCTCCTCGAACGGCCACGGACCGCTGATGAATTCGAGTTGTGTTTGATTCTCAGAGGATCATCGTCTTTACGGCGTGAAACCCGGCCCCGCTGCTACACTTCAAAACGAATTCGACGGCACCAGGACGCTCCCTCAATGCGCTGGCTCAAAGCCGTCTGCGGTGTGCTGCTGCTGGCGGTGGTCGCGGCGGTAATCTACCTGTTCACGGCCGACCTTGGCCGGTTTCGCGAATCGCTGACCGGCCTGCTCAGCGATGCCGTCGGGCGACCGGTGCGCATCGACGGGGACCTCTCGCTTCGCCTGGGCCGAACCATTCGCTTCCGGGCACAAGGACTCACGGTGGGCAATGCGCCCTGGGCGGACGATCCGCTGCTGCTGTCGGCGGGCACCCTCGCGGGCGATGTTGCGATGGCCTCGGTGTTTCGCGGTCCGCTGCGGCTTGAGCGGCTGGCCCTCGACGACGCGGTCGTGAGGCTCCAGAAAGGCCAGGATGGGCGCTGGAACCTGCCGGGAGCAGGCGCTGCCTCCGGCCCGGGGAAGCCACCCGAGTTTGGTGCCCTCAGCGCTCGGCGGGTGACCATTCACGTCCTGCGACCGGAACTGGTCCGTCCCGGGCGCATTGAGATCAACTCAAGTGACCTCGCCCGGGGAGACGCGGGCAGAACCCTTAAGCTGGATGCGGTGCTGAACAATTTTCCCCTGGCGCTGCACGGCGTCATTGGGCCCGGCACGGTTGCCCCGGGTCCCTTCGCCCGAAGTCTCCGGTTTGACGCGAGGCTGGGGGAGATGTCGCTGGAACTTCAGGCTGAGGTGGAGGACCTGCGGAATCTCAAACTGGCCGAAGCCAACGTGTCGCTTCAGGGGCCGGACGCCGGCTATCTGTTTTCGGTGCTGAATCTGCCCCGCGTCACATCGGGCCCGATGACGCTCCGGGCGCGACTGGACCCGCAGGCTGAGGCGGCGGGCTTCAGCGCCTCGGGTCAGCTTGGCGAGTACCAGCTGTCCGCCGAGGGCCGTCTGGCCAACCTGCGCGGTCCCGATGGCTTTGATTTTAGCTACCGGGCCAGTGGGCCGGATCTAAGCGCGCTTGGCCGAGCCTTTTCCCTGCCCGGTCTGCCGGCGCGTTCGTTTGCGATAGGCGGCCAGGCGCGGTCCCACCGGGGCGGAGTTGCCGCGGAGAACACCCTCATGACGATCGGCGAGGAGACGATTCGGGCGGAGGGCGAACTGGTGCCCCGGGCGGACGGCGGCCAGGAAGCCAGGTTGGCGTGGGAGCACGCCGCCGCCGGCGGGTGGGTGACCGCCCGCAGCGCTACCGCGCTAGCGGCCCGCGACGCGCAGCTGAGTTTTGAGATTTCCGGCCCGAATGCGCAGGAGGCGGGGCGCTTCCTGAAACTTCGCCGCCTGCCGCCGGCGTCTTTTCATATAAAGGGTGAGGGCACTTTGAATGGCGCCGCGCTTGCGCTGACGCGTACTGAAATTACCGCGGATGGCCAGCGGGTCGCCGCCACGGGAACGTTGAGCGACAGCCCGCAAGGTCCGGAGCTGGACCTTCGACTGACGGCGAAGGATGTCGATCTGACCCCCTGGGCCGGTGAGCTGAAAAGCGGCGGGCTCCCGCCTTTGACCGGCAGTGGGCGGCTGACCTACGCGGCGGCGCAGGTTCGGTTCGCCGAACTGGAGCTCCAGACTCAAGGAATGACGGCGGCCGGGGAGCTTGCTTTTGCCAAAGGCGCGCCGGCCCGCTTCGACGTTACGCTCACCGGTGAGGATGCGGCGGCCGCGGCCGCAGCCTATGACCTGCCGGGGTTGCCCGCGTTGCCGTTTGACCTTCAGGCGGCAGGCGCGTGGGAGCGCGGCGGAATAACTCTGGACAGCGGCCAGCTCAGGCTGCAGGAGCAACTCGTCCGGACAGCCGGTCGGCTGAGTTTTGGCGAACCTCCAATGGCGGTAGACCTGCAGCTGGCGGTCGAACAGCTGGACCCGCTCACCTGGCCCGGCGTCCAGCTCCGGGCGGCTCCCTGGCTGCGGAAGCTGGACGGCACCGGCCGCCTGCAGGTTGCGGCGGGCTGGCTGCGGGCCGGTTCGCTGGCGCTCAGCACGGAAGGTGTGACGGTTAACGGCAACGTAGCGGTAAATCTTGAACAAGGCGGCCGTGCCGGGAACTACAAGCTGGATCTCACAGCCGAGTCGGCGGCCACGCTTGCGCCCTGGCTGCAGCGCTACGCATTCTCCGGGGAGCGGGTTCAGCTGAGCGGCAGCGGTTCCTGGGATGAAACCGGTTGGGAGATCAGCCCGGCGGCCTTTACGCTGGCCGATCGGGGCCGCGTGACGGGCCGGCTGGCACTGGCACCCGGTGCCCGCCCAAAGGTAACCGCCGACCTGACCGCTGACCGATTGGATCTTCGCCGCCCCCAGGCTGCTTCCGTTGAACCGCCCCGGGCGGCGGAAGGCAACCGGCTGATCCCCGCAACGGCGCTTAACCTTGAGTGGATGAAACGGCTGGACGCTGAGTTTGCCCTCCGGGTTGATTCGCTGGTCAGCTCCCTCACGGAGGATTCGCAGGTGCAGCTGGACGGATCGCTGCGGGACGGACACCTGGCGGTCACCCGTCTGAGCAGCCGCGGCCGCCGCGGCGAGCTTACGATCACGCTGGACGCCACGCCCCAGGCGACCGACTACCGCTTCGTCGCCACCTTAGATGGAGTAGACGTGCGTCTTGGGCCGCTCGACGAAGCGCCGGCGCCCCGGCCGGTCTACGCGCTCAGCGCGCAGTTGGAGGGGGAAGGGAACAATCTGCAGGCTGTAGCGGATTCGCTTGTCGGAGAGCTGGTGGCCGAGGCAAGCCCGGGGACCGTGCGGCGCCGTCCCAGCATGGTTTCCCGCTTTATCTTTGAGGACCTGCTGCGGCGGACGCTGGCCAGCCTCATCCCCGTGGCAAAAAACACCGATACCATCGACCTTGAATGTCTGCACCTGACCATGAACTTTCAAGCGGGCGTGGCCAAAGGGAACCCGATACTGGCTTTGCAGACCTCCGAGGTTGAACTCGTTGCCCGGGGCGAGGTTGACCTGGGTACGGAGGCCATCGATCTGGATATTGTGGCGCAGCCGCGGAAAGGACTCGGCCTCAGCCTCGCGGACCTGATCAACCCGTTTACCCGGCTGGGGGGAACCCTGGCGGCGCCGCGTCTGGTGGCGGACCCCAAAACCGGCGCCATAGAAACCGGCGTCGGCATCGCCACCGGTGGCCTGTGGCCGCTGGGTCGGAAACTGCTGCAGCGCTTCGCCGCGGAGGCGCCCTGCGCCAGCGCCATGAAGCCCGAATAGGCTCAGGAATCTGCAGGCTCCGGCGGGCCGCCGTCCCAGCCCTTTGCGTCATCGCTGACCGAACGCACATGCAGATCCCGCTGCGGGAACGGGATCTCAATATCATGCTGGCGCAGGTTCTCGAGCACCGCCGAATGGACCGCATGCATCAGGGGTAACCGATCGGACAACTGCCGGGAGAAAACGTAGAGATTGAAGTTGAGCGAGCTGTCGCCAAAACCAACGAAGTAAACGCTGGGGCCCGGTTCGTCGAGCACCAGCGGCAACGACTGCAGCGTGTCGCGCATCACCTGGCCGGCCAGCTTGATGTCCGAGCCGTAGGAAATGCCCACGGGCACCACCACCCGGGTGATCGGGTCCGACAGGGTCCAGTTCACCACCTGCTCGGTGATAAATGACTTGTTGGGCACGATAATTTCTTTGCGGTCCCAGTCGGTGATGGTGGTGGCGCGAATGCGCACTTTTGAGACGGTGCCGCTCAGGTCGCCAACGGTCACCGTATCGCCGATCCGGATCGGCCGCTCGAAGAGGATAATCAGGCCGGATACAAAGTTGGCCACAATCTCCTGCAGGCCAAAGCCGAGGCCCACTGACAGCGCCGCCACCAGCCACTGAATGCGTGACCAGTTCCAGCCGATGATGCTGAAGATAAGAACCACGCCGATGGTCACCACCGTGTAGCGCAGCAGCGTATTGATCGTATAGCGGCCGCCGGCCTCGAGCTCGAAGTGCCGCAGCACAGCAATTTCCATCAGTCCGGGCAGGTTTCGGGACAGCACAAACGTGGCCAGTCCCACCAGCGCAGCGAGCAGCACGTCGGCCAGCGACACCGGCTTGAGCACCTGCCCGCCATCTTCGCCCACGACAGTCTGCATCCACAGGCTGACCTCATTAAGGATGGTCAGGGCGGGAAACACGTCGGACCAGATGGCCCACGCGCCCAGAATGCCGGTTACCAGCATCCCGGCGCCCAGCAGCTTCTGGGTCTGCTGGTCCACGGCGTCGAGGTCCAGCGGCGTACTGCGGGCCGGCGCCGGCTCAACTTCCGGTTCAGCGCCGGCCGCCTGATCCTGCATGGCTTCCTGTTCTGCCTTCAGTGCTTCCCGCCGCTCCCTTGCCTGCTCGATGGCAAGTTTGCGTCGCTCCAGTGCAAGCCAGCGTCGAATAATCAGACCGAGGAGCAGCAGGCCCAGGACGAGCCAGACGCTGTCGACCACTTTTTCCACCAGTATCGCGGCCGTATAGAGGTAGCCCAACAGCGCCAGTACGGCCAGGCCGAGCGGTATGCCGAGATCCAGACTGAACCAAAGCCACTTCAGACGGCTCAGCCAGGAACTGGGTCGCCGAGCATAGTAGGAGGAACCCACAGCTCCCTGGGGATGACCGAGCGGCCAGGCGACGGCAGCAAACAGCAGCATCAGCAGCACGAACGCCACACGCCCGAGGCTGTCGCGATACACCTGTTCGCCGGTGGTGAGCGCCAGGACCGTGATGAACACCAGCGGCACGCCGATGATGATCACCTTATTGAGCTGAAGCCGGACCATGGCGAGATTCTCTTTGCGCCAGCCAAAGTGGGTGCGCAACACCCCGGCCGGGGACGACAGGATGCGGATAAGCAATACGTTGTAGAGGAAGGGGCCGGTCGACAGAAACGCCGTCGCCAGCGACTGAGAGAAGTCCGTTGGCGCCGGCAGCTGCTGCAACGCCCACCCGCACAGGGCAAAAGCCAGGGGCACCGGCAGCACTTCGATGGCGGAGACTGCGAGCGCGCCCAGCGTCAGCCCGATGTGGTCACTGGAGAGCCGGCCGACCCGCTCGCTCACCCGCCGGTAACGTCGCTTAAGCGCCGGCTGCAGCGCCAGCAGGCCAAGCAGCAGGGCCACCGCGGCGAGCATCCGACCGGGAACTGTCCGCAGCGCCGCCGGTAAGGCCTCGCCGGCCTTTAGCCAGTTGGCGGGCGACGTTGCCCAGGTGACCGCAGCGCCAAGATCCGTGACCGTCGCCGGGCCTACAACCTCGCTGTTCGGGATCCAGATCAGGTTCTGATCCAGAAAGCCCCGGTAGTCGCTGGCGGTATCCAGCAGCCGCTGCTGAGCGCTGTCGAGATCTCCCAGCAGTCGGACGTAGGTGCGATAGGTGCCTGCCGCCTGCTGGAGCAGGTCGCGGCGCGAGCGCAGCAGCTCGGTGGCCTCATCGCGGATCGATGCCAGGTCATCGGTAGCGTTCAGATCGTCGCGCACCGCGGCGACTACCTGCTCGACGGCGCCATCAAGCGGCGTCAGGTCGCGCTGCTGCTCCTCAATCCTCACCTGCGCCAGGCCGATCTCTGACAAGGCCCGGCGCCGCTCCCGCACGCCCAGTCGATACTGGGAATAGCGCGGCAGGTTGCGTCGTTCGTCGACAAACAAACGCCCCGTAGCTTGCGATATCCCACCGATCTCAAGCCGCTGCCGGGCCCGGGTGATGGCCTGCCGGACCTGCTGCGTCTCCTGCTCAACTTCTCGTAAGGTTGCGGTGGCCTCTTCAATCTGCGTTGCAACCGCTGGCAGCTCGCGCGTGAGTTCAAGATTGCCCTCCGCCAGCGTCCGCAGCGCCGGATGCTTGTCTGCAGCGGCGAGTTCCGCCTCCGCTGCCTGCGTTTGCGCCAGCTGCGCTGCCGTCTGCCGGGTTTCATTTACCAGCCCCTGCAGCAAGGCAACGCCCTGGGCGGCAGCGCTGGCGTCCGCCGCCGCCGTGTCCCGCTGCACCCGAAGCAGCTCCAGGCGCAGGTCGTAGCTCAGCTGCTCCTGCTCAAGCTTGGTCAGCTCGGCGCGAAGCGCTTCGCGGGTCATCGCCGCGGCCAGACGCTGCGCCTCGCTCAGCAGGGCCGTACCGCCGCCGGGGGCCGGTGCGCTCAATTCCGCGGCCAGCTCGTCCAGCCGCTTCTGCACCTCCTCCATGCGAGCCCGAATGGCAGCGGGCCGCTCGCGCTGGGCCGATAGTGCCGACTCGAGCTGATTCAGGCTTGCGTCGAGGCTGGCGGCTTCCGCAGCCTCCCGGGCCAACACCTGCTCCAGCTCGCTCAGCGGAAGATCCTCGCCGACGCCCAGCGTGGTGAGCGTGGGGGGCGGGCGAACCGTGTTGTCGAGTGCCTCCTGCAGGCGGGCGATCTGCGGCGGCGCGCTCTCCACCGCAGTGGCAAATGCCTGCCCGTCTGCGACCGCGGCGGCCTGGGCGAGAATCTCCGCCTGAGCCCTGCGCAGCTCGGCGATGATCTGGCTGCGGGTGTCCTCGCCGAGGTCATCCCGCGCTTCAATGGCTGCCAGGGCCGCGTCGAGTTGCTCCGCGGATACCGTGCCGCTCGCCGGAACCGGCGGGATGGGGGATTCCTGAGCGGAGATGGTGGATGCCCAGCCAATAAGCAGGGCCAGAGGCAGGCTCAAGAACCACATCGTCCAGCATGTTGCCGAACCTGTTTTGGACGATTGCATTAGCGTCACAGGACCGCTGGCAGAGGCCTTTGCATTATAGGTTCGGCGCCGGTTGCACAGGACCCAGCGTGAGCCAGGCAAGCGTGGCCGCCAGCAGGGCGCTGAGCGCACAGATAATCATGAGCACACGAAATGCCGCCACATAGCTGGCACGAATCACCTCGTTGATAACCGATGGGTTCTCCACCTGGACGGGAGCGGCCAGCTCCGCCAGCAGATGGGTTTTGGCAAGCAGCTCCGTCTGCGTCGCGGCGGTCAGTTCGAGCGAGGCCAGCTGCGACTGAAGCGTGCCGTCAAACACGGCGACGGCAATGCCGGTCAGCAGGGCGATGGCGACCACGCCGGCCAGCCGGGCCGCTGTATTGTTGATGCCTGAAGCCACGCCCGACCGCTGCGCATCAATCGATGCCATCACCACCGTCGTTAGGGGTGCGACACACAGCGTCATTCCAACCGCCAGCAGCAATATTCCCGGCAGCCAGTCCTGAAGATAGGACGACTCAACGCCCGGCTTTGCGAACAGGGCAAACCCGCCGGCGGCCAGCAGCGCGCCGACCGTCAACACCGAGCGAGGTGACACGCGCCGGAGTTGATCGCTGGCAAACGCCGATCCAAATCCCAGCAGCAGCGTCATGGGAAGAAAAGCACTGCCGGCAGCGACGGCGGAATAACCCTGGATCTGAATCAGATTGAAGGGGATGAAATACAGCGCGCCGCCAAGCGCAAAGTAAAGCGCCACGGTGAGGGCGTTGGCGCCGCTGAAGATCCTATTGCGAAACAGGTCAAGCGGGATCATCGGACTGGATGAGATCGACTCCCAGCGCAGGAAGCCAACAAACAGGACGGCGCCGCCGGCGACCAGTGCGAGATTGGCGGAATTGAGGCGCGGGTCGATCAGGGCCAGCGAGATCAGCAGCAGGGTCGCAAGCAGCAGCAGTGCCCCCGGCCAGTCCAGCTTGTCCGAACGGCTTTCCACAGACGCCGGAAGCCGAAGTGCGGCAACGGCAATCGCCGCTGCGGCAAACGGCACAATGGCAAAAAATACGGACCGCCAGCCCAGCTCATCCACCAGTACACCGCCCAGCACGGGGCCCAGAGCCGTGGTCAGGGCGGAGGCGCCGGCCCAGATACCGATGGCCCGGGGCCGTCGCTCCTGATCGAAGTGGACGTTGATCAGGGCGAGGCTGGTGGGCACGAGCAGCGCGGCGCCAACGCCCTGGACAATTCGCGCTCCAAGCAGCAGCCCAAAACTATTCGCCAGGGCACAGGCCAGGGAAGCGATGCCAAACAGGAGCAGCCCCACAATAAACGCGGCCTTCTGGCCAACCCGGTCACCCAGGGCCCCGCCGATGAGCATCAGAGAACCTAGCGCCAGCAGGTAGCCGTTTACGATCCACTGGGTTTCGATGGAGCCCCAGCCCTGATCAGCCTGCAGCGCGGGCAGGGCCAGATTGACGATCGACCCTTCCACAAATGCCAGGCTGGAACCGAGCACCGCTGCCACCAGCACCCAGCGGCGCTGGCGCTCCGCGCACTGAACGGCCCGCGGGCCCGTTGCGACGGACTGATCGCAGGGGTAGCGCGTGCCGAAAGCCAGACTCATGGCGAAAACCGTGGTTGCGCACGGAGCGCCCGTGCTGCCGTCACTGTCGCAAGCCCGGGTCGGCTTTGCAACGCCCGGGCACCGCGCAATAATCGTTCACCCCCTCGCGGTTGCTGCCGGGGTGAAACGCGGCTCTTGGTTGACGTACACTTCGGGTTGACCAGGCCTGGACCGTTGACGGCCCGCAAGTGGAGAAAGAGCCAACACCTTCCCCCTCCGACGACACTTCCGATGTCGCAGATTTAGATCAAACGCTGATCCAGGACGACGAGGGCCTCGCCCGGTCGGCCGATCGCTCATCCTCTCTTGCCCGACCCGAAGTTCCCGGCTACGAAGTGGGGCAGCGCCTGGGAGCCGGCTCCTACGGCGAGGTCTGGCTGGCGACGCAGAAAAACACCGGTCGCCGGGTTGCCATCAAGTTTTTCTCGCAGCAGAAAGGGCTCGATTTCCCGCTGCTTAAGCGTGAAGTTGAGAAGCTGGTGGAAGTGCTCAGCGAACGCCGGGTGGTCCACCTGCTGGAGGTGGGCTGGGATGCCGATCCGCCGTACTACGTCATGGAGTATCTGGCGGGGGGGTCGCTGGCGGATCGACTTGGCGGGCGACCGCTGTCGATTGACGATTCTGTGGCGGTGTTTGCAGAGGTCGGTGAGGCGTTGGCGTATCTGCACGGGAAGGCCATTCTTCACTGCGATCTCAAACCGGCGAACGTCCTCTTGAACGATGAGAACCAGATCCGGCTGGCGGATTTTGGCCAGGCGCGGCTGAGCTCTGAGCAGGGCCCGGCGGTCGGCACGCTGTTTTACATGGCACCGGAGCAGGCTCGGCCGAAGTCTCGACCGGACGCGCGCTCCGACATCTACGCGTTGGGTGCGTTGCTGTATTGCATGATCACGGGCCGGCCGCCGTATGCGTCGGAAAAAGCCAGCCGAGAGCTCAAGAGCTCCACCAATACCTGGGAGCGTATCGAGCGCTACGTGGAATTGATCGAGTCTTCTCCCGCGCCGCGGGGGCACCACGAAAACCCAAACGTCGACCGGCCGCTCCGAGACATCATCGACAGATGCATTACCGTTGACCCGGAAGAGCGATTCCAGACGGTCCAGGAAGTGCTCGGCGCGCTGGCCGCCCGGGCCAAACGCGCTACGCTGCGGCCGCTGGTGCTGTTTGGCGTTCTGGGTCCCCTGGTGCTGCTGGCCGGCATGGCGGGCATCGGCGTGTGGGCCTGGCAGCAGGCCGAATCCCAGGCGGAAGCCACCATTTCCAGCCAAAGCCTTACCGGTGCCGCGGGCTTCGCAGAACTGGTGTCCGCTGTGGTCGACCGAAACCTGTCGGCGACCAAGCGCCGGGTCAGCCGCGAGGCCGGCACCCCTGTTCTGGCCCAGGGGTTGCAGGCGCTGTCGCAGGGCCAGGCCGAAGCAACTCAGGTCCTGCAAAGCGAGCTGGAACGCCTTCACGAGAACTACCGGGACCGCTCATTCTTCAGCTGGGTGCTTGCGGACGCCAACGGCGTCGCCATTGCCCGGGCGCCCCTTGATGAGCGGGTGATCGGTTCCCGGTACGCTTATCGGGAATGGTTCACCGGCAAACCGCAGCCCGAGGACGTGTCGCTGGTAACTACCGCCACGCCTCGACAGACCACGGGCATCACGCGAGCCTTTGAAAGCACGTCCGCCGAGCGCCCCATACTGGTGAGCGTCGGCAGCCCCGTGTGGTTGGAGGTTGAGGATGCTTCGCCGCAGGTGGTGGGCGTGCTGGCAGCGACGCTGCACCTGCCCACCTTTAACGAATGGCTGCGGGAAGCGGAAGGAGACGCCAAGCCCGGCGAGTGCGCCGACCGCTATGCCGTACTGCTCAACGACGGCCAGCTGGTGCGTCACCCCTGCCCCGGGGAAGTCTCCCTCCCGCTGGGGCCGGCCGAATTTCTCGAAACACCGGCGGTGCAGGCGCTGATGGACTCCGAAGCTGGCCGGTCCGACCGGTTTGAAGATCCGGTTAACGGCACCGAAATGCTTGCTGCGTACCAGGCGCTCGGTGCAAATCCGAAATGGCAGGTTGTGGTGCAGCAGAGTCGCGAGGCCGCCTTATCTCCCCTCACGGGTTTGTCCGAACGTTTCCGAACCCTCGGCTGGGTTGCCGCGGGATTGGGGTTGGTCCTGGTCGGCATTTTGTGGTTTTTCCTGTTTCGAGTTACGCGGGATGGCTCGTTGCTGCAGCCGCAGCGCAAAGACGGCGCCGCCGGCCTCCGATTGGATGACGGAGCCGCGTAGCGCGCATGCCGAAGATCGTCGCGAATGGCCCCGACGGGAGCGAACAGCAGTTTCGGTTGACGAACAGTGGATGCCTGCGGGTCGGTCGCCGGCCCAGCCGGACCGATGACGCGGAAGGGGTAGAGCTCGGGGCGGTTGAGTGGGAAAAATCTCTCTCCCGAAACCACGCGGAGCTGGTCTCCCAGGGCAACACGCTGCAGGTCAGTCGCCATCACGCGGCGAGAAATCCGCTGTTCTACCAGGGCAAACCGAAGGACAACTTCGAGATGGCGCTGGGTGAGCACTTTGTGATTGGTGAGACCACCTTTCATTTTGTCGATGACCAGCTCCGCATCACCGACGATGACCCGACACCGGTTGCCATGGACCGGTTTTCTGCCGATGAGCTCAAGCGGACCCGGTTCCGGGACGCCGATGAACGTATCGAGGTGTTGTCGTCACTGCCCGACCTGATTCGCGGCGCCACCGACGATGAACAGCTGTTTTCCCGCCTGGTGATGTTGATCCTCCAGGGGGTTCCCGGCGCCGATGCGGTCGCCATCGTCTGCGTCGGCCCCGAGGTGGATGGCAAACCGATTGAGGTTTTCCATTGGGAAGCGCGGGACATGAGAACCAGCGAGCTCTCTCCATCCCGTCGCCTGATACACAAAGCGACCAGCGAGCAAAATACGGTTCGCAGCTTGTGGAGCGGGATGGACGATGACGTGGACTTTACGATGCACGACAGCATCGACTGGGCGTTTTGCACGCCCATCCCCGGTGATGCCTGTGCCGGCTGGGCGCTCTACGTCGCTGGTGGCCAGCTCGGCGCCACGGTCGATCTTCGGCCCGACGTTAAGTTTGCCGAACTGGTGGCCAGTTTCCTGGGCGCCATGAGGGACTTTCAGGGTCTGCAGCACCAGCAGTCGATGCTGGGTCGATTCTTCTCGCCGGTGGCGCTGCCCATGCTGTCGTCGCCGGGGGGCGAGCGGGCCCTGGCGCCGCGCCAGACGGAGGTGACGGTGCTGTTCTGTGATCTTCGTGGCTTCAGCAGAACAGCGGAGCAGCAGCAGGACGACATCATCGGCCTGCTGGATCGCGTGAGCTACGCCCTGGACGTGATGACCCAGGCGGTCCATGCCCAGCGGGGTGTGCTTTGCGACTTTCAGGGTGACGCTGCGCTCGGTTTCTGGGGTTGGCCGATCGATGATGACGCGGCGCCGCTTTACGCCTGCCGGGCGGCCCTGGCGATCCTGTCGCGTTTTTCTGAAGCGGAAGGTCGCGCCGACGATCCCCTGGCGGGCTTTTCCTGCGGCATTGGCGTTGCCTCCGGGAAAGCGGTTGCGGGCCGCCTGGGGACCCAGGGCCAGTTCAAAATTGATGTGTTTGGCCCGGTGGTCAATCTGGCATCCCGGCTGGAAGGCATCACCAAACAACTCAGGGTGCCGATCCTCGTTGATCACCAGACCACAGACCGGCTTGCGGGCATGGAACACGGTTTGCGGTTCCGGCGGCTCGCCTGTTTGCGCCCCTACGGGATGAAAAACTCCGTCACCGTGAGTGAGCTCCTGCCGCCCGCCGGCGATGCCGAAGGTGCGCAGACAAAGGGCACGCTGGATGACGCGGCGATCAGGCAATATGAGTCGGCGCTTGACGCCTTCAGCACCGGAGACTGGGACGAGGCTTTTGCCCTGCTGCACGAGGTGCCGCACTGGGATCAGGGTAAAGACTTCCTGATCTCGCAGATCTTGAGCCATGGCCGCACGGCGCCTAAGGACTGGGACGGCGTGGTGCGCCTCCAGAAAAAGTAGCTCAAGCGGCTCGCTAGGCCGCTTTCGGCGGCTTTAGAATAAGAACCGGCGTGCTTGCCTTGTAGGTCTCGTAGTCAGCCTGACCGCCCCAGCGCGAGTCGGCCTTCTGCTCCAGGAGGGGGATGCCGCTGACCTTGGTGAGCAGGAAGGTCACAAACAGGGGCGACACCAGCGTTGCCCACTGCCAGCCCGTCAGCACCGGGATGGCCATCAGCGCAATGCCGGTCCATAGCACAATCTCCCCAAAATAGTTGGGGTGCCGGGACCAGGCCCACAGGCCGGTGTTGATGAACTTTCCTTTGTTGTCCGGGTTTTTCCGGAACCGGGACTTCTGGCGATCGGCGATCACTTCGATGGTCATGCCTGCCAGCCACACCACGATGCCCGCGATGCCGAGCGGTTCCAGCGGCACCCGGTTACCACCGGTAATGATCGCCAGCGCCGCCGCGGCGGTGAGCAGCACCCAGACCCCCTGCAGCGTCCAGGCCATCAGAAACCGCAGCGGCCGGTCCCGGACACCGTCAAAACGGCTGTCGCTACCGTCGGCGGAAATCCGGCGGAATAAGAAAATGGAGAGGCGCAGCGCCCAGACGGCGATCATCGCAGCGACCAGCAATGCCCGCAGGTCGAGGCTGCCGGCCAGGTAAACGGCGGCGGCGGTAACGGTGAGGTAGGTGATGCCACCGGTCAGGTCGTAGAAGTGCTCTGTCCTGCCCAGGGCCGCCGGTACGAAGGCAATCCAGTTCACGGCGAAGGCCAGCGCACCGCAAATGGCAAATACCGGCAGGCCGCGGTACTGATCGCCCCCGTCGCTTCCGGCCCACGCCATCGCGCTGCCGATGAGTACAGCGATGGCGATGGCGAAGACGCTTTGTCCGTTGTTTCGCTGCGCCATAAATCCCATTCCAAATGCTTGCTGATGCTTAAACAGTAGGTGGATCACAGTCAACTTGGTGTGACGTGGTCAAGCACTGAGCTTCACACGCTGCGGCGTGGATGAAGGTCATTCATCCATCGTGTAACAGCCACGGCTGGCGAGTTTGTCTTTAATCGCGTTGCCAATCGCTGACCGGCTGATTGCGCTAGGGCGTGACTCCGGCGGAGGTGATCGCCGTGAGGGTGCTGGAGTAGCGCGGGTTGCCGGACAGGATACGGCACTCGATCTGCCGGCTCGCGGCGTCCTGCTGGCATCGCTGAAAGTAATGGGGGATTAAAAATGCGCCGTCTGCCAGGGGCACCAGAGCCGTGCCGGGAGCTTCCCGCCCCTCGAACAGCAACAGGCCACCTGTCGATGAACGGCGGATGGACATGGGGCGGTTACCCCGTGAGTTCAGATACTCACCAAGCCGCGGATCGGTTTCCAGGACTCGCGTGGACGACGGTTTAAGGACCGGCCAGTCCCCGCCGGGCGGCCGGCCGAGCGCCAGGTCGGCCAGCGCCGCCGCCCAGTCGGCGGGCACCGCGTAGTTATTGGCCAGGCTGATCACAATGACGTCGTCACCGCGATCAAAGTAGAGCTTTGCGACAAAACCTGGCGAACGCCCCTGAGACAGGAAGGTGGAGCCTTCGGCACCCAGCACCGATCGGCGCAGCGCTTCGTCGACAAAATCATTTCGGAAGACGGCGGCGGTCAGTCGGTGCAGATCCCGGGCGGTGGCGATCAGCGAGCCGCCGCCGGGGCGCGTTTCCACCGCGTAGAAGCGGGGAAAGCGGCGCTGTCCGGGCACTGCACCAGGTTCGTAGCCCGTCGCGAGCTGCCGCACCGGGACCCGGGAGTTGGCCAGGTGGCCGCTCCCAACCATGGCGAGCGGTTCGAAAACGGTGCGCCGCATCACTTCAGCGTAGGAGCCCTCGCCGGCGATCTCCAGCACCTTGGCGGCCACGGCGTAGCCGCCGTTGGAATAACTGCTGTCGGAACCCGGTTCAAAATCCAGCGGCAGCAGTGCCAGGCGCGCAACGATTTCATCCAGCGTCAGACGCTGGGAGCCTTCCCCCCAGGGCTGCCGGTTGGTGTGGGCGATTCCGGACGTGTGATCCAGCAGCATGGAGAGCGCAATGCGGTCGGCGCCAGGAAAGTCCGGCAGATAGCCGCTCAGCTTCTCGCGGAGGTTAAGTTTGCCGGCCATCTGCATGCGGGCCATGGCCACGTCGGTCAGCATCTTGGAAACGGAAGCGATGCGAAATCGAGTCTCCGGCCCGTGCCTGGCGTCCTGTTCGTAGCTGGCGCGACCAAAGGACCGCTCGAACACCACTTCGCCTCCCACGTCGATCAGGATCGAGCCATCGAACATGGCCAGTTTTTCAAACTGGGTGACAAAGCGAACCAGCCGTTCGCTTTGCGCTTTGGGTAGTGGCGCTGCCTGGGTTGCGCAGGCCAGAATGGCCACGCAGGCGAAAGCGATTGGCACAAACCCCCTGGCGTCTATGAGTTTCACACGTCAATCATACCCTCGTGACGCAGGATCCGGATCGAGATCATGCAGCATCAGCTCGGCTGCCGCCGCCGGCGAAGGATCAGGTTTCTGGCCGAAGTTTGGGTGGTCCAAACAGATCACGAAAGGGCCATTCCCTTAACGGTCAAATCCCGCACAAACCAGGCCGTCAGAGTCGTATATACTGTGTATCACATAGTATGTATCACATAGTTAATCCCCCAAAGAATCAGAGATCATGAACGACGCGGCCAGCCCTCAGCTCGCGGCAAACTGGAGTCGGCAGCTTCGCAAAGGCGTGCTGGAACTCCTGGTGCTACTCCGGCTCACGGACCGGGAGTATTACGGTTATGAGCTGGTTCAGGCGGTCACCGAATCGGCAGATGGTGATGTTGCGGAAGGCACGCTCTATCCACTGCTCAATCGGCTGGCAAAGCGTGAACTCATCAGTTCCCGCTGGGAGCAGATGTCTTCGGGCCGTCGCCGGCGTTACTACCGCATCACCCCGCTGGGCCGGAGTGCGCTGGAGGAGATGACGCGCCGCTGGTTCAAACTCGATCGCGCCATACGAAAACTCACGCCATGAATGATCAAGCTCCGCTACTCCGAGACCCCGCTGACCAACAGCTTTGGACTCGCTATTTCGCCGAGGTGGATCGGTGCCTGCGGCCCATGCCGCCGGGCCGGAGTGCAGATATTCGGGAAGAGCTGGTGAATCATGTGCTGGACGCTCTGGAGGCACCCGCCGCTGAGGGTTGCGCCCCAAGCTTGAACGATGTGTTTGCGCGATTGGGTGCGCCCTCGAGTTACCTCGGTCAGCCCCAGGAGCCCGATGAATGGACGGTGAGTTCGGCCCGGGAGCAGGTCCGCCGGGGACTGGCGGATCTGCTTCGATCCATCCTTTTGGGTGCCTCCTATCTGGTGGGTTTTCTAGCCCTGGCGCTGGCCGTGTCCAAGCCCCTTTATCCGGATTACGTGGGACTTTTTAGATTGGCGGAAGGTTGGTGGATTGCTGGTTACGTCGACTCCCAGGGGGCCCGCGAGATGCTCGGGTTCTGGATCATTCCGCTAATGCTTGGGGTGGTATTTCTTTGCTGGTTCAGCCTGCCGCGACGACTGCACTGAGTGGGGCCTAGAAAAAAATGAATCTTATACTTGGTTATACAAAGTAAATGGCTCGTTCAAAATGGATCTCGATACCGCTCAAGATCCTCCGCTGGGCCGGCATTGCGCTCCTGGCGCTGTTGATCACTGGCCTCAGCTACGAGCGGTTTGCTGCCCGGCAGGCCGCACGCCAGTTCCCGCCACCCGGACGGATGATCAGCGTTGGCGAGCATCGCCTGCATATTGACTGTCGCGGTACCGGCTCGCCGATGCTGCTGCTCGAGTCCGGCGCGCAGCTGTGGTCCAGTGGATGGCGGCACATCCACAACGATCTGCGCTCCGACTATCGCGTGTGCGCGTATGACCGATCCGGTCTCGGCTGGAGCAACCCGGGCGCAGGCCCCTACGACGCGGAACAGGCCGTTCAGGAACTCAACGCCCTGCTGAACGGTGCGCAGGAGGAGCGACCCTTCATTTACGTGGGCCATTCGCTCGGCGGCATGCTTGCCCGGGTCTACCACCGTCAGTTTCCCGAAGAGATCGCGGCAGCCGTGTATATCGACTCCGGCGAACCCGAACTGGTGATCAGTGACTTTGAGGCGGCAAGAGACGACCCGCCACGCCCCTGCGGTTTTCTCTGCAAAAGCCAGGTGGCGGCAGCTTACCTGGGCGTGCCTCGTATCGTTCTGTCTCAGCTGGACCTCCTGGATGATGCAAGCTACCCACCGGATGCGGTTGCTGAATTTCGGGCCCTCGCCCCGCACCCCCAGGCCTTGCGCTCGGCGCTGCTCATTGCGCGCAATCTTCCTAAAGCGGCCTTCCAGACGCTGGATGCCGGTCACATTAATAACCGACCGGTGCTGGTGCTTTACTCCGGAAACTACGGCGAAATGGTCAGTGACGGTGAACCGGAGGAAGAAATGCAGCGCTGGCGGAATGCTTACTTTTCGCGGTGGCGCCACGCCGTGGAGGTCAGTCCAGGGGGCGTTGGGCCGATCGAAATACCCGGCTCGAATCACCTGACGGTGATCGTTTCCCAGCCCCATGCCATCGCGGTAGCAGACGAAATCAGAAAGTTCGTGACCGGCCTGCAAGACCGCTGAAGATACCTGACGCTGGCTCCGGATCGATTGGTTACCCGGTGCGGTTGGACAGCCAGACCCAGAAGCTCAGAAGGATGGCCGTGCCGGATACGAAGGTCATTACGGTGCCCGGAACAAAGTTCACAAAGCCGGGGATGTCTACGAATACGAGGTAGCCCAGGTCCAGCAGGCCGCCAACCATGCCGGTCACCCAGATGGCGGTGGTGCTGCCGCGCCAGATGAAAATGGCTCCGATGAGCGTAACGGCGCCACCCCACAGCAGATTCCACCCATGCTGGTCGAGGATGCCGTTCACGGCCGGGTGATAGGCCGCGGCCAGCTGCTCCGGGGAAACCGCGTCCGCGATGGCGGCAAAACCGTCGCTGGCATCCGCGGGAATGACGATAATCCCGGCTAACATGTGCACCAGTCCCCAGATGATCCACAGAATGGAGGCCAGCTTGAGGGCCACGGAGTGCGTCTTTGACATGTCGGAACCTCGCGAAGGAAGTGGGCAGGACAGCCCTTGTGGCGAGTGTCACAAAATATAGTGGACTATGTCAACTAAATGAAGCAAAGCCCCAACAGCACAACCACGCTCGCCCTGAACATCGATCGATTGATGCGTCGCATCCACGCGGAGCTGCAGCCGCGGGCGAGCGAGTTTGATCAATACCGCGTCGGACCGCTCGGCGGCATGCTGTTGCTGACGCTCGGGGAGCGGGAGCCTGCGGACATCCAGTCCGTGGTTGAGGCATTAGGGCGGGATAAGTCTCAGATTTCGCGCCTGATTCAGCGATATGAACGCCAGGGATTGCTGGTCCGGCAAAAGAGTGCGCAGGATGGCCGCGTTTCCTTGCTGCGCCTCACCCCCGCGGGACGGCAGCAGCTGGAGTGGATTCAGGAGGCCCTTGCGGAGGTGGTGGGCGACATTTTTGCTGGCCTATCGCGGGAGGAACGCGCGGCGTTTTCAGAGCTCCTTGCTCGGGTGCTGGCCGGGCGCGGGGACTCGCCCGAGGATTGATCGGGCTAGAAGCGGATCGAGGCGGTGAGCCCGACGACGTCGCCTTCAATCATGGGCGAAACCTCCACGTAGCGGTTGGTGAACAGATGGCTGCTGAGCACGCCGATCAGTGCGCCGCCGATCACATCCACTTCGTCATGGCGATCCGACTCGACCCGCGTATAGGCCACAAACGTCGCCGCCGCGTAGGCCCACCCGCCGGCTTTCCAGCCGTAGCGGCGCTGCAGGAAGTGGGCGGCGGTAAAGGACTTGCTGGCGTGGCCCGACGGAAACGCGGTGCAGCAGCTGCCGTTGGGTCGCTCCTTGTCGATGGCGGTTTTGAGGGCTTCGGTCACCACCTCCGACAGCGCGACCGATTTCAGCAGCTGCCAGCGGCCTTCGGTTCCCTCTTCGTGGATGAAGGCGCCGTAGAGTGCTGATGCGCCGAGGCCGATGAGCACGGCTTCGCCAGCGTCCGCGGTGTCGGCCCGGACCGCGGTGCACGCTAAGCCCAGGAGTAGGGTGGCCGCGAAGCTCGCCTTAAGAATCGTCATAGTATCCCCTCAATTCCCGACCGTGAGCCCCGTCATCCTAGCGCGCTTTCGTTGACTCGAGATAAAACTTGTTTGACATGAGGCCTCCGTCGGTAGCCCCCGCCTCCCGCTTGGGGCATGCTGAAGGCTCAACGGGCTAGCAAAAGGAGGTGATCACATGTCGAGTGAGTATCAAGTGGTTTGGAGTCTGCAGTCGTGTGTGTCTGGAGGTGCGGGTCGCTGATCCGGTCTTTGGGTTCCACGAGGGCAGATTCTGCCCGACTCACGGAAGGCCGCGGTGACGCGGCCTTTTTTTTGGGCCTTCGGCGGGACCCGCTAGTCTCCTTCAAAGCTGTCGGCAAATAGGTTGTCGCTGCGTCCGTAGACGACGTAGGCGCGACCCGCATAGTCCCCGGCGGACTCTGCCTCGTTAGCACCGATCAGCAGGTCGTCCACGCCGTCGCCATTGATATCACCAGCGTCGCTGACGGAGAATCCTGCCCGGTCGCCCGCCGCCTCGCCGTTCAGGACAAAGCCGGTCTGTCCATTGAGGCTGGCTAGCTCAAGCGGATTGGCCGGCGGCGTAGCAGACCCGAACACAACGTAGCCGCGCCCAGAGTTGTCGCCATTTGGGTCTGCGAAGAGCGCGCCGATGACAAAGTCGCCAAAGCCATCGTTGTTCACGTCCCCAGCGGCGCTGACCGATCGCCCGGCCGAATCGCCCTCCGCTTCACCATTAACGATGAACCCGCTGGTTCCCGCCAGGCCAGACGCCTCCAGCGGGCTGGCAAAAGCGTTTCTACTCCCAAAAACCACGTAGGCTCGGCCCGAGGAACGGCCGTTGGCATCTGCCAGGCGCGCTGAGATCACCACGTCGTCGAGGCCGTCACCGCTTACGTCGCCAGCGGCGCTGACCGACTGGCCGAAGAAATCGAACTCTGCTTCGCCGTTGATGGCAAATCCGTCGGCACCGCTGAGGCTGGACAATACCAGCGGGTTCGGAAACGCCGAAGTGGTGCCAAACACCACGTAGCCACGGCCGGAAGCATCCCCATTAGGGCTCGCCAGATTGGCGCCAATCACCACGTCATTGATGCCGTCACCGTTGATGTCGCCGGCGGCGCCGACCGCGGCACCGGCGCCTTCTCCCCCGATCGCGCCGTCAAGCGCAAATCCATTGGTGCCGGTGAGGCTGGAGAGACTCAGCGTGGCCGGAAACCCGCCGCGGGTCCCAAACAACACATAGCTGCGACCCGCGTCGGTTCCCCCCGCGTCGCTGCCGTCTGCCCCAATAATAAGATCGTCGATACCGTCCCGGTTGAGATCGCCAGCGGCGCCCACCGAGCTGCCGAGGCGGTCGCCGGCCGCCTCGCCGTTAATCACAAAGCCGTTCTCACCGTCGAGGCTGGAAAGCTCCAACGGTTGAGCGAAGACATCCGCCGTCCCAAACACCACATAGCTGCGACCTGCGTCGGCACCGGGTGCGTCGGCGTAGGGCGCGCCGATCACCAGATCGACAACGCCGTCACCATTGAGGTCGCCCGCCGTACTGACCGAGTGGCCGGAGCGATCGTCGGCGGA
The DNA here is from genome assembly GCA_039195135.1 of Pseudomonadota bacterium. Lineage (GTDB taxonomy): Bacteria > Pseudomonadota > Gammaproteobacteria > Xanthomonadales > SZUA-38 > JANQOZ01. Next base: position 11,658 of record JBCCVP010000023.1, on the reverse strand, counting down.
TTCACCATTGATGGCAAATCCGTTACTGCCGTTCAGCGCCGACAGCTCCACCGGCTGGGGCAGGCCGGCCGCAGAGCCAAACACCACGTAGCTGCGTCCGGCGTAGCCGCCAGCGTAGGGGGCGCCGATGATCAGATCGTCGACGCCGTCGCCGTTCACATCGCCGAGGCCACTGACGGCGAACCCCGCCTGGTCATCGGCCGCCTCCGCGTTCAGCCAGAACCCATTGGCGCCGTCCAGGCTGGACAGCTCGAGCGCCGCCGGAAATCCCTGGCCGCGGACCGGCGCCTGCAGACCGATGGCAAGCGCCCCGGCAATCGCAAGACTCAGCGCTCGGCGACCAGCGTGGATCGCGGTGTACTGCCGTTGCTTGGTCTTCGAAATCATGCGTGTTTTTCCCTATTTACCAAACGCCGGTCCTGGCGCCATATTTCAAGAAGCGCAACTCGACCGCGCCCGGGATCACCTTCGAATCGCCTATTGACAAGCAGAAACCCAATCATCTAACATTCGCACGATCGTTAAACTGTTGAACTTAATGAACGCTACCTGCGCTCCCGCTGACCACCCGATACACGACCATGCTCCCCTGAGCGAGGCAACGGTACTGCGCGCTGCGCGCATGGGGTCCGCCATGGGCGAGCCCGGCCGTTTACGCCTGCTGGCGCTGCTGCTTGATGGACGCCACTGCGTGTCGGAACTCACCGCCGAGACCGGCGACTCCACCTCCCTGATTTCTCAGCGGCTGAAAGTACTTGCTGACTCGGGGCTGCTCAGGCGAGCGCGCGAGGGCAAACACGTTTACTACAACCTGGCCGACGATCACGTGCGTGAGCTGGTCGGCAATCTGCTCTCTCACGCGGCAGATGATCATCCCTAACTGAACTGGAATCTTAGTTATGACAACCTGCAATCCCGTCCAAGACCACGACCACGAGCACGGCCCCGACTGCGGCCACACCGCGATCCGTCACGGCAACCATGTTGACTACCTGCACGACGGTGAGCTTCACCACGCGCACGAAGGCCACGTGGACGCGCACGTGCTCGAAGTGAACGAAACCAATCCGGCCGAATGCACGCCGGAACACCGCTGCGGCGGCCACGACGCGGACCACGTGCACGGTCCGGGCTGCGGCCACGAAGCGGTACCCCACGGGGATCACATTGATTACCTGGTGGATGGTCACCTGCACCATCCCCACGGTGATCACTGCGACGACCACGGCCCGGTCGACCTGGCCTGATCAAAACGTGAACCAGGGCCGGGAGGTGCAGCACCTCCCGGCTTCGTTCATTTCTGCGCCGGCCACCCTGGTTGGTGTGGCCGCGGCGCGATTGCTAAGCTGCTGTCGCCTCCATCCAAACGCGCCCCGGATGCAAACCCGCAACTACTGGACGTTTACCGTCATCTACTGGGCCCTGGCCGGTGCCCTCATGTTTCTGGCCGCCCTGACGCTGGATCACTGGCCCAAGGTGATCATGCGCTTCACCTACTATCCCATTCTGGGTGTGGTGCTCTCCGCGGCCATGACGCTGGTTTTCCAAAGCGCCTCCTTTCGCAGGATGAGGTTTCCGATTCCCCTCGTGCTGGGGCTGTGCCTGCTGGCGGCATTGATCACCGCCATGATTCTCAATCCGCTGACCTACCTGCTGGTGGGCATCGACCTGCGGGAAGATCACATCATGAAGATGACCCGAGGCTTGAGCGAGTTTGGCGTCGCCTTTGCGTTCTGGTCGGTACTGTACTTTGAGCTGGATGGTCGACCGCTGCTAGGGCCGCGGTCGGGTGGGCCGGGCCATATCGACCGGCTGGAGGTTGACGACAAGGATGGCTCTCGCACGGTCGCTATCGGCGAGATCGAATGTATCGAGGCCAGCGGCGACTACGTGCATCTGCACCTCGAAGATCAGAGTTATCTGCGTAAAGCCACGCTTAGCTCTCTGGCATCGCTGCTCAATCCCGATCATTTCCTGCGGATTCACCGGTCGCTGCTGATTAACATCGATGCTGTCATTGAGGGCCATCATCGGGGCAGCGGCAGCTACGCGCTAACGCTCCGCAGCGGGCGCGTGGTGCACAGCAGCCGGTCCTACCGGCCCGCGGTGCAGTCGCTGCTGGCCACAAAAGTGGGGCCATCCGTCGACGGCGAGTGACACTCGCCGAAAATGTCGGCGTTTCGTCGAAAAGCGTTTGCCGCCCCCGCCAGGCCGTTGCGCAATGGGCCAGTTCTCTTCAGGAGCTTGGCGATGTCCCCCGTACTCAGTCTGATAGAGGCCGGCCGTAGTTTCTACACACCGGCAGGTTCTTTCCACGCGCTTCGGCCGCTGAATCTTGAGGTAGGAGCACAAACCTGCGTTGGCGTCCTTGGTCCTTCCGGCAGCGGCAAATCCACGCTCTTGAATCTGATCGCGGGCATCGACCGTATGAGTAGCGGCACCGTCCAGGTATGCGGGCAGAATCTGGCGACGCTGAACGAATCCCGACTGGCCGCTTTTCGCGGTCGGCGCCTTGGGATTGTGTTCCAGTTTTTCCAGCTCATTCCCACCCTGACGGTCGGTGAGAACGTGCGTCTGGCGATGGATCTGGTGAACGTTATTCCGCGGCGCCAGCGACGCCGGCGCGCCCTGGAACTGCTTGCCCTGGTGGGCGTTGAGGCCCAGGAGCACAAGCTGCCGGCGGCGCTCTCCGGCGGCGAGCAGCAGCGGGTGGCCATCGCCCGGGCTCTGGCCAACGACCCCCCGGTACTGCTGGCAGACGAACCGACCGGCAATCTGGACTCGGACAACCGGGCCATCGTTGATCACCTGTTTCGCAAGCTTGCAGATCAGGGCCGCACGGTACTGGTCGCCACGCACGACGTGAGCCGCCTCGACCGTTTCGACCGGGTGCTCGAGCTGGAAGACGGTGTCCTTCAGTCCGACCGCCAGCCCGCGGCGGCGGCCTGATGGACACGCGCCTGCGCAAGATCGGCGCCGATCTTCTGCGGCGGCCGGCCCGCACTCTTATCACCGTGCTGGGGCTGGCGCTGGGTATCTGGGGGCTGAGCACCGTCCTCGTGGCGCGGCAGATTCTGGCGGTGGACCTGGGTGAGAATTTTCTCAACACGGTGCCACCCCACGCGGTGCTGTCGGCTCACGATGTGCGCCCCGCAGCCGTCGCCGAGCTTAAACGCCTGCCCGGCGTTGCCGGCGTCGAAAACCGGCCCTGGCTTTCTGCGCGGCTGGGCATTGGCGGCGACCGCTGGCTGCCCATGCTGCTGTTTGTGGTGGATGATTTCGAGACCATGTCGGTGGCGCGCGTTTTTCCCGACTTCGGCGAATTTCCGCCGCCACCCGGCGAGATGCTGATCGAGCGGGACGGTCGACCCCTGGTGCGGATCATGGGAGGCGAAGTGCCGAACGCCCATCGAGGCGGCGGCCATGGTTCGCCAGCTCCGCCGGTGGATGCCGCCCCCGAGGGTCCGGAGGACGGTCGGCTTCGGGTACAGCTGCCGGGGGGACGGGTCGTGACCGCCACGCTTGCGGGCACGGTTCACGATCCCGGGCAGGCGCCATCCCGCATGGAGATGATGGTCTACGGCTATGTGTCCCGGGCGACGGCGGAGAAATGGCTGCCGGATGGTTTTGCCGACCGCATCCTGGTGCGCGGGATTGGGGTGCCAGACCGGGGGCTGGGGGAGCGGCTGCGCAGCGCGCTGACCGCCGCCGGCGCGACGGTCCACGACGTAGCGATGCCACCCCCGGACGAGCATCCGCATCAGTTCCAGCTGAACACCATCGTGACCGTCCTGCTGGCGCTGTCATTTTTTGGTTTTGGGCTAAGCGCGGTGCTGGTAATCAATCTTGTCACCGTCCTCCTGACCCATCAGGTGCGTCAGATCGGCAGCCTGAAGGCCCAGGGCGCCACCACCTTCCAGGTGATGGGGATGTACCTGCTGGGCATGCTTGGGCTGGGGCTCGTAGCGACCGCTATCGCGCTGCCGCTGGCGGTGAAATCCGGCTACGCGCTTGCCCATGGTATGGCGGCGATGCTCAATTTTGAGGTGTTGACCGATGCCCTTAGCTGGCCCTTTCTGCTGGCGATGCTGCTGCTTGGCACCACCATGCCGGTGTTTGCGGCCTGGCATCCGGTGCGGCGCTGGTGCGGCCTGCCGGTGCGGGAAGCGCTGGGTCATCATGGCGTGTCGGACGGCGCCGCGGCCAGCGCCGCGGCTTCCCCGGTTGCTCACTTTGGCCCGCTCACGTTCCGTCTTGCCCTGCGCAACGCGCTGCGAAAGCCTGCGCGACTGCTGATCGGTGCCCTGACGCTGGCCGTAGGAGCGGTGGTGTTTCTGTTTGCGATGAACCTGCGCGCATCGCTCCTTTACACCGCTCAGGTGGAAGATGAACGTTGGGATTATGATTTTCGCGTCAGCCTCGCGAAGCCGGTTACACGAACCGACGTGGCGTGGCTGGACCAGCTGCCGTTTATTGGTGCCTACGAAATCTGGGCAGCGGGCCGGCTCACCATGAGCGAACCGCCGGCCAGCGGCAGCCCGCGCTTTGGTGTGCTTGCCGTGCCCACCGGCACGCAGGTGTTCAAACCCAACATGCGTCTGGGGAGGTGGGTGCAGGCCGGGGGTATGCCAGAGGTGGTGGCGAGCCATCGCTTCACCCATCTTTACCCGGATCTGTCCGTGGGTGATCTGATCGAGGTGTCGGTCAACGGAACACCGCACACGCTGCGCCTGGCCGGCATCGTCAAACTGTTTGGTCCGGCGCTGCTGTACCTCAATACCGGTACCTTTGAATCGCTGTTTGCGCGGGCGCCGGGGAACGGCCGGCATGTGTTTGTACGCAGAGCGCCCGACACCGAGCGCGGGCTCCTGGAGGCGCTCGAGATGGTGGAGCAACATTTTACTGCTGCTCGGATGGCGGTGACCGGTACCCAGATCAGTCAGATGGCTAGCCGCATCATCCGCAACCACCTGGAAATTATCGACGTGCTCCTCGCCCTAGTTGCGTTTCTGATGCTGCTGGTGAGCGGCCTGGGGCTGGCCTCGGTGATTGGCACCAGCGTGGTGGAGCGAAACCGGGAAATCGGCGTGCTGCGGTCCATTGGCGCGACGCCCGGCCGCGTCTTCCAGCTGCTTGCCTGCGAAGCGGCGCTGATCGGCCTGCTGGGCTGGGCGATTGCGCTGGCCCTGGCGCTCACGTTGAGCCCGGCGCTGAACGAGTGGTTTGGCGCCGGCGTGGTGGAATACCCGTTTGACTACGCCGTCAGCGTGAGCGGCCTTGCGCTGTCCCTGGCGGTGGTGCTCGTTGTTGCCCTGCTGGCAACCTGGGCACCCTGGCGCGGCGCCTGTCGGCGGCTGGTGCGCGACGCTATCGCCTACGAATAGCCGGTCCGGTGAGGCGATCGCTCGCGGAGCGCTGGAATTACGAAGGAAAGGTTCGGTTTATTGGTTGCCGGGAAAGTAGAAATTCCCGTGCCGTTTGCGGAGACTAAAGCGCTGGTCAGAGCTGGTGCCGGATCTTGCCGGATTTTTCCCGCCGAAACGAAACCAAAACGCCGGTGCTGGGAGCGCTGAGCGGTGGTATGAAACTGATTCTGACTGCAGCGCTCGCAGCCCTTGCGATCGCGGTCTGGGAGCTCGGCCCGCGAAAGGTCGTTGTTGCGTCAACGTCCGCAGCCGGCAACCCGCAGGAGTTTGCCGAAGCCAGCGTGGCAGTGGATCGAAGCAGCGCCGCAGGTAGGGCCCGCCCGAGCCGGCGGGAAACGCCCGACTCGGCGCGGGCAGCTATCGGACGGTGGCGGGACTATAACGGCGAGTCCATTAGCCAGATCAGGAGCCAGGGTCTGGAAGAAAACCTACTCCTGGACCCGGAAGGTTATGAGCGACTGGTCGCGCTAGCCGAGTCGGGCGACGCCGGGGCGTCCTATCGCCTGTTTCTGCTGCACCAAAACTGCAAACATAACGACATCCACAGCGAGGCAGATCTTGCCAGCCATCTTGAACGGCTCAGCAACGACGCCGCGTTTTCCGACGACTCGTATGCGGCGCAGCAGGAAGAGCAAATGCTCTACGACGCACGCCGCTATGAGATGTGCATCAATGTGCCTCGCGACCACAGCCTGCGGGCCTATCGTTATCTCTCGGACGCCGCCGCGCAGCGCTATCCTCCCGCAATTCTGGCTTTCCTTAACGATGCCCGCCAACTGATCCAGGATGAAGTTTTTCGCCAGCCCGACCTGGTGACCGCTCACCTGATTGCCCTGGATTCGGTGGTGGCCGAGGCCGAACTGTCCGGTGACTGGACAGTCCTGTTGACGCTGTCCCGGGAGTATTCCTATAGCGGCACCTATGGAACCAACCTTGAAAAGCGCTATCTCTATACTTACCTGGCGGGGCTGGCGGCAGCCGACCCGCGTCCGTTTCTGAGCATGGTCGAGGCCGTGGAACACAAAATTTCTCCGGAAAAATTGCGGGAAATCAGGGAGCACGCCGAGTTGCTCTGCGAACAATCCTGCCGGCACTAGAAAGATATGAGCACGTCCCCACGCAAACAACTTTCCCGGCACCTTCCATGGTGAGTTTCCTGCAGCGCTTTGGTCTGTCGCTGGCTCTGCTCGCGCCCGTACTGGCCCTTTGTCAGGACGTCGCGGTTTATGACTACCGGGTCGAGCAGCAGTACCCCCACGACACCAACGCGTTTACGCAAGGCCTGTTTCTCAGGGACGGCGTACTCTTTGAGAGCACCGGCGGCTACGGCAGCTCCACGCTGCGCGAGGTGGAGAAGGCGACGGGCAAAGTGCTGCGGCGCCAGCAGCTGCCGTCGCGGTTTTTTGGCGAGGGCATTGTCGACTGGGGCGACCGCATCATCTGGGTCATGTGGCGGGCCCGCAAGGGGTTTGTCTACGACCGGAACACCTTCGAACAGCTCGCCAGCTTCGACCTGCCCGGCCAGGGCTGGGGCTTGACGAAGAGCGCTACGCAGCTGGTCCTGAGCGACGGGACCGACGTGATCAGTTTCTTAAGCCCCGATTCGTTTGAGGTGGAGCGCCGGATCCGCGTGCGATTTCGCGGCCAGCCGCTGGGCAACCTGAACGAGCTCGAATGGGTTGGCGACGCCATCTACGCCAACGTGTGGCAGACGGACTACGTCGCCCGCATCGACCCGGAAAGCGGGCAGGTCACCGCCATGATCGACCTGACAGGCCTCCTCCCAAAGGAGCTGCGAGTACCCGGACACACCGACGTGCTCAACGGCATCGCCTACGACGAAACCAGCAAGCGGTTTTTAGTGACGGGAAAAAACTGGCCGCGGCTATTTGAGATATCGCTGATTCCGCGTCTGAACAAGCGCTGATCGCGTCCTCGATGCACAAAAAAGTGTTCCTGATGACTCTTTAGAGGAAAAGGGGAACGTGGGTGCACTGGAAAAAAGTGCTGCAGCTGTATCGCGACAATCACAAATTGCTTTTTGCCGCAGCGCTGGCGGTCACCCGCGATTGCAGCGCGGCCGAAGATGCGCTGCACGAAGCGGTTCTCTCGGTCGCGCAAAGCGCCACCACGCCAGAAAACCCCAAGGCCTATCTCCTGACCGCTATTCGCCATGCGGCGCAAAAGAACCTTCGCCGGTCCCGCGCGGATAGCCAGCGTGGCGAATGGCTGGCGTTCGACGACGGAGCAGCGCCCGAGGATCGCGAAATGCTGGCGACTTTAGCGGCAGCTATCGACAACCTCCCGGCAGCAACCCGAGAGGCCGTTGTGCTCCACGCGATAGCCGGTCTCACCTTCAGAGAGATTGGCGAGCTAACCCGGGAGTCGATCAATACCATTGCGTCGCGCTATCGCCGCGGCCTGAGCACCTTGAGAGATCATCTGGATGAAGACAGCTGACGTTGAAAACACACTGAGAAAGCTGCGCATGGTTGACGCAGACCCCAGCCTCGCGCGTCGAATAGAACAAGATCTACTACGATCTGAGCGCCGAAGACCCGCCGGAATCTGGGCCCTGGCGGTAGCGCTGATTGTGTCCCTCGGCCTGAACGGATATCTGCTCAGCCGGCAGCCGAAAGCCGCTGAACCGGCGGCTTTTGCATCACCAGACACTTACACCGTCACCACCGTGCCGACACCTGGGGACTTTGGACCCGAACCCGTACTTGTTAGGAACTGATATGCGCTATCTCTGTTTGCTGATCACCTTGTTGCTATCTGGAACTAGCGTGCTGGCCAACAAAATTGAGCTGAAGGCCACAATTTATCTGGAAACGGAGACCGGGCTTGAAGTGCTTTTGGATGGCACCACCGCTGGGAGCTTTGAGTTTCACTCCTGGGAAAAGCATGAAAATTATCAAGGGGAGCCAATTAACATTCTGGTGGGCCTGGACGAACAGAGGGAGGTCTGGATCAAGGCCTGGATCAGCGATGCAAGCACTCATCTCTCTTCGGAAGATGTGTTGATCGTAGATACGGCCCTGGATGCAACTGCACTGGTTGCTGCAACGACACCCATCTATCGTTTCGAAAATGGCGCTCGCGTGTTCGTCAATACGACGCCGCAGCTGGCTGAATCGCAACCGTCCCCAATCACGTTGAAAGCCGAAAGCATGGGTCTCAACTATCTCTGCCTCAATAACTCGAGTGTGATCGTCGACGATACATTTCAGCTTGGGCGAGTGAGTGGGTTTGGTGCCCGGTTTACCATCGATGTGCCGGATTTCAATCTGGTCACCTTCTCTATGATCGAATTCCCAGGCTATGTACCGATCGGGGAATACGATCAGGGATTGATCAGGATTCCGCTTGGGCAAAACGAGCTCACCATCAATGCCGTTCGGTTTGGAGCCTCAGGGCGGTTTTTCGAGGGCCCGTTTACCATCTTCGGGAGCCTCGACCCAAACGAACAGTCGCCGCAGCAATCAAGAAGCAAAGCAGCGGAACGAATCCGGGAACGGTTGCCCGAAGACAAGGCGCAGACGTTGATAGACCAGATGAACGTCTCGCCCTACGCCCCGCTGGTGCGCGTAACTTCCAGTTTGATGGTGGAGCCCACGCCGCAGTTGGAGCGCATCATTGGACCCTGGGGTACGGAGCTGGAGGTCTGTGGCCGCTACTAGTCTGCGCTGCGCGTGTTAAGTTGATTGAGCACTTAAACCTCTACGGAGGGACCGGTATGACCCCATCTTTCAGGCCCCCAACCATATGTGCGCTGGCGGTGGTTTGGTTTGCAATATGCATCGTCATCTCACCCAGAGCATCGGCGCAGCACCCGCCGGCCATCGAAGCACTCATGTCGCAGCCGGCCTCGATGTTCGACGTCGGCCTGATTCGGATCAAGAACATCACGGACTGGGCCGAGCGGCTGATTGCTGGCTACTGGGTGAAAGGCCACAAGGTCCTGCTGAACGTGAACGTCGGGTACTACGACGAGCAGATCCACGTGAGCATTGCGACTCAATCGACCTACGGCCAGCACATCGAGCTGACCGAGGCACAGATGCAGGAAGGCTGTGATCGCTCGCTGAGTTTTGTGGTGGGCAACGTCAGCAAATTTGTGCCTCAGGTTTTCCTGCCGAGGGGCGATACGGACCGGGCAAAATGGAAAGACCTTCGGCAGCAGCTACTGCCGCTGCTGCGGTTCTCCTGTCAGGTCTACGGCAGCGACGGGGAGGTGCTTTATCAGGCGGAGCAGCGTTAGCGCGAGTCCACGCCCTCCGGCGACTCATCAATGCTCTGCAGCACCCGCTCCAGCTTCTCCGCGTTCTCCCTGGGCCACCAGCCGGGCTGGTTTTCTGATGCTTTTTTCAAACGCAGGATGTCGCCGCGGAATCGGTCGCTGATTTCTGGATAGCGCTCCAGATGCCAAAATACGTTGGAGTCGCCGCGAAAATCTGGCTCGTTCATTAGCTCAACTAGGCGCGAAAACAGTTTGGATGCGTCTGTCGCCGAGGGCCTGAGACTCAACAAGGCGGTCAGGGCATGGTACGAGGATCTCGCATTCTCATCGGTAAGCGCGACGATCCAGAGCTCATCTTCCGCAGCCCGGCTGGCGATACCGTCCCGAATGATGAGGTCGGCCGCGGTGAGCCAGGTGAAGTACGAATGCCGTGGGTGATCGCTCGCCAGCATCAACAGCTCCGTCTCCCAGGCATCAGCGGTGCCCGCAGGCCAGCCCTCATTCAACGCCATAGCGGCAGAAAGCACCACGTCGGGGTTTGGCGACACCATATGCGCTTCCACAAGCGACAGCAGCGGGGCCATACGATCAATGGCGCGTTCCACCTCGTCCTCCCAGCTTTTTCGGTGCTGCGTCAGATCGGGCGGAGGTGGTACGCGGGGGACCATGTCGCTGGTGCGGTGTCCATACAGGCTTGCCCAGGTTTTGAGCGCCAGCAGGCTGCGGTTCACGACGTCATCGCTGGGATACGCAAGGGCCACGGCAAAGTAGTCCGCGGCATCGGCGCCGGCGGTCGAAACGACGCCCGTGTGTTGAATCATGTAAGCGGTCGCAAGGGCGCGCGAGTCGTCAAATTTTTCGAGTTCCTCGATCGCCCAGTTAAGACCACCAGCCTCCATCCAGAAGGCCCGACTGATCCCGCGCTTGCCAAGCAGGTCGTGAATCTGATCTCGCACATCGTTGATGCACGGGCGGGTGAGTTCCCGCGTACTTCGGTCCCAGAGGTTGTCGATGGAGGCGAAATGATCGAGGCAGGCTTCGCGTTCTTCCAGGAGTTCGTTCATACCTGACGTGGCCGCAAGAAAGCGCCGGGCCAGCGGCGTGTCTTCCCCTGGGGGGATCCTCTCACGCTTGACGTTTGCTTTGGCGTCTACCACGACAAGCTGGCGTCCAAGCAGAACGCTTGAGTAGGCAAACACCCAAAAGTGTTGCCCCGTCTGAAGATTGAGCTGTTCAAAAATGCTCAGTCCGGAATACTTGCCCGGGGCGTCATCTGCCCAGGCGTGGAGCGATAGATCCTCGGAAAGGCGAACCACCTCGCCGGCAACAACCAGGTGCCCTTTTACTTCGCGGTTGTTGTTTGGTTTCGGCTGCGAGTCGGTTTCGAGAAACTCGATCACCACGTTTCCGAATTGCATGGGAAACTGAGCCTCCAATGACCACCGGACGGTGCCTTGAGGTGAAGCCACCACGCGGGGCTCTTTCTGAGCTTGCGCGTACTCAGTGATCGGAGCGGGATCGTTTGCGGCAGCAGCGAGCAGAACTAACAGCGGTGCGATCATAGTTAGGTCGACCTGTCCGGTGAAACGAGGTTCCCTTATGGTACGAAGCGGCCCGCTCAATGGGGTTTTGCAGGGTGCCTAAGTGTGGGTCAGGCGTCCGCCCTCGATCAAATTCCGACGGCGAGGTCACACCGGCGGCGGCCATCCGCTAGACTGCCAGCGGCCAAGCCGGAAACCTGGAGCCATGACACCGAAAACGCCCCGCGAGTCCGCCGTCGACCACAACGTTTACAAGGTCTTTCCCAACGACCTGAACTCCGAATACACCGTGTTCGGTGGGCTCATCGTCAGCCTGTGCGACCGCACCGCGCTCATCGTTGCGGAACGACACAGCGGTCATTCCTGCGTGACCGCCGCTCTCGACAGCCTTGAGTTTCGGGCGCCGGCACGCACCGGCGATACGCTGGTGATCAAAGCCGCGGTCAAT